>CAZSBQ010000198.1:0-7822 GCA_964604795.1 uncultured Victivallales bacterium | reverse complement strand
CGCCCAGATCCGGATTCCAGCGGAAATCGTCCAAAACTATTTCCGCAGCGCTGGCTCTCCATCGGCGGGGGTTGACAAAGAATAATCCTTGGCTATTTTGCCAACAATGGCGTTTGGCGTGTTTTCGGTGCAGGAAACCCCGTTGATTTCGGGAGTTTGCACTGCCTTGCCGAGGGTTGGCGGGGCGCATCCGCGGAACAGGCGTTTTTTTCAGAGCGATAGTTGGCTTGCAGGCCAACAATCTAAGAGCCAAAACAAAGAGGAAAGGCCATGAACTGGAAATCGGAGTGGAGGACGTTGACGGCGATTGTAGTGGTGTTTGCCGGGTGCTTCTGGCTGCCGGTGGGCTGGACGCGCTTTGACAACGCGGTGCTGGAGGCGTTTCATCTGGTGAAGTGGTATGCGCGGGAGCATGTGATTTTGTGCTTGGTTCCGGCATTCTTCATCGCGGGCGCGATCGGGGTGTTCGTCAGTCAGGCGTCGGTGATGAAGTATCTCGGGGCGAAGGCGAACAAGGTGTTGGCGTACGGGGTGGCCTCGGTCTCCGGCACGATCCTGGCGGTGTGCTCCTGCACGGTGTTGCCGCTGTTTGCGGGCATCTACCGCATGGGGGCGGGGCTGGGACCGGCCACGGCGTTTCTCTACTCCGGTCCGGCCGTCAATGTGCTGGCCATTGTCCTTACCGCGCGGATTCTCGGGATCGAACTTGGAATGGCCCGCGCGGTCGGGGCGATTCTTTTCAGCGTGGTGATCGGCCTGCTGATGCACTTCATTTTCAGGAAGGATGAGGCCGAGAAGGCGGAGGGTCAGGCGGGCATGCCGGAACCGGTGGTGTCCCGCCCGCTTTGGAAGAACGCGCTCTACTTTGCCGTCATGGTCGGCATACTGGTGTTCTCTAATTGGGGGGCGCCGAATGACTTCCGATTCGAACTGAAGGACGGAACGACGTTACGCTCAACCGTCGTGCAGGCCCCGGAAGATCCCGATGATCCGGAGGCCGTTTATCGCCTAAAGATGCTCGCAGGGGAACAGCCCCCCCTGGAGCGCGAGCATTCCAGCAAGCAATCCGGCTTCCAACCGTCTTCGCACGTCAACCTCGAGGTCGAGATCCCGGCGACAGAGGTGGAGTCCAAAACCCGGCTTCCCGGCATCTGGACAACCATTTGGCGGTACAAATGGCATGTCACGACTGTATTTGGTGTTCTGTTCGGCAGCATCCTGGTCGCGTGGTTCGGCGTTCCCTGGTGGAAGGTTGCGGCGGCGGCCGCGGCACCGCTGGTGTTGGCCCCGGCCTTGCCGACTCAGGGGCTGTGGGTGCTGGTGCCGTTTGGCGCGGCGATCATCGGATTGGTCGTGATCCTCAGCACGACAGAAGGTGAGATGCAGGAATGGCTGGGCGCCACCTGGGGCTTCAGCAAGCAAATCCTGCCGCTGCTGCTGGGCGGCGTCGTGGTTGCCGGCTTGTTGCTCGGCCGTGTCGGAAACGAGGGACTTATCCCCTCCGAATGGGTTGCCGGCCTGGTCGGCGGCAATTCGCTCCAAGCCAACTTTTTCGCATCCGTTGTCGGTGCCTTCATGTACTTTGCAACCCTCACGGAAGTCCCCATCCTGCAGGGGCTGATCGGCGCGGGCATGGGCAAGGGGCCAGCTCTGGCGCTGCTGTTGGCCGGACCCGCGCTAAGTCTGCCCAACATGCTGGTGATCCGCAGCATCATGGGCACGAAAAAGACGCTTGTGTTCATCTCCCTGGTGGTCGTGATGGCGACGATAAGCGGCATGATATTCGGGGCAATTTTTTGACAGTGGAGCGGACTTTCAGCCCGCCGTCTCTTGTTTTTGACTCTGCCACAGACACCCCGTCCCCAAGGCCCGTTCAATTTGCGCGAAATTACGAGTTCTGTTTCACGTCTTCACGCAATCACAGCTTTATTGTGCAGGTAGAACAAGACAGGCTTGGATTTGACGGACGGCGGGGCGGTATTACGTTGATCGCTTTCGTGTGATCAAGGATTGACCATGAGTACAGCAGCTCGATTCACGGTGTCGGTGAACCCGGAATTGCTCCGGGCTTTCGACCTGTTGTCCGAGCGCGAGGGGTTCCCCAATCGCTCGGAGGCAATCAAGGCTCTGATGCGGAACGCCCTGATCGAGAGGGAGTGGCAAGAGGGCACGTCGGTGGCTGGAGCACTCGTTATCGTGTATGACCATCACCGCCGCGAGTTGGTCCAGAAACTGATGGATGTCCAGCACGACTACGGCGACACCGTGGTCTCCACGCAGCATGTTCATCTCGACCACGACAATTGCCTGGAAGTCGTGACGCTGACGGGCGAAGCCGGTGAGATCCGCAGGTTGGTGGCTGCCGTGAAGTCGATCAAGGGCCTGAAACACAGTGCGTTGGTGATGACCACAACCGGGAAGAAGATCGACTGAGTTGCGACGGCAGGATCGGGGTGATTTTGGGGCTGTTTTTTTGCCCTGAAGGTATGACGATTATCCGGAACGCATGAAGCTATGTGCATATTTTTGTTCCCCGGCCTCCGGTGACACCCTTGCCCCGGGGCGAATTGTTCTTGGCGGCCTGAAATGGACCTTTTGACCATGCATTTTTTTTGTTTTTCCCCTTGCGGGCGCCGGCGGCGCGCGGCCCGTGCGCTTTATTCCGCGCTGTTCGTCCTTCCACTGTTGGCGGGCTGCGGCAGAGAGGCGGCCGAAAAATCCGCTTCCGAGGGCTACGCTGCGGACTCCGCAACGGACGCTCTTGGGCGTTCCTTGGAACTGGCCGAACCGGCGGCGCGGGCACTTTGTTCCGGCGCCGGATGCCTGCGCCTGCTCACGTATCTGCAGGCGCAGGACCGCATCGTCGCGGTTGACAGCATCGAGCGGCGCGGCTCGCCCCTGGACGCGCGGCCCTACGCGATCGCCAATCCCCAGTTCAGGCAATACCCTCTTTTTGGAGAGTTCCGCGGATGGGACAATCCGGAACTGATTGCTGCGCTCGATCCGCAGCCGCAAGTGATTTTTAAAATGTCGGGCGGACGGGGCATGATGCCGGCGCAACTGCAGGAAAAGACGCGTATCCCGGTGCTTCCCCTTCACTACGGCGATCTGGGCAGTGCAAGGAGCGACCTCAACCGCAGCCTGATGGCCATGGGCAAGATCGTCGGCCAAACACAGCGTGCACGCGAGGTCATCGACTACTTCGATGAATTGGAGCAGGACTTGCGCCGGCGCACCCGGGACATTCCGGAGGGAGAACGCCGCGTCTGCTACGTTGGCGGCATAGGGCACAGGGGGCCGCACGGGCTGCAGTCGACCAGTCCGGCGTTCGAACCCTTCGATTTCGTGTCGGCGCGCAATGCCGCCGCGCCGGCGAACGGCGGCACGCCGCAATCGTACGCGGTAGTTTCCAAGGAAAAGATTATGATGTGGGATCCCGAGATTATCTTCATCGACATTTCGACCCTGCGCCTGGACGCGAACGCCGACGCGCTGTCGCAACTCCGCACGGATCCCGCCTTCCGCAACTTGTCAGCCGTCCGCGCAGGCCGCATTTACGGCCTGTTTCCTCACAAATCATATCATTGCAACTACGAAAGCGTCTTCGCCAATGCCTATTACGTGGGCAGCGTGCTGTACCCCGAACGGTTTGCCGATGTCGATCCGCTGGCCAAAGCCGAGGAAATAGCCGCGTTTCTGAATGGCGGTCCGGCCTTTCAGAAATTGAACAACGAACTCAAAGGACTGGCATTCCGCCGCATTCCCTCAGAGTAATCATCATGTCGCATCTGAACCATAGTCAAATACCCGTCGAATACTCGGCGCACACTCGCCGCAAGGCGGGTATTGTCGCCGCCTTGGCACTGCTCTGTGCGGCATTGTTCGCAGCGGCCCTTGCGCTGGGGGCGGTTCGAGTTCCGCTTGCGCAAGTCATACGGGCATTGGCGGGGCTGGAAACGGACGCGCAATGGGGCATCATTGTTCGCGACATTCGGCTGCCTCACGCGTTGGCGGCTCTGTTGGCGGGCGCCGGACTGGCGGCGGCGGGCACCAGCATGCAATCCATCCTGCGCAACCCCCTCGGATCGCCGTTTACGCTCGGCTTGAGCCAGGCCGCCGCCTTTGGCGCGGCGTTCGCGGTCATGGGACTCGGCACCGGCGTCATGCAGTCGACGCAAGCCGAGGCGGTCAGCCTCGCCCGGCCCGGCCTGACCGCCGTCTGCGCGTTCGCGGCGTGCATGGCGGCGTCCCTGATCATCATCGGCATCGGGCGCATTCGCGGCGCCACGCCGGAGGTGCTGGTCTTGAGCGGAGTGGCGCTCGGATCGCTGTTTGGGGCCGGGACCATGTTTCTCCAATTCTTTGCCGACGACGTACAGCTCGCGGCCATGGTGTTCTGGACCTTCGGCGACGTCGGGCGGGCCGGCTGGCACGAGGTGGGCTATATGGCCGCAACGGTGGCGGCGGGACTGCTCTTCTTTCTGTTCAATCGCTGGAACTACAACGCCATCGACGCCGGCGACGAAACCGCCCGCAGTCTGGGCGTGCGAGTCGAACGCGTGCGCATCACCGGCATGGTTGCGGCATCGATGCTGACCGCGGTGATCGTGGCTTTCCTTGGCGTGATCGGCTTCGTCGGTCTGATCTGCCCGCACATCGCCCGCCGCATCGTCGGTGACGATCATCGTTTTCTTCTGCCGGCGACTTGTCTCGCCGGCAGTGCTCTGCTGCTGGCCGCGGACACCGCGGCGCGGCTCATTCTTGCCCCGCACGTCCTGCCCGTGGCGGTGCTCACCGCATTTCTGGGCGCACCGGCGTTTCTGTATCTTCTGCTGCGGAGGGGGGCCCGATCATGATGCTTTCCGTCCAGAACATTCGCGCGGGCTACCACAAACGGCAGTTCGTCCTGGAAGACGTCGGGTTTTCGCTCGACGCCGGACGGATTCTGGCGATCCTCGGTCCCAACGGCGCCGGCAAGACCACGTTGCTGCGCTGCATCAACGGTTTGATCACCCCCGGACAAGGCGTGGTGCGCGTCGAGGATGCCGATATCCTGCGACTGCACCCGGCAGAGGTCGCGCGCCGGCTGGGATACGTAGCCCAGCGCAATGAAGCCAACCGCGTGAAAGTCTTCGATGCCGTGCTCCTCGGCCGCAAGCCCCACATGGTCTGGTCGCCCTCGAAGACCGACCTGAGCAAGGCGAGCGGCGCACTCGAACGGCTCGGGCTGAACCCGCTGGCTCTGCGCTACCTGGACGAGTTGAGCGGAGGCGAACTGCAGAAGGTCTGCATCGCCCGCGCATTGGTGCAGGAACCCTCCGTCCTGCTGCTCGACGAGCCGACCAGCAGCCTCGATCTCAAGAACCGGCTCGACATCCTGGCGCTCATCCGCCGCATCGTCCGCGAACACCGCATGGCCGCCATCATGACCTTGCACGACATCAACCTAGGCTTCCGCTTCGCCGACCACCTGCTGTTTCTCAAGCAGGGCCGAGTCTTTGCCCACGCCGAACCCCATGCCGTCGAAGCGAACACAATCAAAGAAGCCTATGGGGTCGAGGTGGATATCATCCGGCACAACGGCCAGATTGTCGTGATCCCCAAGAAACCAGTTGAAAAATCCGATGGCACGGAGTCTGTTTCATAAGCGCAGGACCAACCCCGAAGCAGCGACTTGCAGGGCAATTCCTTTCTGAGGTAGGGGGCGGTGTGATTTTTCCCCGATGGAGAGGGCGAGACTCCGACGAGCCGGGGTGACGGACACTGGAACTCCGGGTGTCCCGTCGAAGGCGGAATCCTCTCGCGGATGAAAAGGGAATCCCACGGATGGCAAAGCCGACCCACGGATGAAGAGGCACAGGAAGAAGGGGAAAGTGCCCGCAGAGGCATCAATGACATGCGAATAAACCGGCATAATGTTCGCGTATGTTCTTCACCCCTTACAGAGTAGAGGGCGCGGCCTCCGCGCCCGGTCGTCGCCCCCCTCGGTCGTCGGGGCGCCGACCTCTACTTTTGCAGGCGGGCATGGCCGGGTCCTCCGATTTGCTTTTACCGGACATCCATGTCCTGGAGAACCGCCATTGAGATAGCATCCTGAATGAACTCTTGCTGTTCCTACGGGACAGGACAGGAGAAATCCCGACTTGGGCCAAAGGCCAACAAAAGCAGATCGGAGGCCCGCCGACACATCTGATAAAGTCCACCCGGATTCTTGCGAAATGGCCTTCGCGCGAGTCGGTAGCAGGGTGATCGGGTCTTGCTACCACTGCCCGGTGCCCGAAAGTCGATCCAAAATGCCGCGCACCCGTTTCTTGATTCGGTACGAAAATTGCGGGGAATCAAGCATCGGCTGCAACGCGGCCACGGCCGCGGCTCTGGGGCAAAAGCGTTCGAAGTAGCGGAACACTTCCGTGTACCAAGTGCGCGTCGTGTTGTTCGAGGGCGTACGAAACAGGTCGTCGACCAAGAGATGAGCCAATTTCGCCATGCTGTCGGGGTCACTTGTGAAGCGGAGCTGGCGCAGAATCTCGATGCGGAGGCCTTTCTCCGGAGCGCTTTCGGGCGGCGGCAGATCGCGCAAGTGAGCGGCGAGAGCGTCGAACGCGGCTCGATTGCCTTGGGCAATGAGACCGCCGAAACGCCGCACTGCCTGCTTCCGCTCATCAAACGACTTGGCTTCTGCCAGCTCGCGAACTTCGTTGTCAATCGACCTGTTCGCCCAGTCAATTCGGCTTACAGCGTCTTCGAGCATCGCCTGCTTGAGCGTTTCGCCCGTGAGTTCGCCGCTTTGGGCCAATTTGATCATCTTGGCTGTCAGCTCCGGCGACCACTCGGCCTCTTCGCCTTCGTCCAGGTCGTCAATCGGAGCAAACTTGTCACAGGCCGTCCGGTCCCACGGGAACCGTTTTCGTTGCACCAACTCCTGGCAGCGCGAGAAATCCTGACGCTCGATGATTTCGTCGATGTAAGGGTCGAACTCAGGGTCTTGAAGACAGATTGCGAAGTCACTCGCAAACGGCTCCGACGGATGTACGCCGTGGCACTCGCTACAGGTGCAATCTGAGATATCATCTTTATCCGGCATGGTTTGCCTCCTTGGGGGTCGCTTTTCGTTCGTGGCGTCGCCGTTAAAATGTGAAGCTGTTTTTGCGTGAACCCGTAGAGTAAAACGCTTTCATGAAACTATAGCCTATGAGTCCACTCTAAAAAGTCATTTTCTTCGATTCCGAAGTCATGGAAGGCCTGTTTCATCGTAGCCCCGGGCAGCGCCCGGGGATTTTGTTTGATCGTTGACGTGCCCTGAAAGGGCACCTCATGGCGTTGCCCGCGAAGGAGATTGAGGACCGCTTTCAGCGCTCTTTTTTTGGAAACTGGTTCCCCCGGACGTTGTCCGGGGCTACGGTGAAATGCCCCATTCGGGGCATGATTAGGGTTTTTAGAGTGGACTCAATCTTCTTTGATGAGATTGCCAAGGCCGTGCAGGTTCGGTACGAGCACGAGGCGGATGCCTCCGGGGAAGTACAGCAAAAGCGAACGGACGAACGGCGACCAACCGAACTCACGCCCGAAGACTGGACCGCCGTCCCCGCCGAAACCGTCGAATCGCTGCAGCAGGCCGTGGCGCGCGGCGACATCCGCACCCTGCGCCGAACCGTTGCGGACCTCGCAACCGCCGCCCCCGAGCCCCTTGTCGAAGGGTACGAATACGACGAACTATCCCGGCTTCTCCGGACAGATTAAAAGGCAAGGCCCCGAAGCAGCGAACTTGCAGCGCTGCGGAATTTAAATTTGTCGCCGTCACGGCGAATCTGACAGTTACGAT
>CAZSBQ010000197.1:0-7831 GCA_964604795.1 uncultured Victivallales bacterium | reverse complement strand
TGCCCCATCCGGGGCATGATTGAGTTCTTTGGAGTGGACTCAGCCATTTTTTCATGTGCGGTTGACAAGTGGTGTAATCGTGCTTTAATATGCCCAAAAGGGCAATGAACGATGATGAATCCGACGACGCACATACTGACCGCTCGACTTATGGGGCTGGCCTTGCTCGCTCTACGCGGGCCGGTGCGGGTTGTGCCGTGTTCGGACTGATCATCCGTTTTCGTCGATACAAGAACCTGCAACCCCGCCGGCCCACCCGCAGTTGCAGGTTTTTTTGTGTTCCAAAATGATATTTGTCTGTGCGGCAACGGCTGCCAAACTAAGGAAATTCACCAATGAAATCCCCCAAATACGCTGTACCACCACCAGTGCCGATGACGGAAAGGACGTGGCCGTCCCGGCGGATCACCTCCGCGCCGACATGGTGCGCGGTGGATCTGCGCGACGGCAACCAAGCTCTGCCCGATCCGCTGAATCCGCAGCAGAAGAAGCAGTACTTCGATTTGCTGGTCCGCATCGGGTTCAAGCAGATTGAGATCGGGTTCCCCTCCGCTTCCTCGGACGATTTTCAGTTCTGCCGCGATCTGATCGAGGAGAACCGCATCCCCGAGGATGTCACCATATCGGTCCTGACCCAGGCGCGCGAGCCGCTGATCCGGCGGACGTTCGAGGCGCTGAAGGGAGTCAAAAACGGCATCTGCCATGTCTACACTGCCACCAGCGACCTGCACATGCGCTTCGTGTTCGGCAAGGATCAGGAGCAGACGCGTGAAATGGCCGTCGAGGCGGTCAAACTCATCCGCGAACTGGCCGATCAGGCTGCGAAGGAGGACGGCAGCGACATCGGCCTGGAGTTCTCGCCCGAGGAGTTCACCGACAGCGATCTCGATTTCGTGGCGCCACTGTGCGACGAGGTGGTTGAGATTTGGAATCCGAAGGGGGGCGAGGTCGTGAATCTGAATCTGCCGGCGACGGTCGAGCGCCGGCCGCCCAACGAGTATGCCGACATGATCGAGGAGTTCATCCGACGCCTGAAGCATCGCGACCGCAGCGCTGTCAGCCTGCACACCCACAACGACATGGGTTGCGCGGTGGCGTCCACGGAGATGTCGCTGATGGCCGGCGCCGACCGGGTCGAAGGGACGCTGCTCGGACACGGCGAGCGTTCCGGGAACGTCGACTTGGTGACCCTGGCCCTGAATCTGCAGTACATGGGCATCGACACCGGCCTGGACTTCAGCAACTTGGAGTCGGTGGTGGACGATGTGGTGGAACTGACCGGCATGGGGGTTCATCCCCGTCATCCGTACGCGGGCGAGCTGGTTTTCACCGCCTTTTCCGGCTCCCATCAGGATGCGATCCACAAGGGACTGACCAAGCGCAAGGAGCTGGAGGAATTCTTCGGCGCCTGGAAGATTCCGTATCTGCACATCGGCCCGCAGGACCTGGGGCGGAGTTTCGAGAAGTTCATCCGCATCAACAGTCAGTCCGGCAAGGGCGGAATCGCCCACGTGCTGGCGCAGGACTACGGCATCAACCCGCCGCGCGAGCTGCTGATCGAGCTGAGCAAAAAGGTCCAGGAGTACGCCGACCGCAAAGCCAAGGAGGTCGAGTCCGGCGAAGTCTGGGACATTTTTGTCGGCGAGTACATGCGCTCGGAACCGCTCGAGCTGGTCAACTACTGGCCGCGTCCGTCCGCGGAGGATCCGTCGCAGATCGACGGCGAGGCCCATGTGCGCTACAAGGGCAAGGAAGCGACGCTCTCCGGCTCGGGGGGCGGGCCGATTTCCGCCTTTGCCCGCGCCATTCGGCAGCTGCCGCTGCCTCAGTTCACGTTGGAGGAGTACGAGGAGGACGCCATCGGCAACACCGCCGACGCGGAGGCCGTCGCCTTCATCCGCCTCCGGCGCGAGGAGGACGGCTCGGCCTGGGGCGTCGGCACCGGTTCGAACATCGACCAGGCGGCGGTGCGTGCCATCGTTTCCGCCCTCAACCGCTTGGAGGAATGACATGAAAACCGCCGTTTTGACAAAGCTTCGCGGCATCGAGGTCCGCGACCGCCCCGCTCCAGCCATCCAACGGGGAGACGACGTGCTCGTTCGGGTGCGCCGGGTGGGGGTGTGCGGTTCGGACGTGCATTACTACACGACGGGGCGGATCGGCAGCCAGGTCGTCGATTTCCCCTACGCCGTAGGACACGAGATGGCGGGCGAGATCGCCGAGGTCGGGTCGGCGGTGACAGACCTGTCCCCCGGTCAGCGCGTGGCGGTGGACCCCGCCGTCTCGTGCGGTGACTGTGACCAGTGTCGCACCGGCCGCCCGCACACCTGTCGGCACCTGAAATTCCTGGGCTGTCCCGGCCAATTGGAGGGCTGCCTCGGCGAATATCTCGTCATGCCCGCGGAATGCTGCTTTCCCATCCCGGAGAGCATGAGCTACGACGAGGCCGCCCTGTCCGAACCGCTGTCCATCGGCCTGTACGCTACTCGGATGGCGGGTGGTTTGACGGGCAAGTCCGTCGGCATTCTCGGCGCTGGGCCCATCGGTTTGAGCGTGCTCCTGCCTGCGCGCAGTCAGGGGGCCGCCCGCCTGTACGTCACCGATCCGCTCGACTACCGGCGCGCACTCGCCGCCGACCACGGCGCGCACTGGACCGGCAACCCCGAAAGCCAGGATGTCGTCGGCGAGATATCCGCCGAGACTCCGGAGCTTCTGGATGTGGTTTTCGAGTGCTGCGGCGAGCAGGCGGCCATCGACCAGGGCGCCGCGCTGCTCAAACCGGGGGGGACGCTGATGATCGTCGGCATCCCGGAAGTCGACCGGATCTGCTACACCCCCGACATTGCGCGGCGCCACGAATTGACCTTTCAGAACGTGCGCCGGCAAAACGGCTGCGTGCAACCCGCCCTCGACCTCATCGCCAATGGCGAGATCAACCCCGAATTCATGGCCACCCATCACTTCGGAATCGACGAGTGCAAACAGGCGTTCGACCTGGTCGATCAGTATGCCGACGGCGTCGTAAAAGCCATGATTCACCTCTGAGCCCCAGGAACCGCTCCCATGCCCGATCTCGTCCGCAACAAGAAAGCGTTTCACGACTACCACGTGCAGGAGACGTTCGAGGCCGGCATCGAGCTGCAGGGCACGGAGGTCAAGTCCTGCCGCGCCAGCAACGCCTCCCTGGACGAAGCCTACGTTCGCCCCGAGGGAGGCGAGCTGTTCCTGGTCGACGCCCATATCGCGCCCTACGACAAGGCGGCCGGCGCGGAAAACCATGATCCCCGCAGGCCGCGCCGCTTGCTCATGCACCGCAACGAAATCCGCCGGCTGGCTCAGAACGTGGACGCCAAGGGGCTGACCATCGTCCCCCTTCGGCTCTACTTGGCTCACGGGCTCATCAAACTCCAGGTGGGCCTGTGCAAAGGAAAACAGAAAGGAGACAAGCGCGACGACATGCGCAAAAAGCAGTCCGACCGCGAACTCCGCAATCTCACCGGTCGCCGGTAAAAACAGGAGACCAACCATGAAAATCGTATCTATTTGTGCTATGATCGTTGCCGCCGCCATTTTGACACTGGCAACCGGCGGATGCAACACGGTCCAGGGCATGGGCGAAGACCTCCAGGCCCTTGGGCAAGGCATGGAAAAAAGTGCCAGCAAATAGCGGCAAACTGTGGCATTGTATTTTCAGCCGGTGCGGGGGGAGGCTGTCGACGGTGCAATCGGCGCTGGAGTTGGAAGGAGCAGCATCAAACAATCGTACATCCAAATGGACGATCGTCATGTTGGATGTACGGTTATAAGCTGGCGGCCGCTTTCTCCTTGAGACTTTACCCGCCGAAACGCGAATCGGGCATTGGGACGACAGCGTTCCGTCGGCCCTGCGCATTGCCGAGATTCTATCGGGAGTTCCGAGCGCTCCGTTTTCGGTCGTCACAGCTCGAATTGCACCTCAAAACTCTCGCCGCAGTTCTCAATCACTGTTGTAGGAATGTCCGCGCCCAAAAACCGCACTCGAAACTGTTTGCGCGTGTGTTCGGGAAACCCCTGGCCGCTGCTTATCCCTTTCAGCGTCAATTGATTCCCAATGCGTCCCAGCCGGAACTCGGTACGCACCATTTCGCCCGATTGGTATTTGTACGTAACGCCATCGTCTTCGTGCAGGTAACTTAGGGTTTCGCCATCCTCCTCCGGCACCGCCACGAGCAGCGTAATCTTTTCGGGCGCATAGCTCTCGGTGCTCTGCACAACGTCGGCGGTTGGAATCAGGCCACCCGCTTTGAGGAACATGGGACAAACGTCGAGATCTGCTGTCACGCTTATCTGACGTCCCCCATCGTAGGAGACTTCGGAGTTAATGTCAATCCATTGCCCTGGGGGCAGGTAAAGTTCGCGAACGCGCTGACCTTCCTCCGTCACCGGGGCGATCAGCATGTGCGGACCGAACAGAAAATCACTGTTGTTCTCCAGTACATTCCGATCACCCTGAAACTCATAAATAAGAGGCCGCTGAATTGGCTCGCCGGTCTCCGAACTGAGCATAAAACAAGTGTAAATATATGGGAGCAACCGGTACCGCAGGATTATGGCTGCTTTAATCAATTCTTCGGCTTCCACGCCCAGCGACCAGGGATACTGTGCATCTGCTCCAATAATATTATGGTTTCGCATGAACGGCTGGAAGGTTCCGTACTGGTACCACCGCACTAGCAGCTCGGCGGTCGTATTGCCGCAGAAGCCGCCGATATCACTGCCCACGAACGGCTGACCGCAAAGATTAAGGCTGCAGTTCATGGGGATGCTCATGGCGAGGTGTTCCCATTTCGAACAGTTGTCGCCAGTCCAGTTTGCCGCATACCGCTGAATTCCCGCAAACCCTGCACGGCTCAGAATAAAAGTTCGCAGTTCCGGCATTGCCGTATGCATTCCTTCGGCCGTTCCCATGGCCATGAGAAGGCCGTACTGGTTATGGTACCTCTCGTGGGTGTGGTTTCTGCCGTCGACATCAAACCGCATTTCGTACGGCGGGACAGTGCCGGTCGCGGGTTCGTTCATGTCGTTCCAGATCCCCGCCACCCCGCTTTTGACGTGCTCCGCATTCAGACGGCCCCACCAGCGTCTGGTCTCTTCCTGAACAAAGTCAGGAAACGCCGTGCGCCCCGGCCAAACCTGACCGAGGTAGGTTTGACCACTCTCGGTTTTGCAGAACAAGTTTCGTTCGCGGCCTTCGTCGTACACGGCATAACCCGGTTCGCACTTCACCCCCGGGTCAATGATCGTGATGGCGCGGAATCCTTTTTCCCTCAACCGCCGCAGCGCCTTGTCCGGCTCAGGGAAACGCTCATGATCCCAGGTGAAGACCCGATACTCGTCCATGTACCCGATATCGAGCCACAGCGTATCGCAGGGAATCCGGCGTTTCCTGTATTCTTCAGCAAGGGCCTCCCACTCGTTCTGCGTATAATGATGCCAGCGGCACTGGTGATGTCCAAGTGCCCACAGGGGCGGCGCACAAAGCTTGCCGGTTAAATCGGAATACTGACTGAGAATCGACTGGATGCTCGGGCCGGCAAAAATGTATTCGGTCAGCTGCCCGCCTTTGCCGTGGATCTCGTAGTACTCGTTGTTGCTGAAATTGTAGTGCAGGCGGTAGCCATTGTCCATAAACGAACCGGCGGCGGAATGCTGGTTGTCTGCGGCCAGATGATAAAGCAGGTTTATAGAGATGTAATAGGGGTCGTACCGGTCGCTGGTGGGACAGTGCTCCGGGTCCGATTCGTCCCGACTGCGGGCCACGGCTCCGTCCACATCCGGTGCGAGAATGTCATTGTTCCACATGGTGAGGGATCGGCCGTCATGATTGATGCCGCCAGTCTTCTCCCCCAAACCAATGAACGCGTCCATTTTCGAACGTCGGCGTCGCACCACCCATTCATTGTTCAAGTATCGATAGCTCCAATCAGCTTCCGAGTCCAAAATAGGAGTACCGTCGCTGCGCTCGACACGCAGCTTGAACGGGTCCTTTTGGACATGCACGGCAAGCCCGTCAGATGCGAGACAGACTTCATCTTCGCCATCTTCAAGTGTAAAATCGCATGCGCCAAATTCATCCCGCACAACGGCAAACGTGGGCTGTTCATCAAACCGGCCCGCTTGGGAAACCTTCAAACGCAGGAGGTCGCCCCGGACAAAATCAAGCCGGACCAGCTCACCATCAACGGCAAGCTCTATGCCGCGCCGGGTTCTGGTGAAGCTTCTCACCTCTTTGAGCGGAGCGAAAAAATCAAAAATGCTTGTGGACATATGCCTGTACCTTTCCCCGCCTGGCTGCGGATTGTGAAAAAACCTGGGCACTATGTAACAACGGCGCACCATTTCAAGTGTGTTTCAAAGGTGACTTGCGCAGTTTCCGGCCGGGAGAACATTTGGGACAGGCGCATGCGCGGTTATGGAGTGAATGAAACAGTGTGATTTTGCCGCAAAAACGGTAGTCGTGCCCGTAATGCCATATCCGTCCAGGCGTTGACACGCATATCTGCGCCTGGCGGCAGAAAATTTCAGTATTTGTCTCGCCCTGCCAAATGCATTAATGAGCCCACTCTAAAAACCCTAATCATGCCCCGGATGGGGCATTTCACCGTAGCCCCGGACCTGTCTGCGTGCCGCACGCAGACAGGCCCGGGGTTACGATGAAACAGGCCTTCCAGGCCTTCGAAATCGGAAAAAATGACTTTTTAGAGTGGACTCATTAATAACAAATATATTGTTGGTTGCGCAATCGAGCTGACGCAGAACATTCGCAGATATTCAAGCCCTTTGATGTCGAGTAATTTAACGTTTTTCGGGTGAACTCATGTATGTCTTCGGCACGTTGGGGCCCATCGTCCTGATCATTGCTCTCGGGGTTTTTCTGCGCCGCATCGGGTTTGCAGAGGAAGCGTTTTTCCGGCAAACCAATCGATTGGTCTACTGGGTAGCCCTTCCCTGTCTGCTGTTTGCGAAAACCGCGGTGATGACGCCGGATCTGCAGACGGCCTTCGAGGCGTTTGTGGTGATGGTGTGCGGCACGGTGGTGGCGTTGCTTGCCTCGTTTCCCTTCGGCGCCGCCCTCGGGCTGCGTCCAGCCTCTCAGGCGGCGTTCGTACAGGCGTCGTTTCGCGGCAACCTGGCGTACGTGGGGTTGCCGGTGGTGCTGTTCGCCCTGGCCGGAGCGGAACAGGGGGTGACAGCGCAGGATGAGGCGATTGCGGTCCTGGCGATGGCGCCGCTGATTCCGCTCTACAACATCGCCGCCATTTGGGTGCTGCTTCGCGGCGGCGACCGGCAGCGGGGGGAAAGCCGCGGGCTGGGGCACGTCTTCGTGCAGATGGGCTCCAACCCGATTCTGATCGGCGTGGTCGCCGGACTACTGTACGCGTTGACGGGGTTGCCGCTGCCGCGCTTGGTAGAGCGCACGCTTTCCGCCCTTGGTCAGCTGGCGCTGCCGCTGGCGCTGCTCGGGATCGGCGCTTCACTCTCGTTTGCAGCATTGCGGGGGCACGTGCGCGCCACCCTAGCGGGGACGGCCATCAAAATCGGGCTTTGCCCGTTGGCCGGTTTGGTCGCCGCCCGGCTGCTCGGCGTTTCCGGGACGCAGTTGCTGGTCGCCCTGCTTTTTCTTGCCTGCCCCACTGCCACGGCATCGTACGTGATGGCCGAACGGCTGGACGGCGACGCCCCGCTTACCGCCGCGGTCATCGTCCTGTCCACGGTCCTAACCATCCCGGTGCTGGCGCTCATCCTCGCCACCGCACTGTAATTCACTGGGACGGTTTCCTGCACCGGTGGA
>CAZSBQ010000196.1:0-7854 GCA_964604795.1 uncultured Victivallales bacterium | reverse complement strand
CACCTGCCCGACGCTGTACTTTCGGGTGACGATATCGCGGATTTCACGGGTCATGTTCAGAACGTTTTCGGCCAATTCGAGTTGTTCCAACGCGGCGGCGAGCTGTTCATGCTGCCGGCGCACCTCGGCGGATATGCGGGTCGTGAGTCCGGCCAGCTCATGGCGAGTTTCGGCGACGCGTGCCGCGGCCGCCTCTACCCCGGCTTTGGTCAAGCCTGCGTCGAAGGCGTTCCAGGAGACCGCGATTCCCAGGGAGATGTCGTCGTCGGTTCCGTCCGCCGCTCCGCTGTTTTCCGTGCGGGTTCGGGCTGCGGAGGCGAATCCGCTCACTTGCGGGTAGTTGTCCGAGCGCGCGCTGGTCAGTTCGGTCTTGGCCTGTTCGAGCTGCCGACGGGCGGCCTGCAAATCGGGCCGACGGCTGCGGGCGAACTGAACTTCGGCAGCCACGTCGGGGACGGTTTCCGGCTCGGAGTCGGGTTCGGCCAGGGACACGCGGTTAGGCAGTTCCGCAGGTGTCAGGTGGAGCAGTTCGGCCAGGGCGATGCGGGCGGTGTGCAGGTCCCGGCGGGCGCCGATGGCCTCGTTGTCTGCCTGGACGGCGCGCACGGTGAAGTTCAGAACGTCTTCGCGCCCGGCCGTGCCTGCGTCCTTGCGTTTTTCCGCCTCCTTTTGCAGGCGCTCGTTGAAGGATGCATCCCGTTCGGCGACTTCGACGTTTTCCCGTGCGAGCAACGCCTGGTGAAAGGCGGTGCCCACGGCCTGGTTGAGCAGACGGCGGGCATCGTGCAGGTTCAGTGACGCCGCGTCTGCGCCGGCCTCGGCGCCGGCAATGCCGCTGCGGATGCGGAAGCCCGTGAACAGTAGCCAATCCAACTGCGCCTTCAGGCTGTAGGTCTCGTACGGAGTCTCCACAAGTTGCCCGCCGCCACCAGCTAAGGCGACCTCCTCCATGCGCCTGGCCGAAGCCGTCACATCCAAGGTCGGCCAGCGTTCCGATTCCGCCCGGCGCACTGCCGCCAAGGCGGCGCGGACCCGCTCGCGCGCGGAGTCCAGGGTGGGATTGCGCTCGAGGGCCATGCGGCGGGCTTCCTCCAGACTCAAGCGGTCTGGGAGGTCCGACGTGGAATCCTTTTGGGCGCGCACCGCGTCGGAGGAGAATGCCAGGCACGCACCCAGAATGAGCAGTGAGAGAACATGGGTGCCGGGCAGATCCGGGGTGCGCTCGCGCGCACCCCTCCACCGTCGTGAGAATACGGAATGGTTCATCGGGGTTCCTATGAGACTCAATGAGCGAAGACCATTTTGTCGGCTTCGACGCCGTCGAGGGCGTTGAGTTTGGCGATCAGCCCTTCAATGGCGGCGGGGTCGCCGACGGTTTCAAGGACCAGCAGACCGTTGCCCGCCACTCCTTCGGGCTGTGTTTCGTGCAGCCCCAAACGGGTTTTGATGTGTGCGCCGTACTCTGTGAGCAGACGCTGGACGTCCACGGCCTGTTCAAGACGATTGTGGATGTGGACGCCGACGAGGATGTGATTTTGTACTTGCATGTTCATGATTTCTTTCCTGTCATGCTTTTTCCGGTTGAACAGGCAGGGATGCCTGTTTTACTTTTTTCGGTTGAACAGGCAGGGATGCCTGTTTTACTTTTTCGGGCTGAACGTGCGAGATGTCTGTTATACTTTTGCGGTGGCTTCGAATGCGCGATATTGCTCCAGAAGTTTGTCGTATGTCTCCGCATGCTCTTCAATGGGCTCGACAGTGTCGACGGGAGCGCAGAAAGTGTTTGCCAGGTCCGCAAATGCTTCTCCGCCGGCCGCGTTGGCGGCGCGCATGGCGGCCCCCAGGCCCGCGGAGTTCGCAACGCTGATTTTCTCCAATCGCGCCTGAAACACGTCGGAGAGAACTCGGCTCAGCCCCGGGCTTTTGGAGGCGCCGCCGGTGATCCGCAGGGTGACGAAGTCCCGCCCCATCCATTCGGAATGCAGGCGCATGGCGAGCGCCTGGGATTCGACCACGGCGCGAATGTCGACTGCGGCGGGGGCGTTGCCGGCGCAGAAGTCCTCGTCGCCGCGCCGGCGCACTCCGGCTTCGAGCACCACGGGGGTGATCTCCGGATCGAAGTAGGGCAGCATCAGGTTGCCGTTGTTGCCGACCGGCGTTTCCTCGAATGCGGTGACGTCGAAGGCGGTCCAGTCGACATTGCGCTGGTCCTTGACGGCCTCGCGGGCGAGTGAGCCGTTTTTAAAGCAGATCAGGCTCATAAAGCCGCCCGCGGGATTGCCGAAGACATGGCCGTATCCGTTGGGATCGACCACCGGTTGCTCCATGGCACCGAAAAATGTGTCGCTGGTGCCGAGGCTGATCACGGCGGTGCCGGGGCTTGCCGCGCCGGTGCCGATCAGGCTGTTGGGATTGTCGCCGGACCAGCAGACCACCGGAATGCCGGGGCGCAGGCCGAATTTGGCGAAGTAGGGGCTTAGTGCGCCTGCCGCGGACGCCGATGGTTGAAGTCGGGGAAGTTTCGACAACAGGTCTGGTGCTGTGGCTTCGGCGATCTCGCGGTCCCAATCAAGGGTTTTCAGATTCATCAGGTTCATGCCGGCGCCGTCGCCGTGGTCGATGGGGGCGTCCTCGCCGCACAGAATCGAGCACAGGAAAGAGCTGACCAGGTGGATTCGGGCCGTTTCGGTGTACAATGCGGGGTCGGTCTGATGGAATCGGCGGATTTGGGGGCCGGTGAAGCGCTCGATGGCGGGGGAGCCGGTGTCGGTTTGGAGTCGGTCCCCGATAGCGGCAGTCAGCTCGGCGCACTGTTGGCTGGTCGAGCTGTCCATCCAGATGGGAGCGGTTTTGCGCGTGAGGGTTGGTTCTAGTTGATCGGCGAGCTGCCGCTCCCGACTCAGAGCCTGGAGGACGGTGTGAAAGGTTTCGTTGAGGTATACCGAGCCGTGCTGCTGCCCGGAGCCGCTGACGGCCTGGACTTGGTCCAGCGGTGCGCCGGCCGCGTGCAGGCGCTCCAGGAGCAGGTCGAGGGCGGCGGCCCACACCAGCGGGTCGGCATGCTGGACCAGCGGATCGGTGTGCGGCAGAACGCCGTTGGGACAGTTGTACTCGGGCAAATCTTTGCCGTAGTTGACGCTTTCATCGGTCAGGACCGTGCCGGTCGCCGTGTCGATTATGATTGCTGAGAGGCTTTGCGTGCTGCTGTCCAGTCCGAGATAAACACCCATGGTCGATTCCTTTCTCCTTCCTTCAGGTCCTTTGTTGCTGCTGCCGGGTTGCGTCCGCAAGACCGCGTCGGATGCACGGTTTCAGAATATAGGGTTTGACCGAGATGTCAAGGTGAATTGCCGCTTCGGGAACGAAAAAAAGAGAGATTAATGGATTTGTCGCCTGAGAATAAGGCGTTTCCTTATGTTCGTGGGGCGGCAAGGCGGATAAAGTATATTTATGCGTTTTGGGAACTGGAGCGCATCGCAGCGATGGCGGTTTTCCGGAGATCGCCAGGCTGCGCAAACCAAAAGACTCCGGAGACAAAAAACAGAGGAGGCAGTACTTATGGCACTTCTTACACGAGGATCCAACCGCGGAATGAGCCCGAGGCGCTGGCGAGGCGAGGGGGCACCCCGCTCGCTGCAGCGTGAAATGAATCGTTTGTTCGATGATTTCCTGGCTGACTGGGGGCAGCCTTTCGACGCGGGGCTGGCCGCTGTGGCCGAGCGTGAATTCATCCCCACTGTCGATGTCAAGGACAAGGGCAGCGAGGTCAAAATCACGGCCGAATTGCCGGGAATGACCGAGGACGACGTCAATGTCGAGGTGGATGCCGACCTTGTCACCATCAGCGGCGAAAAGAAGGAAGAGGAAGAGGAAAAGGACGAGGAAGGCGGGCGCTACTGGCGTGAATCCGCGTACGGCAGTTTTGTCCGGCAGATTCCCTTGCCTGCGGAGGTGGACGTGGACAAAGTCGACGCACGCTTCAAAAACGGGCGGCTCAATGTGACTCTCCCCAAAGTCGAGGGAGATAAGAGCAGGCAGCGCCGCATCGAAGTGAAGGGTGAGTAGCCTGCTTCGACAAATGCGCCTCCGTGGGGTGACACGCGTGCTCCTCGGAGGCTTTTTTTGCGCTCCTCGCTCCTCTTGCCTGCCCGTTGCGCAAGCGCAGCACTTGTGCATCCGGAATAACTGCGTCCATTGCAGCGTATCAAGTATGCCTTAAACCCAGGGCTGCGAGCCCTGGGCTGGTGCGCCTGCAAGCGCACATCGTCGGAAGGGTGCAAGTCCCTTCCGGGTATACACACTCCGTTCCGTAGCCGACTGCAACTGCGTCACTGTGCGGGCAGGGTGGCCCATTGGCCGACCGCGCAGCAGTCAGAGCGTCCGTAGTAGCGAGGATGCCGGGGAAACCCGGCGGAGCAAAGGGACGCAGGAAGACGGAATGCGAAACCGAAAGACAACTGGAAAGGAAATTCGCGACAGTGTCGAACGCGGCCAAACAAGCGGAAGAGACGACGCTCCGGCAGCGAGCAAGGCTGCGGGAGATCGCCGAACCATGCGTCTGACGAGCGGCAGGGTTATCACGGTCAAGGAGAACGGGGTGTTCACGATCAAGCGGCATCGCTACACAGTGGTGCGGCGGGGCATGGATGTTTGCGTGAAATCCCTCGGGTCCGGATGTTTCAAGCGCTAGGCGCCTGAGCGGGGCGAGGTTCTGGATTAGGGAGTCAGAAAATACCAATTTACCATCACGCAATCCCGGATTGGAGCATCTTTGACCGCGCCTCAATCGCAAAATCCTCAACGCAGCTCAGCTACGCCTGTGGTTTTGCTCAATCGTTACGGCCAAATCCGGTCAAAATTCGGGCGCGAACCAGGCAAATTGGCACCTTCCGACTCCCTTAGTGCCTGCTCGTGCAGTCCGTGGTGTCCACGCTCAGCATTTTGCGGAATTCGCCGGGGCTGAGATTGATCTCGGCGCGGAAGACCTTGGTGAAGTAGCTGGGATCGCTGAAGCCGCATTTTCCGGCGATCTCGCTCATTGTCAGATCGGTGTAGGCCAGTAGGCGCTTGGCTTCATTGACGCGGACCGTGCGCAGGTGCTCGGAAAACCCTTTGCCGGTTTCCTGCTTCAGGCGGTGGGTGATGCTGGAGAGGCTTGCGCCGACTTCCCGCGACGCGCGCCGGGCATTGATGTTCTGCGGGTATTTCTCGTGCATCCAGGTCAGGATGCGCCTCGACAGCGAGGGGGGGGACTCCCGGTCGGCGGCGCGGCCGGCGGGCAGCTTCAGTTGGCGGTGCAGAATCCACTCTTCCGCCCTCAGAAACGCTTCCTCCACGGACCCGCTGCCGTCCAGTTCCATCATTTCCTCATCGAAGCGGGTTGCCGCAGGCTTCCATCCCTCCCCCTGCCGAACCCGCTCTCGCAGCAGCGCGGCCGGCAGAGCGGAAAGAGCGGCCCGAACCTGATCGAAATTTCCGCCGGCCTCCAGCAGGATCGCGCAAAGCACTTCGTCGAGGGCCACCAGGCGGGTGTTGGAGTCGCCGGATTCGAGCGCTTGCGAGAGCGCGGCGAGGGTGGTTTGCAGGTCGGTTGGCGCTGTGGCTCGGCTGTTGCGGTTCTCGAGGCGCGCGTTAAGCCTTTGCTGCTGCTGTGCTGCACGGTGGCGGAAGTCGAAGGCGTCGGCTCGGTTCAAACCTTCGCTGAAACTGGCTTGGAGTGCGAACTCCGCAATGGCGCGGACTTGGGCGAAGGGGTGTTCGGGCATGGCCTGGAGGGCGCTGATGTAGCTTTCGGTCGGGGCCTGGCTGTCCAGGTTGGCCAGGCGAGCCAGGACGCGGTCCAGGCTGTTCTGCTTGTCGCCGGGGCCGAACCAGCCGGCGAATTCGACCGCTCCGACAATGGTGTCGTCGGGTGCGACCGGCAAGGCGAAGCCGTCGATCCCCAGCCAGCAGCGGAAGTACCACACGTCGCCGGCCGAATGCCCCTGCAGGGCGGCCGTGCACGCGTTGCTGCGGCAGAAGGATGCCGCTTGCGGATGGCGCAGACAGCCGCGGCAGAGGCGACAGACCCCGCGTCCGGCCAGGATGGTCGTGGCCGAATGCATGTCGTGATACACTCCGGCCACGTCGGAATGGGTCGCCACGCGGTCGAGCATCGAGCGGATGCGCGTCTCGATGTCCGGCTGGGATTTTTTGGCGGGTTTGTTGCTCATTTGCGGTGGCTGTCTGACGGTCGCGCTCAGGCGGGCGGGGAGTCAATCAGGGCGGCGGCCTGTTGATAGTGCCGCCCGAGCTGGTCGACGGCGTGGGCGTCGTCGTTGATGATGATGGGGATTTCGCGCAGCCGGCAGAGGCGAAGCAGCCGGGGGGACGGGTAGCATTCGGCGCACGGCTTGTCCCAGCCCGCCGTGTTCAGCTCCACGATTTTTTTCGAGCCGGCGATGGTGTCGAGCGCCAATCCCTCCACGGCCGAAATGTCCACTTGCGGATAAAAACCGAATTTTTTCGGCAGGTCCAAGTGAGCGATGATGTCGTAACCGGGCGTTTGCGCCAGCTGTTTGAGGGTTTGCCAGTAGCGGATGTAGAGAGCGTCCACTTCCGATTTGGTCAGTCGCCGCCAGTCCGTCGCCGAGCTGTCCAGGGGAAATTCGTCGATCATGTGCACGCTGCCGATCAGGTAGTCGAAGGGGTGACGGGCCAGCAGTGCGTCCAGTTCGGCTTGGCGCGGGTTGTCCGGGAAGAAGTCCACTTCCAATCCCAGCTTGACGGAGATGGACGCATGAGCCGCAGCTTCGCGAACCTCGCGGACACAGTCGTCCAGATGCGCCGGGTTCATGCTCCAGGAGATGTCCAGGCGTGCCGGATGCAGCACCAAGTGGTCTGAAAAACCGATTTCAGTGAATCCAAGTTGTTCCGCGGCGTCGACCATTTCCGCGGCGGAATGGCTTCCGTCGCTCCAATGGGTATGGCAGTGATGCGTGCGGTCGATTTCGGGGGTGGTGTGCATCGCTTTTTGCTCCGTAAAGGGGGGAGGGGAGGTCGTCGAATACCGATCAGGTTTTCGGCATTCCCCAGGCTTGGCGGCTCTTGCGGGCGAACGTGCGGGGGAACAGCTTGGCGATCCAAATCGCGGGACGGTACCAGGCGGGAAAGATGATCTCGCCTCGCCCCCGCCGATAGGCGCGAAACGCAACACGGGCCAGCCGCTCCGCAGAGGCGACCCCGTGCGTCGTCGGCGCGCTTTTGGATCCGAGAACGTGACGGCCGAAGTCGGTGCCTATCCGTCCAACCACCAAGTTTAGAACCCCGATGCCTTCAGGCTCAACTTCGGCGCGCAGAGATTCGGAAAAGGCCGACAGCGCGAACTTGCTCGCGCAATATCCGCCCATGCAGGCGATGCCGACCCTGCCCGCGGCGGAGGAGACGTTGATCACCGTACCCTCCGATGCGCGCAGACACGGCAGCAGCTGACGGGTCAGAGCGACGGGCGCAAAGAAGTTCAGCTCCATGACCGCCCGCAAATCCTCATCGCTCATGGAAGCCCAAGGTTCCTGGATGCCGCGGCCGGCGTTGTTGACAAGCACGTCGAGACGGGCGGCGGCGCCGCCCAGTTCCTCGAGTATCCGGTGCCGGCCCTCTTCCGTCGTGATGTCCGCGTGAATCCACACGTCGACCGCGTCCTCCGGAATGGGCGAACGCGCCACGCCAAGCACGCGGAAGGAGCGGACGCGGAATTCGCGCGCCATGGCCAACCCAATCCCGCGCGAGGCCCCGGTTATTAATGCGGTTCGGTCGTGACTCAAAATCGACTCCTGTGAGTGGATGTGCGAAATGTTTGTGGGTGGGTGGGTGGGT
>CAZSBQ010000195.1:0-7885 GCA_964604795.1 uncultured Victivallales bacterium | reverse complement strand
CGAACCGGCCCAATCGCCAATCATAGATATCGCCGACGACCAGGCGGACACCCAGCTCGAAATCACCAACAGCGATCCCGACAAGCAAGTCGACCTGCACGTCGAGGGAGATGTCGTGGCCGGCGGAAAAGTGGTTGGACAAAATATCCCGTCCATAATCCAAGAGACATTCGCCGACGTTCCACCGCATGATACTTTGGTTGTGGAGCACGCGCCCGATCCTGACATGAGACGCGTAGTCCAGGTCTACTTCGAAAAAAATCCGTTCGGAGACGAGTCCGACGGGGAAGTGCTTGTGGATACCAGCTGGGAAGGGCCTTTTGACGAGAAGGGGAACCCCATGCTGGACCACGACCTGAACGCCACCACCCTAACTGTCAAAAACGGCACAACACTCAACACCGCCGGGCATGCCATCCACGCGACGGGAACGGTGACAGTTGAGGCATCCGCCACAATTACGGACCTGGTCTCTGGAGGATACGGCGGATACGCGGGAATGGGCGGATACGGCGGGCACGACGACGCGTACCCCGCCGACCCCGGACAACCCGGCCAACCTGGCGAGAATCCGCAGGACCGCCCCGCGGGGAAAGGTGGCAATGGCGGGGGAGGCGGCGGAGGGGGAGCAGCCCAATCCGCCAGTGCGAGTGCGACATCCATTCCCGGCGGAAGAGGCGGAGACGGCGGCCATGGGGGCCAGGGAGGCGGCATCGTGATTGTCTACTGCAATCAACTTCAAATAGAAAACGGCGGGCTGATCCACGCCAATGGAATGCCGGGGGAAAACGGTCAGGATGGCGATCCGGGCCAATACCTCTCCGACACTGACCACTCCGCCGCCAGCGGGAGCGGAGGGGGTGGCGCAGGTGGAGACGGGGGTGGCGGAGGAGTCGTCGACATCCTGGTGGCCCAGCCGCTCGATCCGGTGGTTGAAGCGAGAATTCAAACCTTGGGCGGCGCGAGGGGAACGGGCGGAAATGGCGGATATGGACTCGACACCGATGCTCCCATTGTGGGGGTGGACAATGACGGGTGGGGTCAAGGTGCAGACGGAGGAGGCGATGGCGGACCCGGCGAAGCCGGAGATCAGGTGTCCGGATCGGGAGAGTCCGGCGCGGACGGTGCCCCCGGTGTTGTGCACACCTTCGTCTGGGAAGGACAGCAGCGAGTGCTGGCCGACAGCCGAGAGTTCAGGGTACTCCTCTCCCAGGACAGAACGACCATCCGCAATGAAACCGGTGAATCCTTCGAGACTATCTGGGTGAACATTGTTCTGCCGTCCACGGCGGAGCAGTGAGCGGTGAGCGGTGAACAGTAACCAGTGATCAGTGACCAGTAAGCCCAGTGAACAGTAACCAGTGAACAGTAACCAGTGACCAGTGACCGGTGAGCAGTGAATAGTGACACCGAATATGCGGTCTATTGAGGATTTTTTCACGGATTCAGGTCATATTCAAGGAAACTTACCATGATGTCAACTCGTGAAACCCTGGCGGTGATAGCGGCACTTTTGCTGTTTGGCGGCGCGGCAATCGGTGCCTCCCCCACTCTTTCGTCCCCCCAAGGGTACCGCATCAGTCATTCCGCGCTAACCGGCGGAGGACCTGCAGCCTCAGCCGACGGGCAGGTGGTCCATTCCCAAATTGGCGGGATACCCGACACCTTGCTCTCTCCTTCCTGGAGTCTGTTTGGCGGTCTTCCGATGACCACACCGTCCAAACTCGGGTTCCAGTTCGAACTCCAGATCGGCTGGAACCTGGTTTCCTGTCCGTTCTCGGCCGCGGAAACTGTGGGCGAATTGTTCGTCGGCGCCGCCGGATTCCCCATCAAGGTGGGCGCTCTGCACGCCTGGAATGGAACTGACTACGATTTGATCGGCGACGCACAACGGCTTGAGGCGTTGCAGGGCGCCTGGGTCTACAGCTACTGGGGCGGCGTCGGTCCTTCCACCACCTCCGTTGCCAAGCCTCATCGCGAAGACTTCGCGGACAAGCTCGATACAGGCTGGAACCTTGTCGGCACGGACGTTCCCACCTTCCTGCCCCCGAAAGACCAGGGATACGTCGCCGCCTACAAGTGGGATGTCGGCAAGCAGCACTACCAGCAACTCACTGCCGGGGCAATACTGCTTCCCGGCGAAGCCTACTGGGTGTATCGATCCAACTAACCCATGCAAATGGCGCCAATCGGCCCAATGCAATCAAGCGGGCCGTCAATCATTGCGTGGTGGGATGCTGACGTAGGCGGACGGTGAGGCCGTTGACGAAGGTGATGGCGGCACGCTGGGAATTAGCGGTCGCGCGGGTGACTCTGCGGGAGAGGAAGGCGTGGATGAGCAGGGCCGGAATGGCGATGGCAAGGCCGACTTCGGTGGTGACCAGGGCTTCGGAGATGCCGGAGGAAAGCACGCCGGCGTCGCCGGTGCCGTGGACGGTGATCAGCCGAAAGGTGTGAATCATGCCGGTAACGGTGCCGAGCAACCCCAGCAACGGCGCGGTGCTGGCGCAAACCGCAAGGGGGGTCAGGAGGCTCTCCAGCCGAGGGGTTTGGGCGATCAGGCGTTCATAGAGGATTTCCTCGAGACTTTCCTTGGGGGCGTCGCGGTGTCGAATCCCCTCTTCGATCACAGCTCGCAGCGGCGGACGCAGTCGGCGGGCGGCCGCGAGCGCGGCTTGCTCGCCCTGCTGGTCCAGTTGGTCGAGGATGGCTCGAATGCGCCCCTCCGGATCCTTCAGCTGAATCCGAGCCAGGGCAATGAACTTGTACACCGCCAGCACCAGGCAGACGCCCGCCAGAGCCAGCAGCGGGATGATCACGAACCCACCCTGACCGAGATGATCGGCCCACGTGGGTTTGGCCGCGGCCAGCCTGACGGCGTCCCCGTCGGTGACGTCGACGGGCACCACGGCCTCGCCCGTGCGGTGCAGCCGGCGAATGGCTTCGTCGGAGTTGCGCGTTGCGAACTTCGCAAACACGGCGGGGCGCTCGGCGTTGGGAACCTGTCGCGCCAAGCCCGCGGGCTGCTCGGAATCGTCGGGAACAAAGTAGCGGAAGGGACCGAAATCCATGAACGCACCCGGCTCGGTCCGACCTGTGCCGGTCAGCGCTTTTTCCCGGAAGGTTACACCACCGAAGCCGCGGGCGGCCTGCTGCAGAGACAGCTCGAGAAGCGGGGGGGCCGCCGCCAGCTTTTCGCGCGGGCTGCCGGCATTCAGGCGTGCGTCGATGTCGGCCAGACTGGATTGATGCAGAAACGTTGCCGGGGCGGATAGCCGCGCCCCCAGATTGCGGCGGTGTTCGGTCAGCAGAGAGGCCGCGAAGTCGAGTTGCTCCTCGCCGCGGTCGGCCTGGGCACCGGTTTCCTCGATGCTGGAGCGCACCTCTTCCAGGCGGTCGGCTTGTTCGTTTCGCCGATTGCGGAGTTCGCGGATTTCGGTTTCGAGTTCGGAAATCGTTGCCGCCATTTCCTCGCGCCGGTCCGCAATTTGCTTGCGTTCCCCGTGCAGACGCTCGCGCAGCTCGGCGATGTCCTGCTCAACATCTTCGAGCGCCTGTTCCAAGGGAGTCGGGGCTTTGTCCGCAGCAAAGACGGGCGCGCCCGAAAGCAGCAAAACGGGTGCCAGTGCCGCCAATAGCATCACCCTGCAAAGTGGGCGCCTACGCATGCTCATTCCATCGCCTCCGAAGCGTTGTTGGCATCCTCTGCGTTCGGCAGGTCCGAAGGTCGCGCGAGCGGCAGGGAGATGAACGCGGCGGGCTTGTCCCGGCGATGGATGGCCAGAGCGGTCTGGATGGCGCGAGCGTGGTCCGGCGAATCCCGCCACACCCAGCGACCGTCCTGCCATCGTCCGATGGCGGCCGTCGATCCGTCCGGAGTAACGCCGAATGCCTGCGCGAGCCCCGGAAAAAGCACCTGCATCTCAACCGCACCGTCACCGACGGGCACGCTCATGCGCCCCTCGTGCAGCTGCGCGCTCATGCGCTGGATATCTGCGATCACCGCAAGCGCATTTTTCAGCCGGGCGGGCCACTGCTCCGGTTGACCGTCTTCCGGCGGCGAAACCACAGTGTCGGGAATTGTCAGGGATTCGAGCAGAAAGTCGGGCAGGCGATCCAGCAATTGGCGGGCGCGCGATTCGGCCTGCCGAACCGGCTCGGCGAGTTCGTCCAGGGCGGATTTGGCAACGGAAGCGCGGTCGACGACGGCTTCAAGCTCGGCGCGCGCGGATTCAAGCTGGTCCTCGCTTTGGCGAGCGGCGAACTTCAGCTGCTCGACCTGCGCCTGGAGCAGTCGAATGCGGTCGTCCATGACGGCCTGCCGCTCCTGCCACTCAGTGCGGGTGGCGGTCAGCTCCTCGCTTAGCAGCACCCACTCGCGAACACGCTGCCGCAAGCGGGCTGCGGACTCCGCAAACACAGTGCCGGACGGGACCAGCAGCGCCGCCAAAACGATGACGATGCAGCCGTGTTTCCTTGATATCGACATGAGAAAGGCCATACTACTCTACTGAGTCAGGGTTAACAACACTACTGTTTCACAGCAGGCAATGTAGTGTCCAAAGCAACAAATGCATGGGGATTTGTCCCCGTTCTCCCCGCTCGGCGGCGAAAGGAACACCCGTCAAGCATGGTCAACCGGACCCGATTCTGCAATCATCAAGTACCGGGCGCGGCCACCGCGCCCGGTGCCGCCGGCCGTCGGGGCGCCCCCCTCTACTTAAAATTTGGAAAATGTCATGACTCCCCAAGCTCACACCCCGCGACGAATCATCCGGATACTGGAGGGGTGCCTGCTGGTTCCGCTGGTCTTCGCCGGCGCCTACTATGTCGGCCGATCCGTGCCCGCACTTGCGCCGGTGGAGGGGGCGACCCCCGCCGTCTCGAAACCCAAATGGACCGATCCCGCCGAGCACGCGCTCGAGCGCAGAATGCCGCCCGGCCCGGCCAGGGTGCGGGGAAAGGCCGCGTTTGCTCTCGACGCCTCCAACGCCACACCCATGACCGGCATCGATGATCCCGGCAACGAACGCTGGGCCGACGTGGCCGGAAACATCTACACCGACGAGTTCATCCGCAACTTCAGCCACGAGGCCGAACCGCCGGATGGTCCCCGCATGTTCGTGCAGGTGGTCACGCGCGGAAAAACGCTGCGCGGACGCCTGGAAATCCGCGGCATGAAACCCAATTTCGCCTACCAAATCAAGCTGCGCGGACGACACACGGATGATCCCGAAGGCTTTCGCCGCATCGGCTATGCGGGCCGCTGGCGGCTGCCGGACGGCGGCACGAACTTCACCGACAGGGAGTTCGAGGCGATTGAGGACAAGGGGGATGCGACCGCCTACATCCTGTTCGACTATGTGGTCACCGACAGCCGCGGACATGCCGTGCGGAATTTCGCCCTCGACAGCTCGCTGCATGTGCTTTGGAACGTCGACCGCCAGCGCGTCGATCCGCCTTCGAAGGAGGTGACGCCGGTTGTGATCGACGCCTCGAACCCGGAGACCTACGCCCGTCCCAAAGACACGCTCGAGGTGGAGCGCATCTGGGCCGAGCCCGAAAATGCGCGCTACCGGGGCGGGCGCAAATCCATCACCCTGTCACCCGGAACCTACCACGCCGAAATCGTACTCACCGAGGAAAGCTGGCACACCATCGGCAACGACAGCGGCTATTGGGCAACCGTGGCCACCGCCCCGGTCGAATTCCAAATCATCGAATAAGTTCCAAGTGAAGATCATTTGCGCGACGGGCGAGCGTTCAGTGCAACAGACAACTCAGTTCGTTAGACTCAAGGGGCACGCAAGTTCTATGTCCACAGAATTTGGTTGGATCCGGTCAGTTGAGTTCGCAATGGCTTTAGTATCAACGGGCATCCCTGCCTGTTGTGAAGTTCTCCGCACCCAGGACCTGTCTGCGTCGCATCGCGACAGGCAGGTGGCCGCAGTACGTAAGCAATCCAACCAAATTCTGTGGACATAGCGCAAGTTGAACACCACGTTTTCGGTGAAAATATGACCAACGTTGCCCTCGGGTGAAGCCCGGACAAATTTCATGTGCCCAAAGTTGAACTGCGGCGACACCAACGCGTCGAGTTCCGCGCAGTGGAAGGGGGGCTCCGGACAGGCCGGATCCTGCACCACCGTGACACGCGCGGTGAACTGCTCACGTGCAGTGTGGAGACTCTTCGCGGGTATGTCCTGATCACCTGCAGGGGCGTTCCGCAGTGCGGACAGCGCTTCATGACTGATCGAAACGAGATCTTCGTAGGACGCGAAAACTGGACGGCGGGCGATATCGACACGCACCATGCGATCCCGAATCCGGGTCAGCAGCGCGACCGACTCGAAGCCCCCTTTTTACCCTCCAACCCGTGAAAGTCGAAGTCGGGCACTTCCGGGAGCGCATAATAGCTACAGTAAGCATATGCTCTATCACAAAATCGTCCCCGCCGCAACTCGCCTCATCCACAACCGTCAGGAAAACATCCGTCATCTTGACATCACAATGAATGCAGATACCTTATCAGCCCGCCATGACTCACACGAAAACACCAGCATACCAACACCTTACGTAATCCAACAAAATTCTGCGATCATAGCTCATAGGAGCCCATTATGTCACCTGCCCGTCCATTCTCCCTGCTGGTCAAACCGGCCTCGGCAGACTGCAATTTGCGCTGCCGCTACTGCTTCTACTTGGATCACTGCGACTTTTACCCGGACACCTCACGCCACCGCATGTCCGTGGAAACCCTCGAGCGGATGGTGAGCACGTACATGCGAACCCCGCAACCACAGTACTCCTTCGGCTGGCAGGGCGGGGAACCCACACTGATGGGGCTCGACTTTTTCCGCAAGGCCGTGGAGTTTCAGCAGCGCTACGGTTCCTCGGGCGCATCGGTGGGCAACGGCCTGCAGACCAACGGCACCCTGATCACCGACGAGATGGCGCGCTTTTTCGGCCAGTACCACTTTTTGGCCGGGGTCAGCCTGGACGGACCGGAGGAAATTCACGACAAATACCGGCTGACTGCGGATGACCGCGGCTCCCACGCCGATGTGCTGCGCGGTCTGGAACGACTCCGCAACCACGGCGTGGAATTCAACATTCTAACCCTGGTCAGCGAAAGCAACGTGAACCGCCCGAAGTTGCTCTATGACTACCTGTGCGGCCGGGACTACCTGTTTCAGCAGTACATCCCCTGCGTCGAGGCCGGTCCGGACGGAGGCGTTCTCCCGTTCTCCATCTCCGGCGAACAGTGGGGCGAGTTCATGTGCACACTCTTCGATCTCTGGCACGACGGCGGCGACACGCGCCGGGTTTCCATCCGCCTGTTCGACTCCATCCTCACTCTCCTGGTCGACGGCAATCGGAACGTCTGCCATTTCGGCGCCAACTGCTGCCAGTACTTCGTGGTCGAATACAACGGCGACATCTATCCCTGCGACTTCTTCGTGGAAAACCCCCTTCACCTCGGCAACATCCACGAAACGACCTGGGCCGACCTGCAACGCTCGCCCACCTATCGCCAGTTCGGTGCGCTGAAGCGCAAGTGGCATCCCGACTGCGGCGACTGCGAATTCGGCTGGATTTGCCGCGGCGACTGCCTGAAGAACCGCCTCTGGACACCCGGCGGCGATCCGCGCGGCATGAGTCATCTTTGCGAAGGCTGGAAAATGTTCTTCGCCCACACCCTGCCGAGATTACGCGCCCTCGCCAAAGAGGTGGTAGCCGAACGCAACGCCGCCCAGCCCCGGAACACGTGAACGCGTGGGTGACACCCAGTAAAAGTACCGGGCGCGGCCTCCGCGCCCAGTCCGCCCGCGGGCCGTCGGGGCGCCGGCCCCCACAAAGTACCGGGCGCGGCCTCCGCGCCCAG
>CAZSBQ010000194.1:0-7920 GCA_964604795.1 uncultured Victivallales bacterium | reverse complement strand
CAGATCCGGTCGCGCCGGTTGTCATGTCCTGAACGTCCAGTTTCCATTCGCCCTCCAAGTCACTGATTGCCACCGGGAGCCTGAGCACGACCGTCCCAACACCCGTCGCCCAATCAGTCAGCCCCGGCACGGTTTCCCCTTGCGGTCCGCGTACTGTAAGCTGATAGGTACGCGCGGTCGGTGCTCTCGCAGAATCCAGAGCCGGCCGCACTCCCACATACAGCGTCTGGCCGCCCGTCACTTCACCGGCAGGGAGCGGAGAATTTGACACGGCAGGAATCACCTCAAGTTTGCCGTCGGCAACAGAGTTCAGGAGTGCCAAAAGGGTCCCCTTCCCTTTTTTCAGATGCACATCCACATAGCGCCCCGTCGCATCGTTTCTCCAGGGCAGCGTCTGACTTGTGCACAGATCCCGCACTGCTTCAACGTCGTCGGACGTCGGTCGGAAAGCGATATCAGCATCATTCTCCGGCACCAGAAGCACATACGATTGCGATCCGTCTTTGGTGCTCAGTTCAACCCCGAGCACCCCCGGATGAATTGTGTTTTCCGCCGGAACAGTGCACCGGAATGCTCCTTCGACGCCAGCCCACTCGAGAACTGCTCGCATCAATGCTCCATGCGCAGAACGGTTGCGCGCCTGACTGGGCGGTTTCCCCGGCTTGGGAAGGTGAACGTTCAAAAAAATGACCCGGCCCTTTCCATAGCTCCCCGCGTAGGCGAGAGTTTTCCGGTCTTTAGTCATCACCCGCTTCAGCGGACTCTCCGGCGCCAGCCGCCCCGCAGGGCCGGGCTGCGCCTGGATCACCAGTCCGTCCACGCCTGGCAGAAACTCAGCCAGGGGCGAAAGGTCGATCGGAATTTCAGCCTTGTCGACGCGCCTGTGAACAGCAGTCTTGAACTCCGCAGGCAGGCTGTCCGCGCCTTCCGCCAGCACAAGATCGTCCTGTCCGGTCAATGTCAGGCCAAACGCTTTGGCTGCATTGCCGCCGTTGTCAGTCTCGGCGGTCATAAAGACGTGCGCCCCCTTTTCTGCGGCTTCCAGCACGGCCGAATAATCCTGTCCGCCAACGGATGAACCGTGCAGGACAACCAACTTGCGCCCCCCGGGATCGCGCCCGACCTCGGGTTGCACACCATTCGCCAGCAGGCCCTCCAGCACACCGTCGTTCGGACGGTAATAGTAGGGATCCCAGAATAAGACTTCGGGGGTCAGGCGGTTGCGCACCGACATCAGTACCGGCGAAAGGGGCTGCACCCGCGCAATGCTTTCCGCGAGCCATTGCCCTTCTTTCGTGAGGCTGCCCTTCTGCGATCCCTGCTTATGGACCATGAACCGCCCAAAGTGGTCACCCACACTGTAAAGCGGCAGAAATCGCCCGCCGGCGGCCAGTGCCGACCAGATCATGTGCGAACACTGCTCCGAACTCTGCGGAGAAAGGTTGATCAGCCATGTCCACGGCGTGATCCCATACCGCGGAACTGCCTGGACAAAGCTGGCGTAACAGTCCAGCGTCGCCGTCCACGGGTAGACGCGATCGTGCATCGAGTCGAAAAAATGCTGGTCATGCCCCGCTCCCTGGCCGCTGGAGGCGTTCAGAAAAGGATTCATATGACGCAGCACCTCGATGCGCATACCGAGATTATCGTACTCGAACGCTTTTTCCGACCACCGCAGCTGATTTGCGGCAGAGCCGTGGCCCGGGAAGCCGGCACGCCCGACCTCGTCCCAGCTCAAACAGTCATTCCCCGATTTGTTGTTGTACTCAGATAAGGTTGAAATCGGCGTTGGCCATTTGCGCGGCACCCGCCAGATGCGCAGCATGTCCCGGCGCAACTCGGTCTCGTTGACATACGGACTCATCGACAATTCATCCCAGAGATCGACGACGGCTGCTCCAGGATCATCCTGAATCCACGCGCTGCTCTGCTGGTAGTAGCTTTGAGTCAGCCGGTTGTCGATGATATCTTCAGGCCAGTCGCCAAATGGCGTCCAGCCCGCCTGGTCGTAGCGCCACCGATACGGAAATCGATAGTCCGGGCCGAAACCGACGTTGATTCCAATGTCCCGCAGGACCTTCGCCTCGTCCTCAGCATCATAGAAATTACCCCAGAACCCCCAGAGCAATTCCCGACCGTATTCGGCATAGGACTGCATCCGGGCGATCGGTCGCCGCACCGCGGCTGTGGGAAGTGCATTCGAAGATGAGCCCCGTGTATTGCGCAAAAAATGCTGCCGCAAAGCATCCGGGACCGCCGGAAGTTGTTCCACGGGGGTGCCGTCAGCCTTTTCAACGACGGCGTTAATCAAATACATGCCCGGCGGCAGATCGGGATGCGCCACCTCGAACGCCAGATCGGCAGTGCCGTCGGACAGATCGTCCAATGCGATCTTCTGTTGCCGGAAGATTCGACCGCGGCGATCGGTCAGCGTGGCGGCCAACGACAATTTTCCATCCCCAGGGGCAGACGCGGACGAAGAATCCGCGGCAGAAACGCGTGCCGTCACCTTGAAGCGCCCCGCCCCTTCCGGTAAGCGGGCAGGCGCATCAACGGAAATTTGGAAAGGGGCCACTTCGCGGGCGGCGGGGAGTTCGTCCACTTTTTCAATCGTCACATCCGCAAGCAGCACCATCGGAATCTGCGCCTGGGTAGCATCGATCACAGCGGGCGTCCGGTCACCTCCCTCCAGTTCCAAGCCGTCGAGATCCTCACCGTCGCTTTCCTGACCATCCAACGTCCCCGTTTCCGGCAATTCGCGCCCGTCCGCCGTCCAGGCCATGCGCTCCTTCACCCGCTTCATGCGCCGTCGAAACCGTTGATCCTGCTCAGCTGGCGTACCGTATGGCGTCTCGGCGCGCTCAACGCACTGTATCTGCACTTGTGCCGGTCCCTCCTCAACGACGAAACGGTCGACAACAAGCTCCTGCTTCCGCACAATGCTCCGAATCGGCGCGCTTGATACCGCTGAAGCCGCTTTCCCGGACGTTGCCGACACCCGAAGAAACACCGGCATGTCGCCGTAATCGCGAAACTGATCCAGCTTGTCGTTGGAACGAAAACTCGCTGTGACGCGGAAGACGCCGCGCCGCAGCGCCACAGTCGCAGTCAGCGGCTCTTCGCTGACCACGGGCAAAGGCTTGCCGGGATCGTCGAGGTGCGCTCGAACCGAATCCACCGGCAACGGGACGTCAATGGCCTCAGCAAACGCTGTGAGACCGCCGAGAAAAATGAGTGCTGATCGAAGGAATTTCATCGCCAAGTTTCCGAAGCAGTTTGAATTTCCGCTTCCAAATCTGCCGGCGTTCCGACAAAAAAGAGCACCTTTCCGCTGTGTCGGCTGTTCGACTCCGAAGGAACCAGATGCGTGCAGGGAATGGAACTGTTTCCCCAGACCCGGCAGGGGCCGGGATTGATGCGCGCGACAAAGGCCGTCCCGTCGTAGGAGCGAAGAGCGGCATGATTGGCGGTCGGGGCACTGTGGTCGACGGCCCAGTAGAACGGCTGCCGGGCATTGGACCGGTCCACGCCATCATCATTCGGGCGATAACCAACCGGCATGTCTGCAACTCTCAGGAAGCGGCCGTCGCGGACAATCCCCTGCGTCATGCGCTCCTGACTGGAGAAGAAGGGGCTGATCGTCTTCATGCAGACGTGCCGGATCAAGTCCGCGTCCCCCGCAATGGTACGGGTGTCGAAACGGAACTCCACCGTGTGTCCGTCAACCCAGACTTCAACAGCCATCCGTTGGTCGCCTTCCTCCCGCGCATACCCTGCCCGCTGCCCGTCTTCGGACACTTGCCATTGAATGAAGGAATTGGGATCCCCCGGCCATGAGTTGGCGCCCGGGAACGGGCCGAACGGCTTTTCGGGAAGATCGAACATCCAAACACTCTCAGGAAACCAGGGGACCCTGATCTCGAGCGTCGACGTTTCGGCGGGATGCAGGGTGATCGGTGCTTTCAGGTAAAGATCGCGGCGGATCGAAACGTCCGTGGGCTTCTTCAACAACGACGGACAATAGGCCGGCGCATCCGTCGTTCGGACAGGTGCCGTGTCCGATGCGCAACGGAATCCGGAAACATAGTTACGCATCTGCGGCACCCAGCCAAAGCGCGACGTCACCATTTGCGAGTATGGCTGCGTATGGAAAACACTGGATCCCGCCAATATATGACTCTCCTCCCCCTCGATGGTACGCACCCATTGACAGACCAGCCCCACCATGTCCGTCGCGCCGCACGGACTGGCGCCCGCAGGCCAGCTGCCGACGGGAAACATAGTGGAAAACGGAAGCCCCCCCTTGCCGTCGAAGCAGCAATCCTCCGCCAACTCATTCCCCCAGGGAAAGAGACGTCCGTCCGTTCCGCGCGCGGCCAGCTCCCATTCGGCTTCGGTCGGCAGCCGCTTCCCGGCCCACTGCGCGTAGGCTTCGGCGTCTTCCGCGCTCACTCCGACCATCGGCAGCATCTCGGTTCCGGCCCGGTCCGGCGGCCACATCTCACCAAGCTCGCGCCAGCCGACCACCCAGCCATTGCGCTCGATCTCGTATCCCGTCTGTTTCATGAACCGTGCGAACTGCCCGCGCGTCACGGGATATTTGTCAATCCAGAAGCTGTCAACCTGCAGGATCCGTCGATCCGTGTGATCCCGCAACTGATCAGGATGGACTCCGGCGGCCTCGGCGGCTCGTTGCTTTTCGTCGGCTGTCATTCCATACAGGAACTCGCCGCCACTCACGCAGACCATCTCCTGGTCCAGAGAGCCCGCATTCGACAAAGGCGCATCAATCGTCAACGGATCTGATTGCCTTGCATAATTGCTTTCGTTCTGTCTGTTCATGTTGATTTGCTCCGTGTCGTTCCGCCTGATGGCGGTGTGATTTGTTCGATAGAATCGGCTGCGAGCATCTTTTGTTGATCGTTCTCTGCTCTCCATAGGTCCACGCTGCCGGGGGCGAGCACGATGTGGATTTCCTGATCATCAGCCTTGTTCACGCTCCCCCCCTCGTCGACCGCAGCTGTCGGAAACAACACCAGCCGGACCGCCATTGGTAGGGCGGTCTTTCGCATTTTGACTGCGGCTCCGCCTGCATAACGTTTCATCAAACGTTTCATCATACGCCATCACAGGATGCGCACGGCCCCTACTATAGCCGTTTGCAGGCATGCTGCAACGGAGAATCAAAAAAAAAACGTCAATCGCATGCATGGGGCTTGACAAACGTTTCATGAAACTATATATTGCCGGCAACAATAGTTGAAGTTAGCTATGGAGCGAATGAAATATGGCCAGTTCCCAACACGCTCTCGCCGAGCAACTCGGTGTTTCACAGATGACCATCAGCCGCGCCCTGCGCGGGGATCCCGGCGTCAGCAGCCGCGTACGTACGCGCGTGCTGCGGGCGGCCCAGGAGGTAGGATACCCTTTGGCAGCACGGTTCCGCCGCAACAACGGCAGCATGGAGCACGTGGTCTGCTCGATTGTCGACATTCCCACCAATGACGGCGGCGGCAACTTCAACGCCCGGATACTGAGCGGGATCGAACAAAGCGTGCATGATACCGGCGCTGAAGTCATGAACTACGGCCAGGTGCCGCGGGAATGGTGCGAGAACGGGGCGCGGGAAGCGCAGTGGCCGCGCGTCGTCACCCGCCGCCAGGTCGATGGCGTCGTGCACCTCTTCGGCGGCGACCTCAGCCACCTGCCGCGATACACCTGCCCCGTCCCGCTGGTCTCCATCTTCTTTCCAGTCGACAACGTCAGCGACCTTGCGACAGTGGACAACATCGGCGGCGGCCAGGCCATTGGCGCACACCTCGGCAAGCTGGCACACCGCCACGTTGCCTTTATCGGCCCCACCACTGCCCTGGCGGACGACCGCCTGTTCGGTCTGCGCCGCGGACTGAAACCGCACGGCGGCGAGATCCCCGAAGAACTGGTGAGCGTTGCAAGTCATGCCGCCACACCGGCAAGCGTGCGGCCGCTGCTGGACGCACTGCTGCCGGAAGGCAGGTTCGACGTGGCGCAGGTGCGCGAACGCTTCACCGCCATTGCCGTGTACAACGACGACATGGCCGCCGAAGTCATTGAACACCTCGATCGCCGAGGTTTGCGCGTACCGGAGGACATCAGCGTCACAGGCTTTGACAACGCGCCGCCCGCCCGCTACCGCGGCCCGAAGATCACAACTGCCGCCATCCCACTCGAAGAACTGGGGGCGGAAGCCGCGCGCCTCCTCTACTGGCGCATCGATTTCCCGGACGCCCCGCGGCGCACACTGATGCTCGACGCAAAGTTCAACAAAGGAGGTGAAACAACAACTCAAGCAGTAGGCCAGACGCGCCGCGGCTGACAGGCGGTGCGATTGTGCATCGGCACGGCCTATGTCCACAGAATTTGGTTGGATCCGGTCAGTTGAGTTGGCAATGGCTTCAGTATCAACGGGCATCCCTGCCTGTTGTGAAGTTCTCTGCAGCCAGGATGGCCGCAGTACGTAGGCAATCCAACCAAATTCTGTGGACACAGGGCACGGCGGCACGGCGACACGAAGAATGAGAGCAGTTCGAAAACGAGAAATCGCAGGTCCCGGCAATCCCAACCAACAAAAGGAGCCAGAGAGATGAAGACACGCAAGTTGACAGTACTGACAAAGGAAAAAGGCAGGAGGCCCGAGATGAGAAGAACGAATAAAATGTTGTTATTGATCTGTGTTGCAACCGTATTGGCGGCGCCGATGTATGGGGCTCTCGTCACGCCGGAGAAAGCCACGGGCACGTCTACAAGTGAGACTGGCGCACTTTATGCAATCGATGATTCAGGATTGTCCACTCCCATCAGCGAGACATCGACGCATGACAACGGGACCACTGGTACACAATGGCTTAATGAAACCCTGGAGACACCGAATCAGTACATTGCGTTTGATCTGGGGGCAAACTACGATCTGACGGAAGCAGTGTTGTGGAACCATAATGACACCCGCGAAAACTTCGTTGGACGATCCACGCAGGATTTCAATATCTACACGGCCTCAGGTATGACCGACGACTGGGTTCAGGTTGGAAGCACCAATACCTTCACAACAAAAGCGGAGGTAGGTGGCGGCGAGATCGCTTCTGAAAGTTTTACGCTGACCGCGTCCAATGTACGGCGAGTCAAGATCGAAACGGTATCGAGCTTTGGCCCAGATTATCTTGACAGAGACAAAGCGGGATTGGCGGAAGCAAAGTTTAAAGGGGGCCTGTCGGCAACGCAGGTGACCGCCCCAAGCATCATCACTCCAGCAAGCATGACAACCACGTCTGGCGCAAATAACGAGGAAGGCAACGTCGCTGACGTTGTCAATGCTACCGGCCTCGCGTACGACACAGCCCACACTTACCTTCGGGACGCCCCCCATTCCACCAGCGGTTTTTACACGCGAACAAACGATGAAGGGGCGTCCTTCACATTTGATTTAGGAGAAGACCCCGTGGCCATTGGTGGAATGCTGGTCTGGAATTACAATCGTGTCGACTTCACGGACCGCGGCACAAAAAACCTGAACGTCTACGTCTCCACCACGGGGCCGAATGGCACGTTCACACAAATCACCCCTGAATTGTTAACACTCGACGAAGCAAGCGGCTACAATTCACTGGAAGCTCAGTACATCGACCTCCCGGATACACTCGCAAATGCTGTACGTTTCCAGGATCTGGTCGGTTTCTCGGATCGTGTGGGACTCTCCGAGGTCCGCTTCGTCACCGGCATCCCCGAACCCGCCTCGGCGGTACTGCTGGCACTGGCCGGACTGGTCATGCTGCGGCGGCGGAAAGTAGGTCAGACGCGCCGCGGCTGACGGTTGGTGATCGGTGTTAGTCGTGCGTTGGTGCGTTGGTACGTTGGTGAAGGATGAAGGATGAACTCGACCATCTC
>CAZSBQ010000193.1:0-7951 GCA_964604795.1 uncultured Victivallales bacterium | reverse complement strand
TGGAGGTTTTCGACATCAAACTCCCGGCATAGTTACAATTTCCGGGAATTCAGGACGTTGACGCACTTGCAGGGGGGGAGCGATGAAGTTCTACAGCTACGACGACATCAAAAACGCCGCGAACTGCCGCGAGGTGGCCGAACAACTGCTCGGCCTGAAGCTGAGTCGCGAGGGGCGTTGCGCCGCAACGTGGCGCGGCGGCGACAACCCCACGGCGGTCTCGATCAACGAGGACGGGTGGTATGATCACGTCAAGGAGGAAAAGGGCTCGGCCATCGACCTGGTGGCGCGGGTAAAATTCGGCGGCGACGTGCAGCGCGCCCAGGAAGCGCTGGGGAACTTCTACTCGCTCACGCCGAAGATGAGTACGCAGAAGCGACTCCCCGGAGAGGCCCCGAAGAACGCCTACGAACGCCTGCTCGACGAGGGATTCCGGGAAACGGCCCGATATTCCTACGTCGACGAGCACGGGGAACCCCGTCACCAGGTCGTGCGGCTGGAGCACCCGGAGCCGGACAAGCACGGACACAAGCGCAAGGAGTTCTTGCAGGCGCGTCCCGGCGACCGCTGGGGCGTGTCCGGCGTGGAACTGGTGCTCTACAACCTGCCCGCTGTGCTGGCTTCCACTTGGATGCTGATACCCGAGGGCGAAAAGGACGTGGACACGCTGAAGGCGCTCAACCTGCCCGCCACAACCAACGCGGGCGGCGCGGAAAAGTGGCTGGACACGTATGATTACGTGTTTGAGGGAAAGGATGTCGTCATCTTGCCCGACAACGATACCAAGGGCAAGTTGCACGCAAACACCATCGCGAGCCATGCCAAAGGCCGCGCTAAAAGCATCCGCAGCATCACGCTGTCTACGCTGCCTAAGGGAGACGTCACTGACTGGTTCAATCAGGAGGGTGGCACTTTTGAGAAACTACGCGAGCTGATCACGCTGGCAGAGCCAATGGAAGAAGCAAAGATACCCCCAAAAAAAGATCGGCGACGTGACACGTCACCACAGAATGGGCAAAAGGGGGGTAGGAAGACTCCTAATTACGAACAAGTTGCCCGTGAGTTTCTGCTGTGTAATTCAGATAAGTTTAGGAGGCCTTTGCTTCGGCACTGGCAGGGCAAATGGTTCCGCTTCCGATGCGGTTTTTTTCACCCCACTCGCAGCGACGACGTCCGCAGCCAAATTATGTCTTTCCTTCAAGACAAGTACGCTAAGGACGCGTCGAAATCGACGCGCGAAAACATAATGGCAAACCTGCTAAGCACCGAAATGTGCGCTGTTCCCTCACACGTCACGATCCCTTCCTGGCTCAACGGGAAGCAAGTGCATAGTGCATTCGGATGGTTGCCATTCGCGAATGCCCTAGTGAACGTTCCCAATTTGGCCCGTTCCATTGGCGGCGAGGATATTTACCACGATGATGTTTTTCAAAAACATTCCGCAGCGCTCTTCACAACGTACGGCCTCTCCTATGACTTCGACGCGGAGGCAAAATGTCCGCACTGGTTGAACTTTTTGGCTGGCGTGCAACCAAACGAGGATGATCGTCGTGTCCTGCAAATGCTTGCTGGCCTAGCTCTTATCCCTGAAACACGCTGGAATGTAGCCTTTGTTTTTTACGGCGAGGGCGGCACGGGCAAATCCGTCTTTCTTCACGTCCTCCAGCACCTTGTCGGTACAGAAAACGTCTGCTCGCTGCCGCTCGCTCAATTCGGCCAGCGGTTTTCCACGTGGCAACTGGCTACGCACTTGGTCAACGTTGTTGGCGATTTGCCGACTGAGGGCGAGGGCCATTCGCTGCGCTCGGTCGAAGGAATGTTCAAAGACGTCTGCGACGGGGGCATGATCCCGGTCGAACACAAAAACCAGGATCCCGGTACAGCTCCCGCCATAGCGCGCTGCGTCTTCGCGACGAACAGCCTACCTCGTTTTGCGGACCGTTCCGGTGCGATCTGGGACCGACTGCGAATCATTCCATTCGAACAGCGCTTCAGGGGGACCGGGCACGAAAACAGGAACTTGCGCTTCGAGATCGTCGCGAATGAATTGCCGGGCGTTTTCAACTGGGCAGTCAAAGGATTAGCCCTGTTGCAAAATCAATCCTCGTTCCCTGAGCATTCCGGCGGGGGGGCGGCCAAAGAGCAGCATCGTCGTTCATGCGATCCGGAGAGGATTTTTTTAGAGGAGCACTACTGCATCGACAAGAGCAACGCGCACGGGGAGGAGACGCGGAAGGCATACGGCGAGTTTCGGGATTGGTTGCGCGATAATGGATTTGATCGTCGCAATGAGACGACCTTTCAGGATGCGGTCCACCGCGTGTTCGGCGTGCGCAAAGAACGCATTCAGGTTGGTGGTATTCGTCGCATGGTTTATCCTGGCCTTCGTGCGTGTTAATGACGGCACGTGCCAAGGGTGGCACGGTGTTATCTTTGCCCCATGAGAACCTAAATACAGAGAGGAATATTTAGGTTCCTATACTGCAAATCAAGAGGCGTGCCACCCGTGGCACACAGGCACGAGAACTACTAATCATTCAGAACAAAAGCAATGTCAAGTCTTTTTGCAATAATCCTACTCGTGAAGTATTACCAAGACGAACCAGCAAGCAAAGGAGCCGAAAATGAAGACTATGACCAAGTACGCCGTTCACCTCGAAAACTGCTGCACAATCGCAGGGCGATATGATCCACAAGCAGACAACTACGACGAACACTTGACCCGCGCTCCTGCCAAGGTTACATGCGGGCTCTGCCTGAAACGGGTTCGCCAATTTCGGTTGCGGCGAAGACCCGACAATCGCGATGAGCATCTGGTCACCGAGGTTGAGGGCACTGTCACAAAGCCAACCTCTGAACTGGACGCGGAGGTGGCGTATCGATGCCCGTACTGCGGGCAGCCCGGTTCCTGCTGCATGAAAAGAGCCGACATTGAAGCGGGCCACACTGAACGCCGCTTCGGATGCGAATGCCACCGAGGGGAATTCCTTGTGACGGTGCGAGGCGGTTCCGCCGGATAAAAGGTCCGGAAATTGTTCACGTAACGAGTTGTGTCTTTATTTTTCGTTTCAGGCAAACACCAACGACGGGAGTTTATCATGCGCGGTTACGGCAGCGGCGGTTCGGCTTCGCTTCGGGTGGCCACAAGCGATTTGAAGCGGGTCCACATTCGCGAGTTCAGGGATTGCGAGGAAGATCAAGTCACGATCTCGGGTGTGCCGGTCGCTCTATCGACGACACGGCCAAACTATGGCGGGTGCCGCTTGTGGTTCCTCTGCCCCCTGTGCGGCGTGCGACGGGTAGCGCTCTATGTCCGGCGCGAAGGTCTTGTCGGCTGTCGCGAGTGTTTCCAACTGGCCTACCCGTCGAAGTATGAGAGGCGGGAAGTCCGTCTTTTCCGGCGAATCCACAAGCTGCTGCGTCAGCTTGGTACTGAAAGCTCAGGCGGCGACACTTCGATTCCGCCACGGCCCAAGGGGATGCACAGGCAAACCTACGCGCGAATCCTTCGGGAGCTTGACCGCTGCGGAGAAAAGGCGCTTGAGAACTTCCATGAAGAGCACATGCCTGCGGACCTCCGGGCCAAGGCTTCCGGCAAGCTGTGATTTCATGTACCCAGCGGGTCAATTATTGAGCCTATGCCTCAAAGAGCAATAGGAGCAAGTGGCATAACCGCCTGAATGGGTGTAAAGTATAACTATTCAACATGGCCGATCTCCCAATAACGGGCAAAGCACAACAAAGCAACACGAGGTAAATCATGGCTTCTCTTTTTGCCAACCGAAATCGTCGATCCCAACGTATCCGCAACGCCTCGCTCAGTCGAGGGGCGGGATTGAGAACGAGAGCGTCCGGTTTTGAGCTGCGAGCGCCGGGCCGGGGAGTCACGGGGGCCGCTTCCGGCGCAATGCAGATCGATGCGGCCCGCCAAGGATCGCTGATACAGCACAAGCTGAGGCAATCCGATCAAACCCACGGGCTGAACATGGCTCAGGGAAAGGCCAGTCTGCGCAAGCAGCGCCTCGGCAATGAGCGCTACGAGGGTGCCACGCCCCTGCATCTTGAGGGGATGGAGCTGGACAACACGGGGAAGGAGAAGCGCAATACGGGATTGGGGCTCGCCAACACAAGGCGGCAACAGCAAATCGACCAGGCCGACGAAATGAATCCGCTTCTTGTCACAAACCAGAAGGCGCAAAACAGAGGGCTGAGACTGACCAACACGAGCCGCAAGCAGCGGAACGACGAATTCAAGGCGGGAGCCGGACTGCGCCGAAAAACGCGCAATAACCGGGAAAGCGTCGCCGACATGCGGGGGTCGCTGCTGAAAGCCGAACAAGTGGGATACGACGAGCGCGGCTATCTCATTGCGCGCTCCGGAGAGCAAAACCGCTCAATGTCGCCGGAGCAGGCCGGACTGGCCGGCATTTCTCTGCGCAAACCGGTTGAAACCGGCGAAGACCCAACGGCGGTCATACAGGGCACGGCCATGCAGGCCGCGAACAACGCCATCCAGGGCGGCAGCATTGACGATGTTCTGGCAGGCGTTCCGCCCGAGCAGATTCCCGCAGCGCGCGAACAGACAAAGAAAATTCTGCTTGAAGAGGCCGGTCGGCTTTCCGAACTCCCGCAGGACACGTGGTTGACGTTTGGAAAAGCCAGAGACGCGACCACCAAAAGGCTCAAAGGCATTCAAGAGGTTCTGCGCAGCAGCTTCGGAGTCATGGACCCCGACAAGGCCATCGAGGGATACAAGGCCGAGCAGGCGCGCCGAAACAACGCGACGCAGGCATCCCTGCGCACGGACACCTCTCCGGTTGCGAAAAAGGCCATTGAGAAAGAGCAGCGACTTCAGGGGTTCGGCAACTCGCTCTGATCAATGGAATGCGTTGCCCTGGCATCCGTCCTGCACCGCACTGCACCCGTTCCGGAGTAAAGCTCTCATGCACATCCCTCTGCATATGGTTGAAGGATAATGAAAACCTCCATCGCAAAAATCGTTTCCGGGGGAAAGGCCGGGGCCGACCGTGGCGGTTTTGCCGCCGCCATCGAGAATAGCGTTCCACACGCCGACTGGTGTCCGAAGGGGCGGTGCTCCGACAACGAGCTGGACCGGACGCAGCGAAACGTGGTTGACTCTCATTGCACCATCGTGTTCACCTTCGGCAGGCTTCAAGGCCGCTCCCGAAGAAGCGTGGAGTTCGCGGATAAGCATGGGCGCCCCTGTCTACATGTCGATCTGAAAAGAAACGACAACGAGCGGGCGGCGAAGCAGATTCTCGAATGGCTGTCCGGAGGTGGGCTTCAATCCCCGCACTGTCCACCGCCTCCCCCCAATCCGGTGATCAATGTCGCGGGCGGCAGGGAAAGTGAAAGCCCGGACATGCAGGCCAGAACCAAGGAGATTCTGACCTTGGTGATGGACTCTCCGGGTTATCCTCCAAGCGGCGAGTAGCATGGAACAATTCTAGCGCGGCATTGCCACGCTCCTTGACGGGGTTGCGTTCTTCGCGCAAGGCGGTATGGTAAGCTTGTTCCCGATGCCACGGGAGCCGCCGCACAACGGGCCGGGGTCACCAACCCGGCAGGCGAAATGTTGTTGCATGAATGGCCGGTCTCGGATAGCCGTAACGCGTGGTGGCGACGGTGAAAGGTGGCATCCTTCCGAGATCGGCCATTCTCGTTCCCAGGAGGAACCCCATGTCGAACACCCCGAACACCCCCGTCCCCGCCGAGCCCGATGGCGACGCGCTCACTCACGGCTCCAACTTGATGCACGAAGCGAGCACGCTTCTGGAGGAAGTGTTCCCCAAGCTTGAGGGCTGCAGCGTGCCCGAAGCCGTCGAAGTCATGTTGACCCGCGTGCAGGCCAACTGCCGTCACGCCGACGAGCTTCTGGCAAACGCCGGTACCGCCGCCCTGAACCGCGCGTAGCGCGCACGGGCGAAACATTCCCAACCACTGACGCGGGCCGTCTGTCTTCGGGCAGGCGGCCTTTCTTGTGCGCCGCGTCGTTGCCTGTGGCGCATTGATACACATGCCCCCGCCGCGTTGACGAGATTCTCGCGAACGCCGTCACCTAAAGCGTGGACTCGGATGAACTCGAATCCCCGAGCAGGCAAGGGTTCCATTTCTCGGGGTTCTTCAGCTCGCTCAGGTCAGAGTTAGCTCTGTTCTGCATACTCCGAATTACCTCTAGAACGTCTCGAACGCAGTCCTGCAGGTGTTGTGAGACAGCATCGTCAGAGAAGCGGATAACACTCCAGCCATGCCGCAGGAAGAGTGCGTTGCGATGTCTGTCGTGTGCCCACTGTTCGAAATCTGTGAAATGATGCTTCTCGTCGACCTCTATGTCGAGCAAAACACCGGCCTCGGGGTTTGAAATGCCAATGTCCGCCGAATAGGTGCCATTGCGAGTGGTGTACGGATTCGCCGCCGGCACCGCTTCGAGTACCGCCTCAACTCCGGCATTCAGTAGAGCGCGATGAAAAGGGCGCGCGGTTTTGCCGACTTCGGGGCGGGGATGCTCTTTGAGTTCGGGAATAAAGTTCCGCCATGCTTCTGCGAGGTTTTTTCCGAGAGCCTCTTGCCAGGCGGCAATGGCCCGACGATACTTGTTCAGTTCTTCTTGATAGCTGATATACGCGCTGTTGTATTCGCGGGTGGCCGCGCGCAGGGCCTGTTTGCGATCTGCCTGTCGCTTCTTCCTACCCAACTCGTAGGCTGAGTATTGATAGGCAAGCCATCCTAGGAAAACGAATGCAGTCAATGCGCCGTGTGACACAAGTACAAGGTCTAAAACGATAAGCGGCAACCCCAAGTTGAGAAGTAGAGGGAGAAGACAACCAGAAATGAAAGATGCTGGACACTTCCTGCTCAGGTACTCCCCAAAGGACCGAGGCCCGCGCGGAACAGTCGCTTTCTGAGGCGGACACGGCGGTTTAGGGGGGCTCAGTTCGGCGCAGAAAAGAGAACGGGGATCGGGCCTTTCGAAGTAGAAGAAGCTCTTGCCGGGGATGGGGCACGGGGGATAGCAGGGTTTCGTGTTCTGCCATTCTTCCAGAAGTTTGGGGTCGGTCCAACGTTGCATTTTTCGATGAGACATTCTGCGTCTACCACTTCCGTGGTTGCATCGTTTCATGTTTCGCTATCCGAGGCTCTTGTTTTGCACGGTGTCACCGATCTGCGCGATCTTGTCTGGCCAGTCCTTTACTTCCTTGCCGGGTTTGGAGCGAAGGAGTCTCGCTTCAGTCGTCTAGTTCACCCTCACTCTCGCAAGCTTCCCGCCGCGCTTCGTCTTCCCACGCCACCATCCCATCGAGATCGTCCAGAAGCTGCCGTTCCATCGCCGCCTTTGCTTGATGTATCCGATTCATTCTCTCCCGAAACGGCACCTCGGGGTCGTTGTTTCTTTGCACCTCGCTGATAACCTGACCCTCGCACCTGTCCTCCACCTCGGTCAGCAGTTCCTGAAACTTGCCCCTCTTCTTGAGGTCTGCGGTTTCCTTCGGTCTGCGTTCCTCCATCAGGTCCTTCAGTGCTTGTTCGAACATTCTCATCTTTAACCTCCTGTGTATGCCTAAGCTACGCAATAATAGACATCCGAAAAGAGTCCGCGTCAATCCCAAGGAATCGCAGAAGTGGGTGAGATCGTTGAGTTACAAGGGCGAATCGTTGAGTTACGAAGTGGACGCGGCGCGACTCGCATGAAGTGGCGGAAGCTGGCGGGATTCCGCCGGGACGGGGGCGAATCGTTGAGTTGTCCGGTAGTGGCGGCACTCGCTCACCGAGCCTTTAGCCCCTGGATTTGAGGCTGAGGAACCGTTGAGCTATCGTTGAGTTATCGTTGAGTTAACTTTTTTAAAGAGCGGTGGACTATCGGGGACAGAGGGGGAATTTTGAGGCGGGAATGGTGGAGCCGACCGGTCTCGAACCGGTGACCTGTACGTTG
>CAZSBQ010000192.1:0-7964 GCA_964604795.1 uncultured Victivallales bacterium | reverse complement strand
GCGAACTGTTCGGCCACGTCAAGGGCGCCTTTACCGGCGCCTACCGCGACCGCATCGGACGCTTCGAAGCCGCCGACGGCGGCACTCTCTTCCTCGACGAGATATCCGACATCACCCCCATGCTGCAAGTCAAGCTCCTGCGCGTATTCCAGGAACAAGAATTCGAGCGCGTCGGCGATTCCGTCACCCGGCGCGCCGACGTCCGCGTCATCGCCGCCAGCAACCGCGACCTGATGACCCGCGTTCGCCAGGGCGAATTCCGCGAAGACCTGTACTACCGACTGCGCGTCTTTCCCATCACCATGCCCCCTCTCCGCGACCGCATCGACGATGTCCCCTTGCTGGTCCAGCATTTCATCCAAAAGTTCCGCAAAAGCACCGGCAAACCGATCGAGGAACTGGACCACGAAGCCATGCGCGCGGTCATGGACTACTGCTGGCCCGGCAATGTGCGCGAGCTGGAAAACGCCATCGAACATGCCTTCGTCACCTGCCAAACCACAGCCATCGGTCTCTTCGACCTACCCCAGGAACTGCGGCAGTTCGAACTGCGTCGCAGCATCTGCGCCGACCAGCGAGTCGCCGAATCCAACCGCGAAACCCCCGGCAAGCACAACCAGGACCAAATCGCGCGCGATCCCGCTCAGCTCCGCGCTGTGCTCGACGAATGCAACTGGAACAAAGCCGAAGTCGGACGCCGCCTCGGACTCAGCCGAACCGCCGTCTGGAAATGGATGAAAAAACACCAAATTCCCCTGAAGAAACCCGCCGAACAATAAATGAGATTCCGACCCTGCATCGACCTGCATGACGGCTGCGTCAAGCAAATCGTCGGCGGCACCCTCACCGACGCCGCCGATGAAGCCCCCCAAACCAACTTCGCCACCCGGCGTCCCCCCGAAGAGTTTGCGGCCATGTACCGCCGGGACGACCTGCCGGGCGGACACGTCATTCAACTCGGCCCCGGCAACGCCGACGCCGCGCGCCGAGCCCTGCGCGCCTATCCAGACGGACTTCAGCTGGGCGGCGGAGTCACCCCGGACAACGCCGTCCAATGGCTCGAGGCCGGCGCCCGGAAAGTCATCGTCACCTCCCACGTTTTCCGTGAAGGCCGCATCGACTGGGAGCGTCTCGCGGTTCTGCGCGACAGCGTCGGCGCCGACCGCCTGGTCCTCGACCTCAGCTGCCGGCGGCGCGACGACCAATACCTGGTGGTCACCGACCGCTGGCAGCGCTGGACTGATTTTCCCGTTTGCGCCGAAACCCTCGACATCCTGGCCGCCTACTGCAGCGAATTTCTCATTCACGCCGCCGACGTCGAAGGCAAAAGCCAGGGCATCGAGGAACCCCTTGTCCGCATTCTCGGACAGTGGCGCGGACGTCCCATGACCTACGCCGGCGGCATCCGCAATCTCGACGACATCCGCCGCATCCGCGAGGCGGCCGAAGGCCAGCTCGACTTTACCGTCGGCAGTGCTCTGGACATTTTTGGCGGCGTCGGCATCCGCTACCGCGACATGGTCGAACTAAACCACACCGGGCGCCTCCCCGAGGGAGATTGAACCTGGAATTCTGGTTGTTGCATGCAAAACTGAGTCCACTCTAGAACGGGTATTCCATTAAACAAAAACGGAATTGTTCGAATCTGGTCTTCCTCTGTTTGCCGCAGAGAGCACAGAGCACACAGAGGGTCAGAGTTTGAAACGGACGATGCCGTCTGCCAACCGTCGCACAGCCGATGACTTTGCCGGTGAACGGATTTTTTTCTCCATGTTTCCCTTTTTCGAGTTCAAATCAGCCGAATTACGGGCAAAAACTCTGGAAGATCCGTTCTCCAGGCAGGGATGCCTGTAGTACTTGCTACGGCGCCGTGGGCGGAGGCGATCTTGACTATGTTTCAATCTTTACGCATACCGGTTCCCGCAATTGTCGCTGAGCGGCTTGGGCAGGCTATCCCGACCGCACGTCAACCGAAGGCATTTTTCCCGTGACCGCCGATTAAAGCGCGAAAAATGCGTTTGGGCGCGCTTTTTTCCCGTTCGCCGCTGGAAAAAACAGGACCATGTGCTACTGTACCGTCAATCAGCGAACCCGGGTCTTGTGTTGGCGCGCTCGCGCGCCTGGTTCTCAGCCCAAGGAGCAACCGTTCTTTTATGAGCAATTCCGAAACACCCCTCTCCGATCTGGCCACGCCTCCCGAGGAGATATCGATCGAAGACCTTCCGCCCAGCTACGACGCCAAGCAAATCACGGTGCTCGAGGGCTTGCAGGCGGTGCGCATGCGTCCGAGCATGTACATCGGCGACACCGGCGAGCGCGGCCTGCATCACCTGGTCTACGAGGTGGTGGACAACAGCATTGACGAGGCTCTGGCAGGTCACTGCTCCGACATTAGCGTCACCGTTCACGTGGACCACAGCGTCACGGTCAGCGACAACGGGCGCGGCATTCCCATCGACATGCACGAGACCGAGCAGATGCCGGCGGTCGAGGTGGTTCTGACGGTCCTGCACGCGGGCGGCAAATTCAACCACGACGCCTACAAGGTCTCCGGCGGCCTGCACGGCGTCGGGGTCTCCTGCGTCAACGCGCTCAGCGAATGGCTCGAGGTGGAGGTGCACCGCGACGGCGGCGTGCATCACATGCGCTTCGAGCGCGGGATCACGGTTTCGCCGCTGAAGCGGGTGCGGGCCTGCGACGACACGGGCACGTCCATGACCTTCAAGGCCGACGACACCATATTCGAGACGGACGCCTACAAGTGGGACATCCTCGCCAACCGCCTGCGCGAACTGGCCTTTTTGAACGCCGGGGTGCGCATCACTTTGCGCGACGAGTCCGGCGACGAGGACCGCGAGGAGACCTTCGTCTTCGAGGGCGGCATCCGCGAGTTCGCGCAGCACCTCAACGAGGGCAAGCAGGCGCTCTGCGACGTCATCTACTTCTCCGCGTCCCGCGAGGATGTCGAGGCGGAAGTCGCCATGCAGTACACTGACAGCTACGGCGACAACATCTTCTCGTACGCCAACAACATCAACACCATCGAGGGCGGCACCCATCTGAGCGGTTTCCAGGGCGCCCTCACGCGCACGCTCAACTCCTATATTAAAAGCGTGCCGAGCTTCCGCAACGAGGGCACCGTGTCCGGCACCGACGTGCGCGAAGGCCTGGCCGCCATCATCAGCGTCAAGGTGCGCGATCCCCAGTTCGAGGGCCAGACCAAAACCAAGCTGGGCAACAGCAATGTCCGCGGCATCGTGGAATCCATCGTCAACGAGGGCCTGAGCACCTACTTCGAGGAACACCCCCAGGACGCCAAAACCGTCTGCGAGAAGACGCTGCTGGCCTCGCGCGCTCGGGAAGCCGCCCGCAAAGCCCGCGAGCTGACCCGCCGCAAGACCGCGCTGGACAGCGCCGCCCTGCCCGGCAAACTCGCCGACTGCTCCGAGCGCGATCCCTCCCAAAGCGAGCTGTTCATTGTTGAGGGCGACTCCGCCGGCGGCTCCGCCAAGCAGGGCCGGCACAGCGGCTACCAGGCCATCCTGCCGATTCGCGGCAAGCTGCTTAACGTCGAAAAGGCGCGCATCGACAAGCTGTTCAACAACAACGAGATCATGGCCCTGATCACGGCCATCGGCTGCGGCGTGGGCGCTGATGAGTTCGACATCGAGCGCGCCCGCTACCATCGCATCGTGATCATGACCGACGCCGACGTCGACGGCTCGCACATCCGCACCCTTCTGCTCACCTTCTTCTTCCGCCAGATGAAGCAGCTGATCGAGCACGGCTACATCTACATCGCCCGTCCCCCGCTGTTCAAGATCAAGCGCCGCAAGCGCGAACAGTATGTCGACACCGAAGAGGAACTCGACACGCTGCTGCTCGAGCTGGGACTGGATGAGCTGCAAATCCGCCGCATCACCGACTCCACCGGCGAGAACGGGGAAATATCCGACGAGGAGGTGCGCCAGATCGTCGCCATCGTGCGCGAAATCCAGCGTCTCTGCAACGCGCTTCGACGCCACGGGATATCCCCGGAAAACTACCTCGCCGCGCGCCATCCCGAAACCGGCGCCTATCCCATGGCGCTGATCAACATCCGCGAACCCGACGGCACGCGCTCCTCCAGCTTCGTGTTCAGCGACTCCGAGGAAGCCGACATCATTGCCGCGGCCGAGGAGCGCCTGGGCATCCAGCCGCCGACCGCCGAGGCCGAAGCGGGCGAAGAGGGGCCCGACGCCGAGCGCGAACCCGTCACCGCCTCGGTCAAGCGCCACTCCGACATCGAAGTCGTGCCCATCTACGAGGCGACCTCCTTCAACCGCATCGAACGCCGGCTGGAGGAGCACGGTTTCGCGCCGAGCACCGTGTTCGAAGGCGAGAAGCCCGTTCTGGAAATCATCGAGGGGGACAAAGTCACCCGGACCAACTCGCTCATGGAGATGTTCGAGCACGTTTTGGGAGCAGGTCGCCAAGGCTTGCAGATTCAGCGCTACAAGGGCTTGGGCGAAATGAACCCCGAGCAGCTCTGGGAGACCACGATGGATCCGGAAACCCGCAAAATGATCAAGGTCACCATGGATGACGCCGTCGAGGCCGAGCGCCTGTTCACGCTGTTCATGGGCGACGAAGTCGAACCGCGCCGCGCCTACATCGAGCGCTTCGCCGAATCCGTGAAGGACTTGGACATTTGATCTGAAACCGCGAATTCAGGATAAAACTCGTTTCACGCATGGAGCATCCGCAATCGAGCTGAGCCGACGGCAACCGCTCCCCCGTTTCGAGCCCCTGCCGCCCGCACGTCACCGCCAAAGGACCGCGACCACTGATGGACAACGAACCCACTCCGGACATTCCCAACGAAAACCCAAACCGTTTTTCCCGCGACATCCCCGGCGCCATCGAGGACATGCTGCACGACGCCTATATGCAGTACTCGCTGAGCGTCAATGTCGGGCGCGCCATCCCGGACGTGCGCGACGGCCTGAAACCCGGCAACCGGCGCATCCTCTACGCCATGCGAGAGCTGGGGCTGAGCAAGTCCCACGCCTACAGCAAGTGCGCCAAGGTCGTCGGCCAGGTCATCGGCAACTACCATCCCCACGGCGACCAGGCCGTGTACGACACCCTCGTGCGCATGGCCCAGGACTTCTCGATGCGCGCTCCTCTGGTCGACGGCCAGGGCAACTTCGGCAGCATCGACGGGGATGCCGCGGCCGCCTACCGGTACACCGAGTGCCGCATGGAGCGGCTCGCCGAGGAAATGCTCACCGACCTGGAAAAGAACACGGTGGACATGGAAGCGACCTTCGACGAGCAGAACACCGAGCCCAGCGTGCTGCCCGCCCGCTTCCCCAACCTGCTGGTCAACGGCGGCACCGGCATCGGCGTGGGCATGGCCACCAACATCCCCCCGCACAGCCTCGGCGAAGTGATCGACGCCACCGTCATGATCATCGACAATCCCAGCGCCACCGCCCGCGAGCTGATGCAGGTTCTCCCCGGACCGGACTTCCCCACCGGCGGACAAATCCTCGGCATCAACCCCATCATCCAACTCTATGAAACCGGCCACGCCGTCCTCCGCCTGCGCGGCAAGGCCAGCGTCGAGGAAGGCGACACCCACGACCGCATCGTCATCACCGAGCTGCCCTACGCCGTCAACAAGGAGAACCTGGTCAAACGCATCGCCGAGCTGGTCAACGACAAGAAGATCACCGGCATCTCCGGGCTCACCGACGAATCGAGCAACCGCACCGGCATCCGGGTGGTCATTGAACTCAAGCGCGACGCCATGGCCAACATCGTGCTCAACCAGCTCTACACGCAGACCCTGCTGCAAACCAGTTTCGGTTGTCAATTCCTCGTGGTCGACCGCAACCGACCGCGCACCATGAATCTGCGCGAACTGCTCCAGGCCTACATCGACCACCGCCTGGAAATCATCACACGACGCACCCAGTTCGAGTTGGAAAAGGCCGAAGCCCGCGCCCACATCCTCGAAGGGCTGCTCAAGGCTGCGGAGAACATCGACGAAGTTGTGCGCATCATCCGCAGCTCGCGCACCCGCGACGAGGCCGGCGAGCACCTTATGGCCCGCTTCGAGCTGTCCCAGCGCCAAACTGCGGCGATCCTCGACATGCGCCTGCACCAACTCGTCGCCCTTGCCCTCGAGGAACTGCAGACCGAGTACGACAAACTCATCGAGCGCATCGAATACTACCGGGAACTGCTCGCCGACCGCGCCATGCGCATGGCCGTGGTGCGCGAGGAGCTGATGGAGGTCCGCAACCGCTACGCCGACGAACGCCGCACCGTCATCATGCCGGGCGAGAAGGAACTGAACATCGAGGATATGATCCCCCGCGGCATGTGCGTGGTCACGGTCACCGCCGCCGGATACATCAAGCGGGTACCCCTCGATCTCTACCGCACCCAGGGACGCGGCGGCATCGGAGTCATCGGCATGCAGACCAAGGACGAGGACTACGTAGAACACCTGATGACCGCCTGCACGCACGACTACATCCTGTTCTTCACGAACCAGGGACAGATGCACTGGCTCAAGGTCTACGAAATCCCCGAAGGAGGACGCACCGGCCGCGGCAAAGCCCTGATCAACCTGGTCGACCTCGAGGCCGGCGAACAGATTCGCGCCATGCTGACCGTCGACGCCGTCGATGTCGACGACCGCTTCATCATGATGGCCACCCGCAACGGCGTCGTCAAGAAAACCGCCCTCAACGCCTTTCGCCATCTGCGCCACCGCGGCATCCGGGCCGTCGGACTGGACGAGGACGACGACCTGATCGACGCCCAGCTCACCGACGGCAACCAGCACATCCTGCTGTCCTCCGACAACGGCATGGCCGTGCGCTTCCACGAACAGGACGTGCGCGCCATGGGCCGAACCGCCCGCGGAGTCCGCGGCATGAACCTGCTTGACGCCGACGGCAACCGCGCCGCCACCCTCGTGTCCATGTCCGTGGTCGACGCCGAAGCCGACCTCCTGGTCGCCACCAAAAACGGCATGGGCAAGCGCACCGCCCTCGGCGCCGGCATCGCCGAACAGGACGCCAACATCACCGGCGGATACCGGCTGACCCGGCGCGGCGGCAAGGGCGTCATCAGCATCCGCCTCAAGGAAAACGACTCCGTCGTCGGCGCCCTCCAAGTCTTCGGCGACGAAGACATCATCATGACTACCAGACGCGGCCAGATCGTCCGCATCGGCACCGGCGAAATCCGCCGCATCGGACGCAATTCCCAAGGCGTGCGCATCATCCGACTGCGCGAGAACGACGAACTCACCGGCATCTCCCTCGTCCCCGACCTGCCACCCGAGGATGAGCTCGAAGACCAGCCCGATCAGCCCGATCAGCCCGATCAGCCCGATCAGCCCGATCAGACAGATCAGACTGATACGGCGGACCAGACCGACCAGACCGAGCAATGAGCGATTCGCTCGACAACTGCCGCGAGCGAGCCCTTCGACTGCTCGACCAGCGCATGCACTCCGTGTGCGAACTGCGCAAAAAACTGCGCACCAAAGGATTCGCGGGAAGCGACATCGATCAGGTTCTCGCCGACTTCACCCGCCTGGGCCTGATCGACGACCGGCAGTACGCCGAAACCTACTGCCGGGAAAAGCTGGAAGGCTCCCGACCCGTCGGGCCGATCAAGCTCCGCAACGAACTGCGCAAGCGCGGTGTCTCCGCCGACATAATTGCCGACGTCCTCGCCAGCTGGGAGGAAACCGAGGACGGCGACACCCACCTCAGCCGCGCCATCCGCGCGGGCGAATCCAAACTCCGCCTCGTCAAACCCGACACCCCCCGCCGCGACGCCTACGCCCGCATCTGCCGATTCCTGGCCGGCCGCGGCTTCCCCCCTCCCCTCTGCCGCGATGCCGCCGACCATCTCCTGAACACCCGCGACTGGCCAAACGACTCGTAAAGCATCCT
>CAZSBQ010000191.1:0-7970 GCA_964604795.1 uncultured Victivallales bacterium | reverse complement strand
GCGCCTGTGTGACGCTGGGCTTGCGCACCGAGAGCCGCTTGGCAATATCGGTCACGCGCGCCTCGCCGTTCGAGGCGATCAAGGACGCGATCGCCTCCAGGTAGTCTTCCATTTCCGGACTGAGCGAATATGCGCTTGCACACACGTTATTCTCCGTTTTCATTGTTAGTGGCATCTAACATAAATGGGCGAAACAAACACGTCAAGTCGGGAAACGCAAAAAAATGAGAATAAGGAAGAGTAGCCCAACTCCTATTTCGCGGCTCACGGGCTGTTCATCCCTGAAACATGTCTGGGAGTCAAACTGCCAGTCTCTGTCAAGAGCCCCCCATTGACCTGAGAACCGGTTTCGGGAGAACCGCATATTCCGGTTTGGAGGGAGGGGCGATACAAACCAATGCGTCGTCCCAACCCCCTATAGTAGTGGCAAGCATGGGCCGGAGCCCGATTCCCCTCTAATGGGGAGGCATCACACTACCTGAAAATCCTTTTTCTATTCCAAACTCGTTTCCAAATATTTCTGAACGTCAAGAGCCGCCATACAGCCGCGGCCGGCAGCCACGACCGCCTGCTTATAAGCAGGGTCGCAAACATCGCCGCAGGCAAAAATCCCAGGGACTGATGTTTTTGTAGTATTGGGCTGAACTTTCAAAAAACCTTGTTCATCGCATTCCACCAGATTGCGGAACAGCTCAGTCTTCGGATCATGCCCGATGGCAACGAATATGCCGTCACAGTTTAGCTGTTGCGTTTTATCCGTCTCCGGATTTCGCAGTTTTGCACCAATGACCGAGTCGTTGCCGATAATTTCCTCGAGCATCCACGGAATCATCCATTTAATTTTCGGATTATTTTTCGCTCTTTCGACTTCAATGGGCTCGGCCCGCAGATAATCGCGGCGATGAACGATGGTAACGGATTTTGCGAACCGGGTCAAAAAATTCGCGTCTTCCATAGCGGTACTGCCGCCGCCCACGACCAGCACCTCACTGTCACGGAAAAAAGCGCCGTCACAGGTCGCGCATCCCGAGACGCCTTTGCCATAGAACTTTGGTTCGGAAGGGATAGGCAGGCGGCGTGCCTCCGCGCCGGTGGCAATGACAATTGTGCGGGCATCTATAGTTTCATCTCCCCTGGTCAATCGATAACCACCATCAATGGAGTCTACGGCTGTCACCTCCCCAGTTAAAAAGCCGGCGCCGAACTGCTCGGCCTGCTTTTTAAGCAATTCCATCAATTCAACTCCGGATATAGGGCCGGGGACTCCCGGGTAGTTGTGAATTTCGTGGGAAACGATCAATTGTCCCCCAGGCATACTGCCTTCGACTACGAGAGGTTTAAGCTCGGCACGCGCCGCGTACATTGCTGCGGAAAGACCCGCCGGTCCGCTTCCTATGATGACTACGTTTTCCATCTTTTTTGCACTTGTTTGAAGTCGTTTATTGCTATTTTTCTTCCACACATGTATCCACTTCTTCAGCGGGGAACATCATGGCCATCCCGAATTCCATCTGGAACTCGGGATCCAGCGAAAGGTCCACATGTTCTGCCGTTTTCCGCAATTGTCCAGCACGCGCCCGCTCATCCGCGGAAAGAAGTGCGTGTTTCGCGCCCAGCGATGCGGCATTCCCGATAAACTGAATGCGTCCGCATGGAATTTGCGGCAAAAGCCCGATGCGCCGTGCATTGCTGCGCCTTATAAAATTGCCAAACGCCCCGGCAAGGAGCACGCTGCCCAGATCACCGGGTTCGAGATTGACGCGTCGCAACATGATATTGATGCCTGCCCGGATCGCGCCGGTGGCCAGCTGCAATTCGCGAACGTCCTTCTGCCAGAGATAAACAGCTTCGCCGCTGGACGCTTCTTCCGCCGGAACCAGAAGAAAATTGGTTTCTCCATCATTGTCGACAAGCCGCGACACAATTGCTGCGGGAGTATTCTTCGGCGCTTCTTCCGCTGCAACGATCCTGCCTGTCTCTTCAATCAGCCCCTTGCGCAACAACTCGGCTACCGCGTCAATAAGGGCTGTGCCGCAGATGCCCACCGGACGCGTATTGCCGATTACATTCAGCACTACATCGTCCTTGATAACCACCTTTTCAATAGCACCGGCAGTAGCCCGCATGCCTTGCGTGATACGGGCTCCTTCAAACGCCGGACCGGCCGCCGTGGAGGTCGCCTGAAGGGTGCCGTTGTGCGCCAGAACAATCTCGCCGTTAGTTCCGATATCAACCAGCAATGTAGGTTTTTCAGCTTTCTCAATGCCGACCGCCAGCATGCCGGCGACTGTATCTCCGCCGACAAAACCGCCGATCTGCGGAAACACAAATACTTCAGCGCCGGGATGTATCGCCAGGCCGAAACTATCTGCCGACAACGTCAAGGCTTCATCAAACGCTGTCACGAACGGCACTTCACCCAAAGCAGATGGATCGAAACCGCAGAACACCTGCTGCATGGTCGAGTTGCCGGCAATCACCAGTTCGTACACGTGCTTCACATCAACGTCCGCCGTTCTGCCTAGATTATGCAAGACGGAATTCATGGCCTTCACTACCTCGTGCTGCATCTCGGCCAGAGTTCCGTGATTCTCCCGGACCCTTGAAATACGGGCAATGACATCATCGCCAAAAGCAATCTGCGGATTCATTGTTGAGGCTACGACTTTTTCCTCGCCGGTAGTCAGGTCGAAAAGCGTCCCAACCATAGTCGTGGTACCCAGGTCAACCGCAACTCCATACGCTTTCTGCGAGGTATCTCCGGCCTCGAGAGCAAGAAGGCGATTTTCGGCGATGACCGCAGTACCCTTCCAGTCGTGACTGCGGAGGAACTGACCCAATTCCCCCAAAAGTCGATACGGTATAATCACATCACCGATAGCCGCCCGTAAACGCGAAGCATCGGAAACAGCATCTTCACTGGTGGGTTTGTCAAGTTGAAAAAAGCACTTGCTCACTACCGGATGCAATACGGTTCGCCGGCCCTCATGGATGGTCAAAATCTGGTTTGTAGCCTCGAACCGTGATTCCGCCGGTATGTCGATTACCAAAGGGCCTTGGATGTAAGCCTGGCAGGCCAGACGATACCCACAGGTCAATTGCTCTTTCGGCAAAATTTCCCGAGCGGCGGCGGAAGCCTCACACTCCCCGTTTACTACCCGGACTTTGCACTTGCCGCAGGTTCCGCGCCCGCCGCAGGGGGTCTGCAAAACAACACCGGCCCTACCGGCCGCCTCCAGGATCAAAGTCCCTGGCAAGACAAATACCGTGCGGCCACTGGGTTGAAACGTAATTTTCACTTCTTTGCTTTTCATTGGATTCCTCTTTCAATTGTTATTTAGAAGCTAACAGAACAGCCATCATACTCGCCGTTGTGCTGAGGGTCTTCGCGGAGCTGATCTCGAAGTGTCTGATCAAACGTGAATGGGGTCATGGCAGGCATTTGCCCTCTTCGGTCAGACGTGTCCCGACCGGTGCGGCGTGGATGCGTCCCGGGAATTCGGTCCACAGCTGCGCGGCGGCCTTGAAGCCGGTGCAATGGACGGGAACCAGTCGCGGGCTGCCGAGGTCTCGAAGCGCCTTGATGGTTTGCGTCATGCGGTATTCGCTCGCCCCGGCGAGATGCGTGCCGCCGATGACGCTGCAAATGGGACAGTCCTGAACAAGCCGCTTGATATGGCGAAGCGTATTGATGATTCCCGCGTGCGCACAGCCGAGAATCACAACGATGCCTTGCGGCGTGTTGAAGAACGCGGCCTGGTCGTCGGGCAAGTTGTCCACGTGTCGGCATTCCGAATCCGTGAAGAAGGCGCCGCCGGTATCCTCGAAATCTGTGACGCGGGGAATCGGGCCGGTGATTCGGAGAGCCTCCGTCACTTCGGTCGGAGTCTTAGCCGGCACTACCCGGGAATTGTCCGCAAGACGCTGTCGAATGGCGGCAGGTATTCCCACGTTGCGGCTGCTGCCATCCGTGTTTCGTGCGTATTTCTCGCCAAACGCCTTGGGGTGGGCGAAAACAGGCACGGAGGGTGCTCCTGCAAGAACGTCTGCAAGCCCTCCGGTATGGTCGTAGTGGCCGTGACTCAGGATGATCGCGTCCACAGCACCCAGATCGATTCCGAGTGCTTTGGCGTTATGGGTCAGGATGTCCGTTTGTCCTGCGTCGAAGAGAATGCGCTTGGACCCGGTCTCGATCCAAAAGGCGAGACCGTGTTCCGCCAGCAGGCCGCGCCCTCGCGCCGTGTTTTCAACCAGAACCGTGAGTTTCAGCGGTTTGCTCATGCGGATATCTCTCCGTTTTCAGTCATTCCGGGGTCAACTGCAAACAAGTGCGACAAGGGTTCATTCTCAGCGCATGGCACTTATTGCGACCTCGGCGGCATTGACAAGGGGGTAGGCGATTGGTGAAGCGGTGAGCGCCGGATGGGTGCCTGTTTGAAACATGGCAATCTGTTCCGCGGTCATTCGGCTCTGGATGCAGGCCGACAGTGCGTTGATGATCTCGCCCACAGCGGCATCCCCGGCGACCTGGCCGCCGAGTACGACACCCGAGTGGGTCTCAAATACGAGCTTCATGGCCGTGTTGACAACGCCGGGCATGAACTCCGGGTGGCGGTTCGGCCCCTCGATGGTGGCTGCTACCGTGTCGTAGCCGCGCGCCTTCGCCATCGCTTCCGTCAGACCTGCGGTTCCCATTGCCAGGTCCCCGACGGATGTCGACCAGACACCGACGGTGCCAATGTTCTCCCGCCTGACACCGAAGAGGTTGGCGCCGGCGATGCGGGCTTCGGACGTCGCGATCGAGGCGAGGCGCAATGTGGAGGGCGCCCCGCCAAAGAACGCGATCTTCTTCGCGCAGTCGCCGCATGCGTAGATGTTCGGGTCGGAGGTCTGCATTGTGCGGTCAACCATGATGGCGTCAGTCTGTTGGCCAATCCTGAGTCCCGCAGTCTTGGCCAGCGACACATTCGGGACGGCACCAACACCTACGACAACAACGTCCGCATTGAGCTCGCTTCCATCGGAAAGAACGACTCTCTCGACAACATCGGCACCGACAATACGGTTCACCTTCGTCGAAGTGCGTACATCGATCCCACGAGATCGGACGACTTCCTCCATCTTCAAGCAGAACTCGTCATCATATGCGAGATTGAGACAGTGGGGCGCCACTTCAACGACGGTGACGTGCTTGTCGCCTGCCTTTTGAATTTCATCGGCGAATTCAATCCCAATAAAACCGCCACCAATGACCACAACATCCGACGCCTGGGAGACTCTCTCCTGGAGCGCGTGCAGATAGGCGATGTCTTTGTGAATCGAGAACACGCCGTCCAGGTCAATCCCTTCTATTGGAGGGGCAGCCGGTCGGGATCCGGTAGCAAGCACAAGGCGATCATACGCGATGTCCCCATCGCTCGTCTTGATGACCTTGTCGTCCCGTCGGATATCCGTCGCCTCGGCTATGACCAGTTCTATCCCGTTTTTCTCCAGCACCGTATCCGAAATCAGGTTCTTCTCGGGGGAAGCGACTGTCCCGAGAATATACGGTATTCCGCACGGTATGGGAACTTGTTTCTCTTTCCGGACGAGAAGCGTTTTCTTGTCCGGATAGTGACGCCGAGCGGTGACCGCCGCCGTCAATCCTGCCGCACTTCCGCCCACCACCACGATGTCTGCATTTCTGTTCACTTGAATCTCCTTTTGGTTTAGGGAGTCGGAAAATACCAATTTACCATCAGAACTCTTGATCTTGCGGAAGATTAGGTGGTCCCGAATTGCCTTCGGGCTGAAGGCCCGGCCCAGTCCCAGCCCAGGGCTCGCAGCCCTGGGTAGAAGATACACCGATAATTGCGGGCTGAAGGCCCGCCCCAATGGAAACCGTTGCGGCGAAAGATTTTGGAGCGGACCTTCAGCCCGCAACTTCTGGCTTTCTTTTACCCCAGGGTCGCGGACCCTGGGCTGAAATTGGGCCGGGCCGTTGGCCCGAGAACCAAGCTGGCCGGCCACAATTGTACCACCTCCATTTTCCGCAACGGCAACGCCGTTCGAGGTCAAACGACAACAAGAGATCAAGAGTTCTGACCATCACGCATCCCGGATTTGGGCATCTTTGACCGCGCCTCAATCGCAAAATCCTCAACGTAGCTCAGCTACGCCTGTGGTCGCAGCATACGTTTTGCCTTGCTGAATCCGTCTTCCAAATGGCCGGAACCCCGGACGGTGTTTTCCTCGTGATGAGCATTTCAATCGGGCACCTCGGACTCTTTCGTTCTCACAAACTTGGCCTTGCCCTTCGCCGCGACGCGGCTCTCCTGCAGCACTTCTGCGCTGAGGACATACAAATGCGCCAGGTGCCGCTCAATCGGCGGGTTTTCGGTCATGTTCCTCGTGCGGCTTCAAATGTTTGAATCGCATGCAGACGAATCCCGCGTCGGCGAGGATTCCCTTGTCGGACGGTTTGCGGGTGCTGACAATAGTGTTGGGAGCTTCCGAAAGGCAACTCCGCGCGGTTTCCAAGGCGAAGCCGACGCGGTTGCACATTCCAAGGATTTCCTTGGGTGTGTAGAACGTTGCCGCCGCGTAAAAGGGATGGCCCTGATCGCCTTTGGCCATGTAGACCCGTCCCCAGGGGCTGTTCCGGGGGACGAGCCCGACGAGAAGAAAACCTCCAGGCCTTAGGACTCGGCGGCACTCGGCAAGAACTTGGGCCGGGTCGCGAAGGAAGCAGATTGTGACAATTAGAAGGACAACGCCGAAATGGCTGTCCCCGTATGGCAGATTCTCACCTTCGCCAACCCGCGTCCCAATTCCTCGTTGCGATGCATATCGGAGGACTGCCGAACTGGGATCGATGCCCTCGTCCACCTGCAGGGCTTCGGCAAACCGTCCCGTGCCGACCCCGATTTCCAACCACGGACGGGGTGCGTCCATCAGCAATTCGCGCATGCAGGCTGCTTCCGCCCGAAAAATGCCCCGCCCCTTTTCAGAGTCGAACCACTGGTCGTACCGGCTTGCGCACTGCTCGAAGGGCACCCATCCTTCGGAATGCTGATTGCGTTCTTCGCGCACACCTTCACACATAAAGCGCACTCCATGCACTTGCTTCGGTTACCCCAGTTTTTCCGCACCGGAATACAACTCGTCGACACGGAGAACCGTTGCGGCCACGCCGGGATGTTTCTGGTCGTGCCACCGCTGCATCTCCTCGAAAACCGGGCCTTCGGTATGATAGGCAATCGTTCCCTTGGCCTGATAGGCTTTACTCTCGTCGGTAATAAACAAAATACTGCCCAGGCTGCCTGCTTTGATGTTCTCGCGTGTCTTGTCGAAATAATTGTCGGCAACGACAAAGCCAAGGTCTGGTTTCAACTGGATCTCGGCTACGTAGACCGCATTGGGCTTGCCTTGGGAACCCACAGTTGTCAACACTGCCGGTCCCGCCTTCTTGTTCCATGCTTCCATCAACAATGTCATCGCTGCTTTTGTCATGTGTACTTCTTCCTTATGCGTAGTTATGAACGAGTATGAATCGCCTTCCGGCGGCGGGCATCGATATGGTAATAGTGGATATCGCCTCCGTGCCGGCGCTCCACTGCGCTTCCAGTGCGAACCAGCTTGCCCACATACTTTGACGCCTCGTTGCGGTGCAATCCGAACACGCGGCAAATCTGGTCCAGGGTGCAGGGCCTGCGCTCCAGCATCTTCAGAATATCCTCTTCATTCGCGCGCACTTTCGCTGAGGCGTTACTGCTGTATTCCGCAATAACTTCCGCAGGGGGATCGAAGAGCTTTGCTAGAGCGTCCATTTTATACTCGGGAACGGCATCAGCGAACACCTCGCAGGGCGGACGCACAGCAGTATTGAGCTGGACTTTGTCGGGGCCAAGCGCTTTGACAAGCTCGGCGATTCTCGATACATCCTTCGTTGTGGAGTTCGTTCCCCAGACAAGAAACACCTCCATCCACAG
>CAZSBQ010000190.1:0-8002 GCA_964604795.1 uncultured Victivallales bacterium | reverse complement strand
GGGTTGCCGACACTGGAACCCCCTGTGTCCCTTCGAAGGGGACGCGTCCCCCCCCACGGGCCGTCGAGGCGCCGGCCCCTACCACGTAGAGGGCGCGGCCTCCGCGCCCCGTGTCGGCTTCCCGATGGCGATGCGTTTGCCGGTGCAGGCGGCCTGCCTCGCCATTCGTTCGACGGCGGGGCTCGACGGAGTCTCGCCCTCTCAATGCGTCCCGCGCGAGTTTCACATTCCCACACAATCTTTTGCAGAAAAACATTTTACTCGCTGGAAAAGAAGTGCCCTGGTGATACAGGGTGCTGGTTTGACATTTCAAGAGCTGTCGGCATAGTAAAAGTTGTTCCTCAATCTGTTTCCTGAGCGGAATCCGGGCATGTAGGTGTCGCAGGCGGAGACTGTGCATCAGCCCCGAGCATGGAGAAAAGCCGATGAATTGCATGAAGCGTTTTTTGAGGATTGCGGCGGTGCTTCTGCTGGTTGCCGGTGTGGCTGCCGCTGGAGTTTGGGAGACCGACTACGAGGACGCGCGGGCCACGGCTGCGGAGGAAGGCCGCTTCCTGCTGCTCAATTTTTCCGGATCGGACTGGTGCGGATGGTGCATCAAACTGGAGGACGAGGTGTTTTCGAAGCGCGACTTCCGCAAATACGCCGATGAGAATCTGGTCTGCGTGCTTGTCGATTCTCCGCGCCGAAAGAAGCTGAGCACGAAGTTGAAAAAGCAGAATGATCAGCTCAAGCAGAAGTTCGCCATACGCGGCTTTCCCACCGTGCTGCTGCTTGATCCCCAGGAGGAGCTGCTGGGACGCACCGGCTACCGCGAAGGGGGCGCGAGCGCTTATGTCGAGCATTTGGAGTCCATCCTGGCGCCGCACCGCAACGAACTGTCCGCCGCCCGGAATTCTCGGCAGGGCAAAAACCAGGAAGCCGAGTTCCGCGAATGGACCGACGCCCGCAACCGCAAGCTTCGAGGAAAGCTGGTCAAACTTACCGAAACCCATGCGACCCTGCGCAATGGTGCGGGCAGGGAAATCCCCATCCCTCGCGACAAGCTGTCGTGGTGGGACCAGAACCACCTCGATGAATGGGAAAAAAAACACGGCCTGAGCACCGAGGACGAGGACCAGCGCTAGGACGAGGACCAGTGATTCTGCAAAGGCCGGGGGATCAGTTCAGCACACCGAAATGGCGCAGCGCCTCTTTGGCGCATTCCTGCTCGCCCTCCTTGCGGCTGCCGGACACCGCTCGGCCGACAATTCTGTCGCCAACCTGAACCGACACCTCAAAGCGCGGGGCGTGTTCCGGTCCCTCGACGGTTTCGACGGTGTAGTGGGGCGGCGGCTCTTTCTGCAGGGCGACAAATTCCTGCAGGGCGCCCTTGGGGTTCTCGCCGGCCAGCAACTTGTCCGGTTCGTCCCGGATGACGAAATCCATGAGCCGCCTGCAGACGGGGTCCGCCGCGCTCGTGCCCCCATCCAGGTACAGCGCTGCCAGCACCGCCTCGAAGCCGTCGGCCAAGTTCGAAGCGCGCTCGCGTCCCCCGTTTTGTTCTTCTCCCTTGCCCAGCAGCAGGTGTTCGCCCAGCCCGATCTCGGCGCCGAAATCGGCCAGCGCCTCCGTGCGCACCACCGTGGTCCGCAGCCGCGTCAGGATGCCCTCGTTCAAATCCGGAAAGTCCTGGTACAGAAAGACACTCAGGGACAGTTGCAGGACGGCGTCGCCCAGAAACTCCATGCGCTGATTGTGCGGCGCCTCGTTGTGGTGCTCGGCCACATACGAGGGGTGGCGCAGGGCTTGCCGCAGCAGCGCGGGATTCGCAAACCGATGCTCCAGAATGTCTTCCAGGGGATGAGGTTCAGTCATGCGTGCGTCTTGTTGGTTGAAAATTGTGCGCCGGGCGCTATGTTGACCAGTTCGGCGACGCAACAAGGGTATCCTTTCGCCGATGCTTCTCGGAATCCACCACCACACGACCCAAGAAGGAGTGTCGCGGGAATGTACACAGCATCCGATCTTCGCAAGGGACTGAAAATCGAACTCGACGGCGAGCCGTATATTGTCACGCAATTCGAGTTTTGCAAGCCGGGCAAGGGCCAGGCGCTCTACCGCTGCAAACTCAAAAACATGCTCACCGGCTCGACCACGGATAAAACCTTCCGCTCCGTGGAAAAAATCGGCAAGCCCGATCTCGAGGAGCGCGAACTTATCTACTCCTACTTCGACGGCATGAACTACGTGTTCATGGATCCGGAAACCTACGACCAGGTCAGCATCGCCGAGGATGTCCTCGGCGAGCAGCGCCACTTTCTGCAGGAGGATGCGCACTGCGCCGTTCTCTTCTATCGCGACCGTGCCATCGAGGTGACACTGCCGTATTTCGTCGAGATGACGATCACCGAAACCGAGCCGGGAGCGCGCGGCGACACCGCCACCAACGTCACCAAACCCGCCAAGGTCGACGGCGGCTACGAAGTGCATGTCCCCCTGTTCGTCAACGAGGGCGACCTGGTCCGCATCGACACCCGCACCGGCGAGTACAGTGAGCGCGTCAAAAAAGCCTGATTTGCGAGACGCAGCGCCCAGGTCCGCGGAAAGCGCCGCCATCCTGCGGCTGCGGCATGCCCTGTTCGCCTGCATCCGGGACTTTTTCGCCGAGCGCGAATATCTCGAGGTGCAGACGCCGACGCGCATCGCCGCCCCCGCACTCGAGGACCACATCGACGCCATTCCCGCTGACGGCCGATTTCTGCGAACGTCGCCCGAGCTGCACATGAAGCGCCTGCTGGCGGGCGGCTGCGAAAAGCTGTATCAACTGGGCCCCTGCTTCCGGCGTGGGGAGAACGGGCCGCGCCATCTCTCCGAATTCACCATGCTCGAGTGGTACCGTATCGGCGCCACAGCCGAGGACTTGCGCGCGGAAACCGCCGAGCTTCTCCGCGCGGTGGCGGAGCGCGCGGCCCCGTCTCCGGCACCGCGCTTCAAGGAGTTCAGCATCGATTTCAGCGCGGGCATCGACACCCTCACGGTCGCCGAAGCCTTCGCGACGTTCGCAGACGGTGCGAGCGTGCACCAGGCAATGGCTGAAAACGAGTTCGAGCGCATTCTGGCCGAACGCATCGAGCCGCATTTGGGAATCGAGCGGCCGGTGGCGCTTACGCGGTATCCGGCGCAGATGGCGGCGCTGGCCCGGCTATGCGAGGATGATCCCGAATGTGCTGACCGATGGGAGCTGTACCTGGGCGGCATGGAAATCGCCAATGCCTTTTCCGAGCTGACCGATCCCGCCGAACAGCGGCGAAGATTTGCGGAAACCGCAGAGTTGCGCCGCCGGAACGGACGCGAAGTCTATCCCCTCGACCAGGCATTTCTGGACTCCTTGGAGGCGGGGCTTCCCCCCTGCGCCGGCATCGCTCTCGGCATCGACCGCCTGGTTATGATCCTCGCCGACCAACCCCGCATCCGAGACGTGGTTCCCTTCGCCGACGATATACCCGCTCCATTCCAGCCCAGGGCTCGCGCCCCTGGGGAGTGAGGATGGAATGAGTTGCGGGCTGAAGGCCAGCCCCCAATAAAGTGCGGCGCAAGTATTTGGTGCGGTCTTTCAGCCCGCCGTTCGTTTCCCGCACCAAATCTCAGGGGCGCGGCCGCTGGGCTGCTCATGGGCCGGGGCGTTGCCCCCGAAAACCTTCATTGCCACTAAAAATCCTGTAGTACTCCGGGGGGATCGAAGATGTGGAACGAATCGATTTCGACCGGACCATTGCCGACGACATCGAGTCGAACCGTGTGCTTCTGGTCCTTGAGGTTCTGGGCCAGGCGCTTTTGGAAGCCGTCCCCGTCCGCGCCCCGAAAACGGACCGTGCCGGTCGTGCAGCGGTAGACGCGGAATGTGAAGCGGTCGCCCTCCCGATTGTCCTGCGGATTGCGCCACAGTGCCGGTGGGATTGTGATTTGTCCGCTGTTGCCCGTGAAGGATTTTTGATTGTTGCCGCGCCCGTCTTTTCCGGTGCTGGTGCCGACCAACTCGTAATCGCCGCTGTTGCTGGTCATTCTGATTGTCCATTCCTGGGGTTTGATGTGCTCGCCGAGCTGGATCGTGTGCGGTGCCGAGTCGCAGGGCAGTGTGGGTCCCGGGGTGAAGTTGTCCGGATCGGGGCGGACGTAGGTGGCGGCAAAGGCGGGATGTTTCTCGGCCGGTGCGTTGTCGAGGGTGACGCGCACGTCTCCGCCTTGGGGTAGCCGTCGTCCGACAAGGTCGATGCGGTTGCCGGTAAACGTGCATGTCAGAGAGGCGCCCTTCTGGCGTGAGCGCAGGGTGTTGTCATCCGTAATCTCCCACTCGCCTTCGGCGTTCACCACTGCCGATGCGTCTCGCAATGCCCAAGCCGCCCGGATGCGCCGTTCCCGGCTCGCCGGACAGTACGAAAACGTCTCCGGCACCGCAAAATGTCGAGCAAAGTTCAGATTGATCAAGCGTCGTCCCTGCTCGTTTTGGTGGACGCTGTCGCCGAGGATGTCGGTCGGCCCTGTGTCTGCCGAGGCGAACCAGCTGGCGAGTTCTCGGCGGTTCTCGACGAATTCGACCTGGTATTTCGCGCAGATGGATCTTATTCGGTCCCAGTAGGCGGTGTCGGTGAGGCGTGGCCAACTGTTTTCGGCGCGCGCCCAGAAATGGAGGGGGCCCGTGATGATGTCGGCCGTGCAGGACCGGCGGATGGTGCGCAGCATATCCTCGAGCGCCTCGGCGTCGCCGTTGGTATAGATCAGGATCAGGTCCGGGTAGTCGTGCACGGCGAATTGGCGCGCCCAGCCGCGGATGTATTCGAAGGGGGTTCCGCTGCCGACATGTTTTCGGTAGACGATCGGCGGCGCGTCGGGGAAGCGCGGCCGAATCTCCTGACGCAGGTCCTCGCCGTTGCCGAGGAAATTGGTGAAGCTCGAACCCAAGGCCCAAATGACGTAGGGCCGCCCGGGCATGCCCTTGCCCTGCAGTTTGCGAATGGACAGGGCTAGGTGTCGCCCGTCGCTTTCCCGCGGGGGGATGGGGTAGCTTGCCCGGCGGCTTTCGCGCGCCTCCCAGGCGGCGGCCAGCTCGGTTTCCGTCGCCGTGCGCAACCGTAGGTCGTCGAAGGACACCTCCCCGTTCTGCTGCGTATCGCGACACCGGATTTGCACGGTTAATTCGGTTGCAGGCGCCGGTGTGCGGGTGTAGACACCGATCCTGCGCCATTTGCCGTCGGTGGTGGGGAGCCTGTACCACTCCTTGTCGGAGCTGTTGAGGCGTGGGTCGACGTCTTCGGCGTTGTTGTGCAGATAAATGAAAATATCGCTTTTCGCCCGCCACCAGAACGAGACCAGCAACGGCTGCCGTCCGGGAATCGACACGGCGGGCGCGATCGCGGTGGCGGCGCTTTCCGCAGGCATGCGCAGATATCGGTTTCCCTCCGGCGCGTCGTCTTGCTCGACAACGCGCGTTTCGGGATTTTCCGCCTTCCATGCTTCCGGAAGGGCTTGTTTCGTTTCGAAATCACCGCCGGGAATGGGGATGCCTCTTGTGCCGGGTGGCTGCGGAAAATGAGCTTTGCCGATGCTCACAAGTCCGAGCGTATCCGGAGGGTGCCGTTCGACATCGCCGATGGTTGCGCAGCCGAATAAAAGGAATCCCGCCGCCGTCAGCGCGAAAGAATCAAAGCGTTTCATGTAAAGCTCCTCGGCATTGCCGTAGGTGGTGGGTGCGTTGAGACAGTTGATGCCGCGCGCGGTCGCTTGCCTGACTGACCTACGGTTCGATCAATCAAAACACCAAAGGAGGAAGCCCTGACCAGGAGGGCTGCCTTGCGCCCGCTTCAACCCTTCCCGTGCATCGCATACATTCGGCTGGCGCTTTCGGTGATTGCTTCGGTCAGTTCCTTGTGCGGTCGGTCGGCCACGTCGAGGATGCCGAATGCGGACCTTTCGCCGTTGCGCTTGCCGCGGCCCAGGATCGGCTGGTCCGGCCACTGGAACCAGTGCAGCCCGACCACGAAGGGCAGCTTGAAGCAGGCGTCCATGTACCGCTTCGACTGCTCCGCCCGCTCCTGTTCGGTGGTGGTCAGGATGCGCGACGCCAGCAGGCGCTCGTTCGTCACCTCGAAGGACCACTCGGTCATGGCCAGCGGCTTGCCGCCGCACAGCTCGTGCCAGCGACCCAGGAAGGTTTCGGCGTCTTCCGGTTCCTGTTTGTGCCACAGATACCAGTTGATGCTGACAATGTCCATGTGCTTCGCCGAACCGCGCAGGACGGCGGCGCGAGGGGGAAGCGCCAGATAGCGGCAGCCCCAGAAAAGCGCGTCCGGAACCGCACGTTTCAGTTCCTCGCGAACCGCACCGAAATATCGGTCGCAGAACGTTTCCAGAAATGCGTCGCAGTCGGCCACGCCCTGCTCGCTCAAGCCCGGCGGGTGTTCATTGGTCTGTTCCGCGGCCAGTCGCTCCCAGCTGACAAAGCCGGTCGACCAAGCCTCGTTCAGTGCTCTGATCGAGCCATGCTTCTCCTTCAACCCATCGATGAAGACGCGACGGCTTTCCCAATGCAGCGGCATGGCCATCGGGCTTCCCAGAAACGACCACTTCTGCTCGTTCCCGACAAAGAAGCCTAGTACCCAAGGCTTGCCGCGAAACTGTTCGAGCCCGGCAAAACATCCCTCCGCGATCTTCTCGAAACGCGGGTCGAAAACATCCGGCACGGTCTTCACCGGCCAAACGCTGTCGCCGCGCGCCAGCAACTCCTCCCAGCCCGGGTCGCTGAGCCGCTCGGCCGGCATCACAGTCGGGCGCTGGTGCGACTCGGCAAACTCGATATCGGACCAACAGCCCAGGGAAGTCATCCCCCAGGCATCAAGCCGCGCCGCAGTCCGATCACACCATTTTTCGTACCAATCAGGCCCAAAGCTGCGGATCAAATTCGCGACAAAGAAGCTGCACTGGGTAACCTCCGGGTCTTTCGGTTCAGCATGTCCATGCCACTTGCGCGGGTATAGCTCCGCACCGGCAAAGCCGCTGGGCGGATCAGCGCGCCAGGCATCGGACAGATCGCCGTCTTTGGCGGGCAATTGCTCGAACCAGGATTCGCGCCCCGGCACTTCGATGCCCACGGACCCCACCCCCGTGCAACAGGCGCCGAGGCTCAGGTACGGGTTGCCGTCCGGAGTCACAAGCCACCAGGCCCCCCCATCGTCTTGTTCAATGCCAAACGATCCCTTCGCCTCAAATGAGGGGCCATCTGTCCAGCCGCCCCACTGATCGCGATTGCCGGCGTCGAGAGCCTTCGGCAGCGGGGCTTGGGCATCCGCTTCGAGGTCGGATTCCGACTGCACCTTATCCTGCCAATCCCCGTTCAGGCGCTGGCCGAACCGGTCGATCCTGGGTGCCCAGTAGCTCGCTCCGTCATGCTCGCAAGGTGTCACTGCGGTGATGCGGAGCGTAGTGCCGGGGGCTGCCTCCAGTACGTCAAACCGTATGCAGGCCAGCATGCCGCTGTCCATGCACATGACAAAATCCGACATGTCTGCGTGGACTTCATTCGTGCCCGCCGGCATTTCCAACTCCTGCCACCATTCCGTATGGGACGGCGCCCAGCCGGCAGCCTGGAAACGAATCCGCACCTTCCAGCTTTTCGCCGCGTCAAGCTCGGTCTTAAACGAAATCGACTGCCAGCGGCGCGCATTAAACGACTCATCCCCCTCCATGTTCGGACGGATCAGGAAGGCTGCCGCCAGTGATTCGTCGTGCGCGTAGCCGTACGGCAGGCCGCTTTCCGCCTCATCGGACGCAAGCACACGCAGCAGCATGTCTCCACCGTCGCGCCAGGCCGACACCCCGGTCAAAGGTTCGAGCAGAATGTATTTTGGGTTGAGTGCAAGTTTATTCTGCATGGCTGTCCCTTTTGCAAACAATAATGTATGCAGTCAATTGAGGCAAGCTCTACTTTAATGCGCCCCACCGTTTGAGCAAGGCACCCTGCACCCCC
>CAZSBQ010000189.1:0-8121 GCA_964604795.1 uncultured Victivallales bacterium | reverse complement strand
GCAGGCCTGACCGGACTTGACGCTCGTAGCCTTCGATCTCACGCTTGTATCGCGCCATGCTTGACGAAAGCGACTCAAGCTGAGAGTCCATTTGGCTGATTTCTGATTCCAACACCCGGGCACGCGCCTTACCGGCATCTATGCGGCTCGACAGCCCGGTATAGGACCGGGAGGGCGTGGACTCTCTCGGAGGCGTATAGGTTGGCGATGGCGTCGAGGATCGAGGGGCCGAATAACTACGAGTAGGACGGGATGGGCTACGTTGCCAGCTGTCTTCCTTGACCGCGTAAATAATCGATTGGCCGATGCCCCCGAGTATCACCGCCACGATAAGCGACAACACCGCCCCCTTTCCGGCCAGAATATACGATCCACGTGTAGGTTTGCTCATCTGGCGCGTTGTGAAAGACACGCCATTTGAATGAGCAAATGCCTCAGCATAGAGAGGGTTGTGGAAACGGAATACCACATGGCTGCCAGACGCCTTAGGCATCTCAACTGCTGGATCACGACAGGCGTGTTCTTCCGGCAATACCCGAAGCCGAATCATCGCGCTAAATATGAACGCCAGTACGAGTGTGAGTGCTCCGCCGCCGAGAACAAATTGCAACCACTCGGGCTTCTCGATGCCACCGGCAAAAAGATACGCGATGCCTATTGAAATGCCTCCCGCCAAGAGGACGAGCACGGCGCGCTTGCGCGAATACTCTGCCTGATGCTGTAAGCAGCTCGCGCAGATCGGGAACTTGAAGGAGAGTGATCGCTTGTACCGCGAAATGCCGCGTGTTTCTTCCCATTCATAGCTGACCGGCTGCTCCTGGGTTGCTTGCCCCAGGCAGCATGTGCAAAGATTCGCCATGCGTATTTGGCCGCCATGGATGGTAACTTCGTACACACGGTCAGCAGTCACTGCCTGTTTCAGTTCTTCGACATGTTGTTCTTCAGCCTGGTTCTTCTTGACCTGCTCAACGTCCTCTCGAAGGCGAGCCTGCAGACCTTCGTCGAGAGCCAATCCTGCCGCTTGCTCCAACAGAGGCACACAACCGTTCCAGTCCTCAGTGGCATTGCCGTAATCGATCATGCAACCACGAACGGTCGAAGCTACGAGATCGAAAGCGGTCTGCCGCAAATGATGCTCTTTCCCGAGGATCGCGCGAATACCCGTGAGCAGAACCTGACAATCGCCGAGAACCGACTTCGCCAGTTCATTCGCCGTTTCGGGTGAGGCCTTCGAGCGATCCGCGACGGGCTCGCAGATGCGGCGAACTTGCTCCACCAGTGGCGAAGCTTCACGCTCCAGCAGGGAAGCGGCCAAGTGAAGGTCGAGGCCGCTGTTCCGAACGTACAGAAGGTGGCGCTTCGCTTCATCCGCGTCACCGCGTTTCGCGGCACGCACCGCCAGGTTGACGTTGATGGACAAGATCGCTTCGGGTAGCGATTGCCGCAATCGTCTGACAAAACCAGAGGTCAATCGCGGATCGTCAAGTGCCTCGGCTCGAGACAGGACGTAGCTCCAGCCGGGCTCGTTATCTGCAAAGGCCGCCCAGTGTTCCAAGGCAACAGCCCAGTACTTGTCGCGGCGTGCTTGGGCTTCTGGGTCTGCTGATGCATTACCGGCGTTCCCGTTGTTCGAAGCGTGCTCGATATCAAGCGCAAGTGCGTGGTACAACACCGCGAGATTGTGGACGGCGACAGCCTCCGTTGCGGGTTGTTCCTTCTGCCGACACCACAGTTGGTGGGCATCACGGAGCCGACCTTCCCCTGCCGCCTCATATGCTGCATCCGCGTCGCCGTTGTGGTGATCAGATGGCCAGAACCAGAACAGCTCATCCACAATGCGAGACTGCATGTCGTGAAGGCGTTGACCGGCCTTCCGCAGTTCTTCAGCGTCAGGGGGCGGTTTCAGGGGCAAAGCGCCCGAGTGGTTCTGCGTAGCCGCACCCCCAAGCTTCTCCATCATCTTCAGCTTCTTCTGCTGGCGGTTCATCTCTGCGCCGTCGACTGTGACCGACAGGCCGAGTACTCGGAAGGCGTTTGCCCTGTAGAGCTGCGGGGTCGCGACATCCCTCAGAATGTCGTGCTGGTGGTAATCGTGATGTCCAGATGCGGTCGCCATGCGGTTCCCCGTTTACATGCATACTCCACGTCGCCACAGCTTCAGCTGGCTTTCGTACTGGTCACGCAATTCTGGTGCCTTGTTGATTGCCTCCTCGAGCAAGTCCGCCGCGCTCATGAGACTGCCCGGCTTCTTTGACGCTGCCAGTGCGTCATTAATCATCCGTCTGGCGGCGTCCATCTCAGACGACGACCGCTGCCCAAAGATGCTCTTGGCTTGGGCACCCCCTTGCGAAGGCGTCGAGGAAGACATCGTTGAGGATCGCCTAGGACGCCACCGCGAAAGCTCGTTTAGCAACTCCGAGGCATTCTGGTAGCGATCTTCAGGTTTGCCCGCCAGACAACGCGATAGAACGGCATCCAATGCTGGATCAACATTCATGTTGTAAACGCTGGCCGGTCTCAGTGGCCTGACGAATCTGCTGGCGTCAGCGATGTCGCGGTCATCCAGGTCCGGATACGGCAGCGTGTCAGTCAAGAGCAGATAGAACGTCGTCCCAATCGCCCAGACATCCGCTGCCGACGAATCGTGGTTCTGGAGCGATTCTGGCGGCTTGAAGCTAAGGGTGCCTTTGGCGCTCACCAACAGCGTCATGGGGTTGGCGTGCTTGGCGAGGCCGAAGTCACTCACGCGCACCCTGAGTCCGGTCCCGTCATAACCGACGAGGATGTTCTGCGGCTTGATATCCCGGTGGACGATCGGCGGGTCCTCAGCGTGCGCCACGGCAATGCCAGCGCAAACTTGCTTCATGATCTCGACCGCCTCAGAAACGGGCATGATAGAATCGCGGTACGACCGCCAGAACCGATCAAGGCTGCCCCCGGCGATGTACTCCATGGTGAAAAACCCGTGCCGCGCGCCCTTGATCTCCAGAATGTTGGCGTCGAAGACCCGGACAATGTTGGGATGACCGATGCGCGAAAGCAACAAGGCTTCTGCCAACAGAGATTCGATTTCCTCAAGGCTGGCCGCAGACAGCTTGAGAACCTTCATCGCTTGGCGACCGAGAAAACGGTGCTGAACACGATAAACTTCAGCGAATGCTCCTTCGCCAAGAAATCGCTCCACTTCATAGGTGTTTCGTATCATCCGTCCTTCACTCAGCAACGGCATCGTTTCCCTCCTGACGATGACATTCATCGCATGAACCGGTACGCTGCCGGTTAGCGGTTCGGTCAAGAAGCCACTTTTCCAGTGTTAGCCGATGAAACCGCCAGTGTCGGCCAACTTTTGCAGCAGGTAACTCTCCCTCGGCACACAACTTGTATAGTGTCGATTTGGGGATCTTTAGCCAAGCTGCAGCCTCTTCGGCGTCAAGAACACCATCTGCTTCGGACGGAACAGTGTCCTTCATGGCATCATCCTCTTTGTCCTCAAAAAGGCCATTTGGTAGGCGATAATCCCAGTTATTTGCCGTAATGTAGCGCCGAGCGCATCGATGTCCAGAAGAACCTTCTGCTCTTCACCCAGTCGATCTCGACCCGCGACCGCTACCCGGCCAGCGCTCCGGACTACGAAGGGGCGGTCGGTTACGACGGCGAGAATGTGGCGGGCGTCGACATCATCCAGCCGGTCTACAACTTCACCGAGACCCACTTTCTGCCGCGCACCACGGTGACCGAGACCTTCCGCGCCCGCCTCGCCCGCAAGACCGGCATGTACAACAACGACGCGTTCCGGGGCTTCGATCCCGGCGAGGTCCTGTTCCTCGGCGCGAGCGGCGTGCGGCGCGGGGACGGCCGCGAGGATCTGTGGGAGATCACCTACCGCTTCGCCGTCTCGCAGAACCGCTCGAGCTTCACCGTCGGCGGCATCTCCGTCGCCACCAAACTGGGCTGGGACTACATGTGGGTCCGCTATGCCGACGAGGTGGACGACACCGTCAAGCAGGTCGTGAAGAAGCCCGTGGCCGTCTACATCGAGAAGGTCTACTACGGCACCAACTTCGGCAGCCTGGGGATTTGAGGAAGGCTTTAGACCAGAGGCTTTAGGCCGCAGGGAAAACATGAAGACACACGATCAAAACAAAACGATGCAGCGGAAAGCCGTCGGCCGCTTTTCCCTACAGCCTCCAGTCTACGGTCTCCAGCCTGGAGCGACCGGCGGGAGCGACCAATGACCCTCAAGAAAGTCGCCAGCGGACAGAGCTTCCGGCCACGGGCCGACGACTGGAACGCCTTCGTCGATGCCGCCATGGACCATCGCCAGCGCCAGAACAGCTTCGGCGCGCGGTCCATGCTGAGCACCTACCGGCAGGGCATCGTTCTGGTGCGCAACAAGACCGGAGCCGACCAGAACCAGTTCTCGACGCTGTGGATCGACGACCTGGCCATCCGCCCGGACGATCCCGAAAGCGAACAGCGCTTCCGCACCCGCGCGCCCGTCTTCGACGTGAAGCTCTTTGCCGACATCGCGGCCGCCAACCGCCACGAGTGCCGCTACGTGGTGCTCCAGGAACCGCTGAAGGACGGCAAGGTCGGCCACGCCATGCTCTTCGGCGTGACGCCGGTGAAGCTGGACGTGACGGTCGACGCACACGACTACGCCGATCCCAACCCGACCCTGACCGCCAAGCAGCGCAGCGGCTGGCAGGGCTCGTGCCGTGTCCTCTGGAAGCAGGCGGGCACGGGCGAGAAGTGGGCGGTCGTGCATTTCCCGGTCAACGACGCGCCCCGGCTGCTGATCGAGAACGCCAGCGGCGAGACGATCCGGGACGGCTACGCCTGCATGATCGACTCGAGCACGGGCGAGCCCTGGAAGGTGCGGGTCAAGAAGCCCGACGGCGACAGCCGCCTCCAGGTGATCGCCTACACCGGAGCGGACCTGCCGGACGGCGAGACCGCCGCGCTGCGGATCGGGGACGTGATGCGCTTCCGCGTGGACACGAGCGGCCTCGGGCCCGGCGACTTCATCGGCACCCGCAACGGCTCGTGGTCGCTCACCGCCAACCGCTTCGGGTTCCTGGTCATGGGCACCGAGTATGCCAGCGGCTACTACGCCTATGCCCGCTACTCGGGCGTGCCGCCCGTCCTGAAAGCGGTCAGCGACGAGAACACCTATTCCCACACCATCAGCGTCCGCCATGTCGACAGCAACGGCGGCACGGTGGGATCGTCCTTCACCCTCGACGTGATCCCGGAGGCCTGACCATGCCCATCAAATCAGGCAGCACACTGGTTCCGCTGATGGGCGTCGACGGCAACATCGTCGCCTACCGGCTCGGCTCGCCCTCGAAGTCCGGCATGCTCACCATCGCCGGGATGGCCGCCGACGGCGTGGACGTGGCGCTCAAGGTCGCCTCGATGACCAAGCGCGATCAGTCCGGGCCCATCGCCATGGCGGCGGATTCGGTGGTCGTGCCGCTCAAGGGCGGCATGGCCCCCGGCATGATCCTGATCTTCATCGACGAGGCATCCAGCGTCTACTACCCGTCCGGACATGCCAACTGGGATGCGGACGTGGTGCGCTGGAACAACTTGGTGACCGCCAACGGCCCGCCCGACTTCGCCGCCGTCCACAAGGTCGCGGGCCATACGACGCTGGACATCATCCCGCCGGACCGGACCTGCCCGCCGGAGATCGGGTACAGCACGATCAGCCGGAATCCCTCGGCCACCGAGCTGGTGACCGCCTACGAGAACTGCAAGGGCGATCCCACGCTGCCGCATCCGCGCGAGGTCCTGATCTGCATCGACTCCTCCGGCTCGATGACCCGCTCGACGATGACCCCCGGCATCGACCCATTCGAGCAGTGGCTCGACGACGGCGGGACCTTCACCCCCGATCCGCTCGCTCCGCTGCCGCGCATCCCCTGGCGCGAGTACCGCTTCGGCGGGGAACGCTGGCTGAACCTGACCTGCAACCTCTACGAGGATTACCGCTGATGCTGAACGAACATGTCAACCTGATCGCCGACGGCGCGCGCCAGAGCCTGCTCTCCTGGACCAGCGCCGAGACCGCGCTGGAGAGCTGGGTGTTCGTCAACGGCGTCAAGCTCTACGGGCCGCTGCTGCTCGACACGCTTGAGCGCACCGTGCCCGTGCCGCTGGCCACCGGCGAATGCCTGGCCGTGGAAGTCCACGACATGCCGCCGGAGGAGATCGCGACGTCGGTCTTCGAGACGCCGACCACGACACCCACGATCCAATGGAATCCGCTCCCCGGCGCGCAGCGTTACCGGCTCTACCACCGGGAGGGGAACGGCAGCGAACGGCGCGTGTTCGACCGCGCCGCCAGCGACTTCCGGGGGCTGCCCATCAGCATCGATGCACCCGTCGAGCTGAACGGCATCGGCGGCGTCTGGCATTTCCTGCGGGTGGAGGCCGTCGACGAGTATGGCAACGAATCCACCCGCCGCGCCTGGCGCTGCTTCGCCGTCGAGCCGCCCGGACTCCCGTCCCGAATCGAGATCGCCGACGGCACGAGCCCCGGCCTCTTCGAGATCACCGTCAACCCATAGTCACAGGAGAAACACACGATGCCTACCCCAACCGCAGACAAACTCAGAACCTTCTACGCCTCGCGCTACCTGACCGCCGACGGCAACGCCCTCAACCAGTACACGGTCGACAGCGCCACCGTGCGCACGCTCGTGGATGCCGCGCTCACCGAGGCGTCCGGCTACTGGGACGGGGCGGTCGGCTGGTTCGACCCCGACACACCCACGCCGGAGCTGCATGGCGCGGTCTTCCACGTCCAGACCTTCGACGGCGGCACCGACACGCTGACCCTGTCGCGCGACCTGCCTGCCGTGCCCCAGGCCGGAGACACCTTCCGCCTGGCGCTGGGCGGCAATCGCCGATCCGGCCGGGAGACCTTCGGCATGGTCGTGGGCGGCGACATGCCCGAGTTCACGCCCGTCGTTTGCACCAACATCACGGGCCTGACCATTCACAAGGCCTCCGCCCGACTCGGGCCGAACGATCTCTACATCGATTACGACCAGAGCCGTCAGGAGATCACCGTTCAGGTCGGCGCGGCGGGCAGTCCGGGCCCGGCCCTCGATGTCTCCGCCGACGTGACCGGCGAAGCGATCCATGCGGCCGACGACCAGGGCTACATCATCGTCGACGTGGTGAACGCCAGCCTGCCCGCAGCCAACGCCCAGGAGGTCTTCACGCTCGCCTATCCGCGCGGCTATTTCTGCCCGGACTACGAGGGCTACGAGACCGGCGGCGAGGGCAAGATCCGCTATCGCCTGGAGGTGTGCCGCAACACCGACCTCGCCGACACCATGGTCGACCTGTGCGTCCACACCGTCAGTCCGGGCGGCCTGGCCGCCACCATCGCCGCTGGGCAGAGCCTGACGCCGGACGCGGGCACCATCGACATCGACGGCGGAGCGGACTGGCCGGGACGCTCGTTCTGGGTCAGGAACACTGATGCGAACGCAGGGGCGGGCGACTGCCGCTATGTGAAGTACCGCTCCGGCCCGACGCTCTATTGCGAGGCGGCCAGCGACTGGACCCGGGTCGCCTTCGACAACGGCACCAACGAGCCTGCAATCGGGGACATGATCGACGGAGCCGCCTCGGGGGCGACCGGGCGCGTGGTCTCGATCCAGGTCAACTCCGGGAGCTGGGGCACCTCCGACGCGGCGGGCTACCTCTACCTCTCCACCGTCACCGGCGACTTCGTCGACAACGAGAACCTGCAGAACTCCGGCATCGTCTTCGCCCTGGCCAACGGCGTGGACGTGAAGGGGCTGCGCGATCACGTCGCCGCCAACTGGAGCGCCGGGGATCACCTCCAGGTCATGCCCGACATCGACCTGGCCCTCGACGCGCCCGACGGCAGCGACCAGTTCGAGAATCCCGCCGGGGAGAGCATCGCGCCCGCGGGCCTCGCGTTCTCCGCGCCCACCGACGAGGAGGACGCCCTTTACATGGGCGACCTGGCATCGAGCGGCATGCGCGGCGTGTGGCGGCGGGAGTGGATCATGGACAACCACCGGGCCCGCAAGGAGATCATCGCCGACGCGGTCTACTTCTGGGCGTAACCACGGA
>CAZSBQ010000188.1:0-8179 GCA_964604795.1 uncultured Victivallales bacterium | reverse complement strand
GCGGGCATGTTGTCATCCTCGAGCAGGGTCTGATAGGTTTTCATCGCTTCTTCGGACCGATTGTTCTCCAGGTGCAGCTCGGCGATGTAGCGAGTTGCCTCCATAGTTTCGGAATCATCCTTGCCGACGGCGGTTCGAGCGGCCTGAACGGCTTGCTCGGCCTTGCCAATCCGTCGCAGAAACTCCGCGTACTGCAGCCATTCCGAGTGTCCGACTTCGGTTTCGCGGGTTTCCAGGAAGGATTGAATGCGCTGTTGGCCCTTTTCGTGTTCGCCGGTGCGGGCTTCCAGCCAGGCCATGCTGATGACGTTGGCGAAGTCGTCGGGTGCATCCTCAAAAAGTTTTTGCAGGACGGCTTTCGCCCGACCGGGCTGGTTCGATCTCATATAGAGGTTGGCGATGGCTCGGCGGTTGGCAAAATCGTTCGGCCGCAAGCTGGCCAACCGAAGGCGGATTTCAAGAGCTTCAGCGGTGCTGCCGTGTTCCGACAGGTAATTGAGGAACACGCGCATAAGCTGGTCGTCGCCGGGGTTGAAGGCAAGGGCTCGCCGCATGTACTTCAACGCCTGGTGGTGGAGACCGCGGGCGGCGCTGACCTGGATGAGGCGGCGCAGGGTGTCCGGCTGATTCGGCTTGAGGTCGAGGGCTTTGCGGAAGTTTTCCTCGGCCTTGAACAGGTCCTCCTTCTGGCGGAACGCTTCACCGAGGATGCGATAGAGGTCGGAGCGGTTGGGGTCGTCGTCGACGGCGGCGGTGAGCACGTCGATTGCCCGTCCATAGTCGCCCTGGTCCATGTGCAGTTGAGCGCGCCAGATTTGAATGTCTACGTCAGGCGCGCCGGTTTCCTTGAAATCCTCAATGAGCTGCTGTGCCCGGTCGGTTTGATCCTGTTGCAGCGCCCGGCGGAAGTTGGCCTCCAGCACTCGCGGGTCGTCCGGTGCCAGGTTGTCGGCTTCGGCCAGCCGTTGGTCGGCATCCGCGACGCGTCCGCGCTGCCGATAAAAGTCATACAGGCCCAATTTCTGCTGAACGGGGTCGTCCTCCATGGCAATGCCCAGCAGCGTATTGATGTGGTTTTGCAGGTCCGGATCGTCGTCCATGGCGCGGCGCACCAGCTCGACAGCGTCGGATTCCGGCAGCTTGCTCAATGCTTCGCGAATCCATTTTTTTGCTTCTTCGCGATTGCCTGCTCGACGCAATCCTTGATAGAGTTGGGTGAGCGCGGATGCGTCCCGCGGATTTTCCCGACAGTGCCCGCCCAATAATTTCCGGGCGGCGGGCCAATCGCCGGCCAACTCATGCACCTCGGCCAGCTGGCGAAGCGCTTGGCTGTTACCCTTTTTGGCCAGGGGTTCGAGCAGGCTGATCACTTCCTGAAAGACGTCCTCCCGTTCGGTTACGCGTCCCGTCAGCAGTTGCAGCATGAGGGCGCGTCCGAGCAGCAGGTTGGTCTGCTGGTCCTCAGGGTTGCGTTCAAGCAGTTTTCTGGCAATTTTCACTGCCTGGTCGAACTCGCGCAGTCGGATAGCGCTGGCGGCCATTTCGAGCCAGGCGCGCTCACGGTGCTCGGCAGTCGCGCCGGGGGAGGATAGGAACTCGGACAGCCGGCGCACGGCCGCACCGGTTTCGCCCAGGTGCGCCAGCCCCAATCCCGAGAACAGGGCGGTTTCCGGCGTTTGTCTGCCGAGCTTTTCTTCGGCTTCGGTCAGCTTGCGCACCGCATGCCGGTAATTGCCGTTGTGGTAGGCCAGCCGTCCCTCAAGCAGCTGCAGATAGGGGGAATCGGAATCGACTCTGTCTCCGATTTGGCGGATTTGCCCGCGCACTTGGGCGATGATCTCGGCCTTTTTCTCCTGCTCTGGAGCGGCCTCATACATCTGCAGCATGACGTCGGCCAGCAGAAAGCGGGCGTGCATCCGTGCGTTCCAGGCTCCGACGGCGTCCGCGTTCACGCCGATCTCATGGGGTTCAAGCGCCTTTTCAAGCCATTGCCTGGCCTCTTCAAGGCGTCTCGCCTCGCGTTGATTGATGGCGATGCGCAGCAACAAACGGATGTTGCCGGGATCCTTTTCGAGGGCGTTTTTCAAGATGGCCAGGGCCTTGTCGAGCATCTTTTCCTGCTCAGCCGCAGGGATGGCGACGGTTGTTTCGTCATCCGCCTTGGAGGCAGCCTGCAGTTTGTGCGCGAGCGACACCAAGTGAGCAAGCTCAACGGCAACGTCGGAATTCTTTTCCTCCTTTCCGACCATCGATTCGAGAGCGCCGATCTCCTCGCGGATGTGCGGAAGGCGCTCGAACTCTTTGAGCAGCCAGGCGCTTTGCAGCAGAATCTTCAGTCGGGCGATGCGGGCCTCGAGGTTGTCCGGGTGCGCGTCCACAAAGCTGTCCATGCGCTCCATGGCCGACTTGACCAGGGTCTGCCCGCGCAGAGGCATGTAGTCGCCTTTGTTGATCGCCGCCTGGCTCAGATTCGAGACGGAAATGTAATAGGGCAGGTCCTCGTCGTCGGGATTCAAGTCCCACAGCTCCTGCAACGTGGAGTTGATCCGTTCGTAGAAGACGGCTTCCTCGGTTTCGCCGTCATCCAGCTTGAGCCGGGCGATGGCCTGATATTTTTGCGCCAGTATGTTTTCGCCGTCGATGCGCCGGATCATTTCGGCGACGTCCTGCAGTCCGCGCCACGCCCACTCGACATCGGCCTGTTTGGCGACGCGGAACTGGGATTCGAGCAGTTGCCTGCGGATCGCTTGGTCGTCCCTGTCGGTGCGGCAGATGCCGGCCCACAAGGAGAGAATGGAGCGGTATGTCGTGAAGGCTTCCTCAACGGGCAAGGGCGCTTTCTCTTCCAAGGTCTCGGCCATTTCCCGGAGGATATCCGCGCGGCGCTGATTGTCGCGGGTGTACTGCAGCGCCCTGCGATACTGGTCCATGGCGGCTTCGTGCTCCTGTTCGGCCACCAAGTTCCGCGCCAGTCCCAGAAACCGGTCCGGATTGCGGTACACTTTGTAGAAGCGCCATCCCGCAAAGGAGAGCAAAACCCCCAAAACCAAAACGGTTCCCAATACCCAAAGAGCAATTTTTGCGCGTTTTTTCAATGCCATATCCTATCCTTATTTTTGATTATTCACGGGTTGAGGGTGCACTCTGAGTTTGTGAAGCCTCCGCAGCCGATTCCGCCTGGGTATCGAGGTCATTTTCCGGGATGTCGCCCGCTTCGACCGCCTCCCAGTCCGGGAAGCATGCCACCAGTTCGGGGAGCATGGTGGTCAAAAATTCGGCGGCCATCTTCTTTGCCGCCTCCGGATCATCGATCCCGCCGATGAACACGGGTTTGTCGCGGTCATCGATGTCCACGAGGCGTCCGGGCATGACCTCGATCTTCGCATAGTACACGTATCGCGAGGAACGGTTGAGGAACTGCAGTCCTATTTTATTGCGCGAGGCCACGTAGCTGCCGTTGTAGATGAAGAAGTAGAACACCGATCCGGAGTCTTTTCGTTCGGGGGTCAGAAAGTCGAATTGCCGCACGGGCACGGTCAGCCCCGGCAACGTCACAGTCTGTCCGTCGACAGTCGGTACATGGACCGGGCCGTCTCCCGCGGGCACGGCGTCGGGAATGTCCAGAGTGATGTCGGTGACCTGCAGCCCCTTGCGTTCATATCCGCCGCCGACGTAGCAGACTTCGGGCACATGGGCGGCGGATACCGGTTCCTCGTTGCCGGTGTAGTAGACCGAATGGACCGAAAGACCAGAGCCGGGATCCCCCAATTCGACGTCGTGGTTGCGGTAGACGGCGGAGATGTAGTTGTCCGTGCTCAGTCGCCGCTCCATGACTTGGGACATTTTTTTCGATTCGATGTGCTCGTAGGCTCCCACTCGCACCGGCATTTCCTCGAACGAACGGCGCATGGGCAGGGGTTTTTTGGACAGTGCCCACTCCCAGGCGCCGGTCAGCCCGCGCAGCCCTACCAGCCCGGCCAGAAGGATGCCGAACGCCAGCATGAACCCCGGCGACAACGTCTTGCGAACAATGGTCTTTGTGTTGTCCATATCAGTGAGTTACCTATGTTCGGTTTAGATGCGGAAGCGGCTCATTTCATCATCGTCCTCCAGGCGCACCCAGTCGCAGATGCGCATGATCAGGAAGAGCAGCAGTATGGCGGGCACCAACATGAGCAGCCCTGTGAGTTCGTGCACTTCGCCCCGGCACAGCTGGGGGTGATACGGATACAAAAAGCCGGTGATGGCGATACGCAGAATGTTCACCAGCACCGCCACCGGCACGGCGCAGCCGACAATCAGAATGCGGGTCCACAGCGGACGGTCGTCCAAATACGCCATCGCCACGCTCAGCGCCCCCAGCGCCATCAGGCTGCGCAGACCGCTGCACGCCTCCTCGACGTTGAGCGGCGGCTCGATCAGCCGCCCCTGATGGTACACCTGCACGACCGCGCCGGCGGCATCGGCATCGATCCCGAGCGGTATGCCGCCGATCTGCAGCACAAACGTGCCCGCCGATGCCGCGACATGCTGCAGGACCAGCGAAATCTGCGTATACAGATACGTGAATTTCACCCCGAAAACCAGGTAGAGAATCGGCAGCCAGAGAATCTTCATCATGGGCCAGCCCACAAAGAACCAGACCAGGCCGAACAACTCCAAAATCATCGCGTATCCCATAATCATCGTGCTGCCGATCTGAATGCCCGCGCCGTAAAGCAACAGGCCGGGCACGAAAAACAGCAACCCCTTCCAGTCCCGGTGCGCCTGCATCCGCGCCAATTTGCGCCGTTGACGAAAAATCAAATACAGGCTGATCGGGGGGATCAGAAAGATGTGCGACCAGTTGTCGTTGTTTTTGCCCGCGGAGTACAGAATGCTCAGGACATTCGAGTGCAGCGCGAGGAAGACGACCGCCAGAATGGCGATTCGTATCCAGGCATGCGGCGCAATGAGGGGCTCGCGGACGGTGCCGGCCGCAGCGGGGTCGAGTTGAGAGGCGGGGCTGTTGTTCATCGGTGCGTTGTCCGTCGAAATGGTTCGTTGCCGGCGGGATCGAATTCCGCAGACAAGCTGAAGGAGTTGGCCGAGTCATGATTCCGGAACTGCGGAACTAGAGAATGAAGACACGGTACTTTAGATTTAGTTTCCTCGAAAACAATGATGGTGCTCCGCACACGTTGGGCGACTTGGCGCAGCAGTATACAAAAGATATGGTACGTATGCAAGAGGGCAGGTGAAATTTCCTGTTCGGAGACCACAAGCTCGGCGCCGAAAGCGCCGTAACCCCCAAGGGAAAACACGCGATGACTATTCTTGTCACGGGCACGGCGGGCTTTATCGGATTCCATCTGGCGCAGCGACTGCTGGGGGAAGGACACACGGTTGTCGGCATCGACAACTTCAACGACTACTACCGCGTGTCGCTCAAGCGCGACCGTCACGCTCTGCTGGAAAAGCACTCAGACTACATCGGTTTCGCCATGGACCTAACCGACTACGGGCGGCTGACGGACATCTTCGCCGAGACGCGTCCCGATGTCGTGTGCCACCTGGCCGCCCAGGCCGGCGTGCGCTACTCCCTCGAACACCCCTTCGCGTATCAGAAGGCCAATCTCGAATCGTTCCTCACTATTCTCGAGGCGACGCGCCACGCGGAACCGCAGCCTCGGCTGGTGTACGCGTCAAGTTCCAGCGTCTATGGCGGAAACACCAAGCTGCCCTTCTCGGAAACCGATTCGGTGGACTCTCCTGTCAGCCTGTACGCCGCCACCAAAAAAGCCAATGAGCTGATGGCCCACTGCTACACGCACCTGTATGGAATGCAGACCGTCGGACTGCGCTTCTTCACCGTGTACGGCCCTTGGGGGCGCCCGGACATGGCATTGTGGCTGTTCACCGAAGCCATGCTCGAGGGCCGGCCCATCCAAGTGTTCAACCACGGCAACATGCGGCGCGACTTCACCTACATCGACGACATCATCGCCGGCGTGCGCGCCTCGCTATTCTCCGACAATCTCGAATCCTATGAAATCTTCAACATCGGCAATCACCGCTCCGAGAAACTGCTGGACATGATCGGCACGCTGGCCGAGGCCCTCGGGATCGAGCCCGAGATGCAGTTTCTCCCCATGCAGGCCGGCGACGTCGAGGCGACCTACGCCGACATCGAGCGCATTCACTCCAAGCTCGGCTACCAACCGACGACCCCCATTTCCGCCGGCATCCCGAAGTTTGTGCAGTGGTACCGCGAGTATCACGACATCTGAGTTCACGCAATCATGTGCACCGACTGCATGTGCGGACACATAGGGACGTGCCCCCCCCTCCGTTCCGGATAAGCTCCGACTACTGTTGCTGCCAGCGTTCGAGTTGGCGCTCGACCTGGGCGGGAGCGGTACCGCCGGTGATGTTGCGGGCGGCGACGCTGCGCTCGGGGGAAAACAGGGCGAGACACTCGTCCTCGGCTTGGGGGATGCTTTCGCGCATTTGTTCGAGGGTGGCCTCGTCGAGTCGGATATTCCGGCGCTTGCAGTCGGCGACGAAGCGTCCGACCTGGTGATGGGCGTCGCGGAAGGGAACCCCCTTGCGCACCAGCCATTCGGCCAGATCGGTGGCCATCAGGGCTGGATCGGCGGCGGCTTCGCGCATGCGTTCGGCATCGATGGCAAGGGTGCTCATCATGCCGGTCATGGTGCGAACCATGGCCAGAACGGTGTCGAGGGCGTCGAAAACGCCTTCCTTGTCCTCCTGCAAATCGCGGTTGTAGGTGAGCGGGAGCCCCTTCATGACGGTGAGCAACCCCATGAGCGCGCCGTAGACGCGCCCGGTTTTGCCGCGGGTCAGCTCGGCGACGTCGGGGTTCTTTTTCTGGGGCATGAGGCTGGAGCCGGTGCTGTAGGCGTCGTCCGGCTCGACAAAGGAGAATTCCTGGGAGCACCAGAGGATGACGTCCTCGGCGAGGCGGGACAGGTGCATGGCCGTGATGGCCAGCGCGGAAAGCAGTTCGATGAGGTAATCGCGGTCGCCCACGGCATCCAGACTGTTCTGCAGAACGGTGTCGAATCCGAGTTCGGCGGCGACGAATTCACGGTCCAGGGGCAGAGTCGAGCCTGCCAGCGCGCCGGCGCCGAGGGGGCAGCGATTCATGCGCCGGCGGCAGTCGTCGAGCCGTTCCCGGTCGCGCTTGACCATTTCGACGTAGGCGAGCAGATGATGGGCGAAGAGGATGGGCTGGGCATGCTGCAGATGGGTGAACCCGGGCATGATTGCGGTGCGGTTGTCCGAGGCTTGAGTGCAGAGAGCTTTCTGGAAGGCGCTCAGGGCTTCCTGAATCCGATCGATCTCATCGCGCAGGAAAAGCCGTTCGTCGGTGGCGATCTGGTCGTTGCGGCTGCGTCCGGTGTGCATGCGTCCGCCGACCTCGCCCAGACGGTCGGTGACGGCCGCCTCGATGTTCATGTGGATGTCTTCAAGTTCCCGCTTCAGCGGGAGGTTTCCGCCCTCGATGTCCTGTCGGACTCCTTCGAGGGTGTCGAGGATTTGGTCGGCGTCGGATTCGGAGAGGATACCCTGGCGGGCCAGCATGGTGACGTGGGCGCAGGAGCCGCGGATGTCGTGAGCGTAGAGGCGCTGGTCGTAGCTGACGGACTCGCCGTAGTCGGCGAGTTCCTCGGCGGTATTTTTGGAAAATCGTCCATTCCAGAGTGCCATGGGATCAGACCTCCTGCTGTCGGGTGATGCAGTCCAGAATTTCGGCGGCTGCGGTGGTGATGTGGCCGGGGGAGAAGCCTGCGCGCACCAATTCCTTGTAGAAGGAACTGGCGAGCAGGCGGACAACTTTGTTGGGGTTGCTGATCGAGGAGATCATCAGGCGCTCCTCCTCGTTTTTTCCGTTGGCCTCGCGGCGGTTGTCCTCGATGAGGTCGTGAGCCCGCTGGGCGAAGCGCTGGCGCAGGTAGTCGTAGACTTTGGCGTTTTCCAGCACCAGGGAGGAGACCGAAGCCACCAACACGAGCAGTTGCCGCTCGGCGGGCGAGAAGCGGGCGCGCCCGCCGTCTTCGGGCACACCGGTGAGCAGCAGACCGATGCGCTCGCCCTTGATGCGCAGCGGCACGAACATCATGGGAAACCCGAGGTCCTCGATGCCGGTTTCGAGCCAGCCGATCTGGCGGGCGGA
>CAZSBQ010000187.1:0-8197 GCA_964604795.1 uncultured Victivallales bacterium | reverse complement strand
CGGGTGGTGTGGGAGCCGGGGCTGGCCTACTGGGTCAGTCCCCGGCCACCCGATTCTGACTTTCATGCCTCTTGCTCACACATGTTGACATATGCAGCCGCATTTCTTGTAATGCGATAGGTACGGGAGCTGTGACTGCCATGGGAAACCGTCAAGAGACCAAGTTGTACGAGCCCGTCAAGATCATCTTCCAGGAACCGACCTTCCTTGACGTCAAGCTCCTGTCCGTTGTCCAGTTGGAAGGAAACACCATTAAGATGGGGGAGATAGAGAATCCTCTTCGCACCGGACCGAACCAACGTTGAGAGGAAGTAGAATGCCTGTTCCGACAGTTCGGATCCTGGGTGGATCGCTTGCACCATGCCGCCGAGACCAGCAATATGGCTGGCCAAGGCGGCAATACTGTTGTCGAGCGAATTGAGCTTAGCGAGTATTGCTTGGTGCTCCTCACTCAGTAACTGGTCAATCTCCTCAGAAAGCCCATGAGTACGCAATATCAGATCCTTGATCTCTTCATGTCGGTGGTGCTCCAACCACTCCATAAACGACTTAGTGTCTTTCCCTTTTTGGCTTCCTGCTTCCTGTTTGAAGAGGCCAATCAGCCCCACAATCGTGGCAAACGCGGTACTTGTGGTCACTGGATCCATGATTCCTCCTCAGAACGCTGTGGGGCTGCTGCGCGCGATAGCGCGTCCGTAGCAGCCGCTTGTTCGCTCACATATTTAGCCGGGCATGAATCCTGGCTGGCGACCTCCTGCAATCCAGCACGGCGTGAACCACGGCAATGTCATCGCGTTGTTTGTAGTAGATCGCAAACGGGAAACGCCGTGAAAGCATCCGGTGGTATTCCCCATGCTTCTGGTGGATGCCGGCATACAGTTGTAGGGAATCAACATCCGAATAAAGTGAATCCAAAAAATAATCCCCCAAGCCACGTTCTCGCCGTTCATAAAAGTGCCAGCCATCGATCAAGTCTTGACTGGCTGACTCAAGGATGCGCAGTCTCACGAGACAGACTCCCGAATGCGTCTCTTGGCCTCGGACCAGTCAAGTACTCGTTCATCTCCGCTCTCCAACGCTCTCTCACGACACTCCAACACCTCATCATGCCAAGCCGGGGACTCCACTTCCCCCGGCGCGGAGCAGAGGTCGCTCCACAAACACTCCATCAACTCGACTTTGTCAGCACTGCTCATCTGCTTCAGGGGAAGTGTCACGGTCATTTGCTGTGCCTCCGTAGGTTGTAGTGTTCCATTTCCACTATTGTAGCCGATATCTCAATCTCATGCAAGCGAACGCCAGCCATCTGCGGCGGCGATCAGCCGTCCGTAGCATGGCTTTGTTCGAATCCCGTTATGCCTGCACATGCTCGAGGCGCTCAGCAATCCAGACTTTGATTACTGACTGCCTGGGAACACCAAGTCGTCGGGCTTCCCGGTCAAGGGATTGGATCATCCACACAGGGAAATCGACATTGACACGTTTTTGTTCACGCCCGGGCCGGGTGGCCTTGGAAAAATCAAGGTACTTCGACACGTCCTCACCTTTGTCGAACTTCTTGTCAAATTCTTCACTCTTCATACTGATCAACCTCCTTCGTCCGGGACCGCCGGACGGATATGATTCGCGTTCTGTCGCCGCGGTGAGTGAAGATCGCCGACCAGTGCTTGTCACCGATACGGCCGGTCATCATCAAGCGCGGCTCGCCTTGCGTACGAGCAGGCACTTGCAGGCGGTCGGGATCTTCCCACAGGGCTTGAGCTTCGACGAAGCCAATGCCGTGCTTGCGCTTGTTTGCCGCGCTCTTCCTTGGGTCGAACTCGAATTCCATAGTATAGATACTATACCGAAAAAGTTCCGGATGTCAACCAGTGAACCTCTTCTCTGTGATGCGAACGGTCGCGGCTCTCCGGCGCGCGATAGCGCGTCCGTAGCAGCCGCTTGTTCGCATCAGATATTCAGTTCTTCCCTGGCTTCTGCAAGCGAGATGGTGGCCGCGTCTTCCTCTTCAGCCTTGGCTTGGCGGAGACACTTGAGGTCCTCGTAGTCCGCAAGCTCCTCAGTAAGACGTTCAAACTCCTCATATGGCAGCACAGCGAATTCTTTTTTGCCTTGCTTTTCCAGAATGCGTGGGTGCAACACAATCATTTTCTCACCTCTTTCGGTATGCCTCACTTCGATGTAGAATACGGTATACAATCACCCGGTTGCCGTCTTCGACCTCAAACAGTACACGGTAGGTTCCCACTCGTAGCCTGTACTCCGGCGTGAAGTTTGTGAGCTTCTTAACGTCACCCGAAAGACCTTCGGACAACTGAGCAAGCGAATCCGCAACACGCGTTGCCTCCCGTTTGGGAAGGCGCTTCAAATCCTTCACTGCTCTCGGTTTCAGGTGGACTGGATACTTCATGGAATAATATTACCCGCCTATTCCTGCAAAACAAATCATGTTGCCGAACGCCAAGGGTCTGCTGCGCCGCGCCCCCAGAGCGAGGAACGAGCGGCGGGGGTGCGGCGTCAGCCAGCACCCGCTTGTTCGGTTTTCAATATCCTACGCACTATCTTCCGCGCTTCTGCCTGCTGAGCTTGAAGCGTGAGCAACATCAAGATCATCAGAAGAAGCCAGCCAGTGAAATGGGCGATGCCAATTGGCACACTTAGTTCTTCGAGTATGAGCACACCATATCCCAGTGGCAACAGGGCTCCCAAAGTGACTGTCGCGAGCAAAAGAACTCTCCTGGTGCCGATAGCTTTTAACGCTGCCGCCCTCCATAGCCTGTTTCGCCTATCTTTGGGGAGGTGTTTTAATTCGGGAATGCTGGAGACGAACCAATACAATCGTGGTCCTCGGTTGTCCGAACGTGTTATGGACGAAGTTCGTAATTGCCGGGGCGGCGGGGGCGCCGCAGTTGTTGTGGGGTGCGGGAGCGGGTGCGTCTCCAGCTTACCCAAGGTACACTATAGCATGAGGTTGTCCACCGTGCCAGTTGTCGCGACGAACGGATTGAAATTTCGCATTATAGCTGTATTATATGTGTTATCAGAAGTTCGTCTAATGTGGCAAATTACAGGAGGCAGCAATGCAAGCTTATGATTTGCAAGGGTTTGAAGATTATCTCAAGGAGAACCGGATTGTTCCTGAGCGGAACCGGCCGTGGTGTGTGCGTTGGGTGGAGCGGTTTTCACGCACTTGGCGATGGAGCAACGGGTCAGCGCGTCGACGCAGAACCAGGCGTTCAGTGCGCTTCTGTTTCTTTTCCGCCAGGCGTGGTCGCAGCAACTTGGCGACCTGTCCAAGGGGGTCCGGGCCAGGGACGGGCGCAAGCTGTCCGCGGACCCTCGGGCCAACGCGATCCGCCGGCACCACATTTCCGACCGCGCCGTACAGGACGTGGTGAGACGGGCTGTGAAGAAGGCGGACATCGCGAAGCCGGTGAGCGTGCACACACTTCGTCATTCGTTCGCAACCCATCTGCTCCTGCAGGGGGTCAACATCCGGCAGGTGCAGGAGTACCTGGGTCATGCGAATGTCGAAACTACGATGATCTACACCCATGTGGTGCGGGAGTTGAGTCCGCAGGCGGAGAGCCCGCTGGACCGATTGGAGTGCGGGGATGCTTGAGCGGCGGAGGCGGCGCCCGGTACTTTGTGGGGGCCGGCGCCCCGACGGCCCGGGGGAGGACGGGCGCGGAGGCCGCGCCCGGTACTTTGTGGGGGCCGGCGCCCCCGACGGCCCGGGGAGGACGGGCGCGGGGAACGCGCCCGGTACTTTGTGGGGGCCGGCGCCCCGACGGCCCGGGGGAGGACGGGCGCGGAGGCCGCGCCCGGTACTTTGTGGGGGCCGGCGCCCCCGACGGCCCGGGGAGGACGGGCGCGGGGAACGCGCCCGGTACTTTGTATGGGCCGGTGCGCCGACGGTTTAGCGGGAGGACGGGCGCGGGGAACGCGTCGGCTTCGGGGGATGCCCGGGGTTCCAGTGTCGGCACCCCCGGCTCGACGGGAGTCTCGCCCTCCATCGGGGGGCAGGATCACGCCGGTCGCCCTCCATCGGGGGGGGCAGGATCACGCCGGTCCCCTCCCTCAGAAGAAAGGAATTGCACCGATTTTTTCCACCCTCTCCCATATTTCTGTCCCCCATATTTCTGTCAACCTCGTTCCCGCTTTCGATTTCGTTGGTTGGCACAGTGGTCCGAGTGCGCTATCTTTCAGGGATTGAAACAGGCTGGCCGCGATGGTGAGAGGATATGGACGAAGCAGAGATCGCACAATTCATCGAACGCTGGGAGTGCTCCGGTGCGGCCGAGCGTGCCAATTACCAGCTTTTTCTCTCCGAGCTGTGCGATGTGATCGGGGTCCCCCACCCCGAACCCGCCACGTCCGACACCACGCGCAACGCCTATGTTTTCGAACGGGCCGTCGATTTTGAGGACGGTCAGGGCGGGCAAATCACCCGCTTCATCGATCTCTACAAACGCGGCTGCTTCGTTCTCGAAGCCAAGCAGGGCTCGGATCCGGAAATTGCCGCCGAGGAATCGCTGTCCGAGGCGCAGAAGAAGCTGCGCGCGAAGATTCGGCGGGGCACGGCCAAGCGCGGCACGCCCGCCTGGGACCAGGCCATGCTGCGCGCCAAGGGGCAGGCCGATCAGTACGTCCGCGCGCTTTCCCGCGACGAGGGACGCCCGCCGTTCATCGTGGTCGCGGACGTGGGACACACCATCGAGCTGTACTCCGAATTCTCCTGCACCGGGGGTACCTACGTTCCCTTTCCCGCGCCCGGCAGTCACCGCATCTTTCTGCACGATCTCGAACGTCCCGAAATCCGGGAGCGGCTCCGCGCGGTCTGGACCGATCCGCACGGGCTTGATCCGTCGCGCCGCAGCGCCCGCGTCACCCGCGACATCGCCGACCGGCTTGCGAAGCTCGCAAAATCCCTCGAGGAAGCCGGCCACGCTCCCCGCGACACCGCCGCCTTTCTCATGCGCTGCCTGTTCACCATGTTTGCCGAGGATGTATGGCTGCTCCCCAAGGGGGCCTTCACGCGCCTGCTCGAAAGCCTCCGGGACACCCCGGAGCACTTCGTGCCGATGGTCGAGGAACTGTGGTCGAAGATGAACGAGGGCGGCTTCTCAACCAGCCTGCGCCAACCCGTCCTGCGCTTCAACGGCGGCCTGTTTGCGGAGTCCGCGGCCCTGCCGCTGAACCGCGACCAGCTCATGCTGCTGATCGAGGCGGCACAGTGCGACTGGCGGGACGTGGAGCCGGCCATCTTCGGCACGCTGCTCGAACGCGCGCTCGATCCCCTCGAACGCCACAAGCTCGGCGCCCACTACACCCCGCGCGCCTACGTCGAGCGCCTCGTCGTGCCCGCCATCGTCCAGCCCCTGCGCGCGGAGTGGGAGGCGGTCCAGGCCGCCGTCGTCAAACTCACCTCCCAGGACAAGACCAAAGAGGCCGTTCGCGAAATCCGCACCTTCCACCAGCGCCTCTGCGAAGTCCGCATTCTAGATCCCGCCTGCGGCTCCGGAAACTTTCTCTACGTCACCCTCGAACACCTGAAGCGCATCGAGGGCGAGGTCTTCGACACCCTGGACAGCCTGGGCGAAAAGCAGGGCGTGCTCGAGATGCTCGGTCACGTGGTCGATCCGCACCAGTTGCTCGGTCTCGAGGTCAACCCGCGCGCCGCCGCGATCGCCGAACTCGTCCTCTGGATCGGCACGCTGCAGTGGCACTACCGCAACCGCGGCACCGTCCAGCAGCCCCGCCAGCCCATCATCCGCGACTTCCACAACATCGAATGCCGCGACGCCCTCATCGAGTGGGACGCCGCCGAACCCCTGCTCGACGACGACGGCGCGCCCGTCACCCGTTGGGACGGACGCACCACCAAACCCCATCCCGTCACCGGCCGCGAAGTGCCCGACGAAACTGCCCGCGCCCCCGTTCATCGCTATCTCAATCCCCGCCGCGCCGCCTGGCCCGAGGCCGATTTCATCATCGGCAATCCCCCCTTCATCGGCGCCTCCCACATGCGCGAGTACCTCGGCGACGGCTACACCGAGGCCGTCCGCGCCGCCCACCCCGACATGAGCGAGTCCAGCGACTTCGTCATGTACTGGTGGAACCACGCGGCCGAACTCGTCCGCGCCGGCCGCGTCCGCCGCTTCGGTTTCGTTACCACCAACAGCCTGCGCCAGAAATTCAACCGCCGCACTCTCGAATGGCACCTCATCGGCACCAACGCCAAAGGGCAGCCCTCCCGGCCTCCGCTCGCCCTCGGCTTCGCCATCCCCGACCACCCCTGGGTCGACGCCTCCGACGGCGCAGCCGTGCGCATCGCCATGACCGTCGGCATCCCCGGACCCAACGAGGGAACCCTCGCAACCGTCGACCGCGAAACCGCCGACAACAGCGATCACTACGATGTCCATCTCCAATCCCGATCCGGCATCCTTAACGCCGACCTCACCCTCGGCGCGGACGTCGCAAGCGCCGTGCCCCTGAAGGCGAATCAGAACCTGTCTTGTCGCGGCGTCCAACTTATGGGCTCGGGGTTCATCGTAACGCCCGATGAAGCGCAGGCACTGGGGGGGGGCCGCATTCCCGGCCTGGAGAACCACATTCGCCCCTACCGGAACGGCAAGGACATAACCGGAACCCAGCGAGGCGTGATGGTCATTGATCTTTACGGCCTCTCAATCGATGAAGTTCGCGACCGGTTTCCCGAGGTATACCAGTGGGTCTACGAGCGCGTCAAGCCCGAACGCGACCAGAACAAGCGGAAGTCCTATCGGGAGAAGTGGTGGATATTCGGCGAACCCCGCAGCGCCTTCCGGCCAGCCCTGCAAGGGCTCTCCCGCTACATCGCCACGGTCGAAACCAGCAAACACCGCTTCTTCGTCTTCCTCGACCGCGAGATCATGCCGGACAACATGTTGGTCAACGTTGCCTCCGAAGACGCCTTCCACCTGGGCGTGTTGAGCAGCCGCTTCCACGTCCGCTGGGCACTCGGCGCTGGCGGAACGCTGGAAGACCGTCCCCGCTACAACAAAACCCGTTGCTTCGAAACCTTCCCCTTCCCCGACGCGAGCGAGGAGCAGAAGGAGCGGATACGGGGGATTGCCGAGCGGTTGGACGCGCACCGCAAGGAACGTCAGGCGCTGCATCCCAAGCTCAAGCTCACCGACATGTACAACGTCCTCGAAAAACTCCGCGCGAGCGATTCCCTGAGCGACAAGGACCGCCGCATTCACGAGGAGGGCCTGGTCACTGTACTCAAGGACCTGCACGAGGAGTTGGACGCCGCGGTCGCCGACGCCTACGGCTGGCCGGCGGACCTGGCCGACGACGAACTGCTCGACCGCCTGGTTCTGCTCAACGCCGAGCGCGCCGCCGAGGAGGAGCAGGGCGTTGTCCGCTGGCTGCGCCCCGACTACCAGCGCCCCAAGGCGGGCCTGCACGAACCCAAACTCGCCCTGGACGTCCCCGCTTCCGCGGACACCGCAACCGCCGCCCCTGCGGAGTCCGCAACCAAACAACCCTGGCCCAAGCGCACGGCCGAGCGCATCCAGGCCGTCCGCACCGTGGTTGCAAACTCCGCAGAGCCCCTAAGCGCCAAGGCCGTCGCGGGTCGTTTCACCCGTGCCCGCACCGCCGATGTCGAAGACATTCTCTCCGCCCTCGCCCTCCTGGGCCACCTCCACCTCACCGAAGACAACCGGCACACCGAGTGAATCTCAGAACTCTTGATCTCGCGGACCGGAGCGTTGGCTCGAAATCTGAGTGAGTTCAGCCTTGTGTCGGGCACCGGCGGCATGGTTTTTAGTTGGAAAGCAGATACGGAATTAGTTTTTGTGCCCCCGCCGACCTTGCGTCGGTGGAGCAAGAGATTGAGATCCTGTGTGTTGCGGAATAATACAATTTTCTCCCTCCCCGGCGGTGTCCGCCGGGGAGGGAGAAAATTGGGCTTGTCGCGTCCGGCAAGCAGAAAATCTGCGCTCCACCGACACAAGGTCGGCGGGGGCGTCTGAACTCAAAAGTATGCCCGCACCCTCGCCCGATCTCCATCGGAAGCTTAAGTTTCGGGGCATTCTGTGTGACCCCGCTAGACTCCAGGCGTCCCTGCCTGTACATAAAACCGACTCGCGCGGCCTAAAGGCCGCTGGTACCATACGCCGGCCGGTACCCGCGGGGCCCGCGT
>CAZSBQ010000186.1:1522-8210 GCA_964604795.1 uncultured Victivallales bacterium | reverse complement strand
AATATCATCATTGTGCTCAGTGACGAGCAGCGCTGGGACACGCTCGGCGCCGTGTCTGGCGATTCCAGATTGAGCCCCAATTTGGACCGCCTGGCCGGACAGGGCGTGCGCTTCACAAATGCGTTCAGTTCGTGTCCGCTGTGCGGTCCCGCCAGGGCGTCGATTCAGACCGGGCTCTATCCGGGCGTGACGGGGTGTCACAGCAATAACATCGCGCTGCCCGAGGGGGTGCCGACGATTGCCGACTGCCTGTCTGATGCTGGCTATGAAACTGCGTACATCGGCAAATGGCATCTGGCATCGAACAGCCATGAAGGGGATGAGTGTTTTTGGACGCGCCCGATTCCGAAGGAACGCCGTGGCGGCTGGCGCGATTACTGGCTGGCGGCCGATGTGCCGGAGTACACGTCGAACAGCATGGACGGATGGTTGTTTGACGGCAACGGAAACCGGGTCGAATTCCACGACCGCTACCGCGCCGATGCCTTCACCGATTTCGCGCTGGACTATCTGAAGGCGCGGCAGGTCGGGGAACGCCCGTTGCTGATGATGCTGTCGCTGGTCGAGCCGCATGCACAGCCTTATCACAAGCTGTATCAGGGGCCACCGGCCAGAGAACGGGAACGGCATGAATACCGGGAGATCACCTACGAAGGCCCAGACGACCTGGTTGCGGACTTCGCAAACGCCCCATTGCCCCCGGACCTGGCGGAACTGCCCGGACAGGCCCGGCAGTTCTGGCCCGACTACCTGGCCGCCTGCCGACAGGTCGACTGCAATGTCGGCCGGATTCTTGACACTCTCGATCAACTGGGAATGGCAGAGAACACGCTGGTCGTTTTCACCAGCGACCATGGCTGCCATTTCTTCAGCCACTTGCCGAACGTTGCCAAATGCACTGAACACGAGTCGTCAATCCATATCCCGATGATCGTACGCGGCTCGGGCTTTGCACAGGCAAGCACCATCAGCCAGCCGGTCAGCCTGATCGATATTGCGCCCACAATCCTGCATGCTTCGGGGATGCCCGTCCCCGACGCACTGCCGGGATCGCCGCTGCAAGAAGTCGTATCCGGCAAGACAAATCGATCCGTTGTCCGCGTTGAACTGCCCGGCGCCGAAGGCCAAGCGTTTCAACAAGGAGAAATCATTCCCCCTTAGGGGATGTTAGGTGCCAGGCAATAACGGTTCATAGCGGTTCAGAAAAAACCTCGCGTAACTCGCAAATCCAAGTAAAAGGAAAGAACATCATGATGAATTTGAAAAGAAAAGCTGTTCAGTTGTATCTCTGTCTCACTGTCGTTTCCCTTTTCGCCTGCTCTGCCCAGGCAAAGGAACCGTTGTCCGGCCCCAACTGGACGGATCGGCGGCCGATCGCCCGGGTGTTTCTTGCCCGCAGCAACTGGCGCACGCCCAAGAACCCCGGCGGCCACCTGGGGCCGAACCATGACCTGACGACCGAGGAGGGCCGGGCTGAATTCAGTCGGGCGCTGGATGCCTTTGCCGATCAGGTGATCGCCACACTGGCGGCGGTCGACGGGCAGGGCATCGTGGTCTGGGATGTCGAAGGCCAGGAGTGGCAGGGCATGGTTTATGTCGGCGACCCGCGCGTGCTTCCCGAGTACGCCCCGCAGATCAACAATCTGATCGACCCGTTTTTTAAGAAAATCCTGGATGCCGGTTATCGCACCGGGCTTTGCCTGCGCCCGAATCATATCTTCAAAATCCCGCCGGATCATCAGAAGAAATATAACCGTAACCCCTGGGGATATATCCTCTACCGCGAACCCGGCCTGCCACTGAACCAGGAATTCGAATGGGTCGCAGAAATGCAGAAAAAAGCAACTGCCAAGCCCGAGGAGGAACTTGCCGACCGGGCCCGCTACGCAAACGAACGCTGGGGATGCACCCTCTATTATGTCGACACCAACCACTACACCGCGAACAACAACGGCACCCCCAGGAACCGGATGATGACGGCGGAACAGTTTGCACGCCTGGCCGAACTCGCGCCTGATTCCCTTTTCATGCCCGAGCATGAAACCGATGAGTATTATGCCGTCTCCGCGCCGTACAACCAGTTGAACATGACCGGCATGACCCGGCCTGAACTGCGCGAACGATTCCCCGGTTGTTTTACCGTCAACAGCGTCCATTCCGACCGCTTTCTCGCCTACAAGTGGGACGATATTGTCCGAGGACTTGTTGGTGGCGACGCACTCTACGTCGACACCACCGGCAGTCCGGAAGATGCCAGTGTTCTTGGCGTAGTCCGTGCCTACCGGGCGGCGGCATTGCGGCGTGAGAAGGTTGAATCATCCGCCGTCTCTCTCGCCAGCGCCAGCCCCGCCGGGCGCCTGAAGGCGATTCATGCCTTGAACGGCCGGGCCGCGGCTGCCGACATTCCCATGCTCCTCCAGATCGTCCGGAACGATCCGGAATGGATCGTGCGCCGCGCCGCTCTGCCGGTGCTGGCGGCAGCCGCGGACGCCAGAGCCGACGCGCTGCTGCTGGAGCTGGTGCGCAACGACCAAAGCGACTTGGCGCTGCCCGCCGCTGTGGCTCTCGGTCGCCACAGTTCGAATGCGACGGAATTGCTGGGACGTCTCCTGGCGGACCAGCGGGACTCGGCGCGCTTCGCCCGCAACCGGGCGGTGACCGGACTGCGCATCTGCGACCAGCCCCAGGCGATCACCCTGATGATCGGGGTGTTCCGCGACAAGTACTCCGCCAATCGCGGCTGGGCGCTGGATTCGGTGAAGGCCAGGCCTGCAAAACTGGCCGAAGCGACCCCGGCGGTTCTGGACACGCTTGAGCAGGTGCGTGCCAATCCCCACCCCCTGTTCCCGTTGCAGGAACTGGACAGAATCGTCGCCAGGCTGCCGAAAGCCTTGCAGCAACAATGGCAGACGGCAGACCGCGGGCTGTTCTCGATCTGGGATGCCTGGGTGAGAAAGAATGCCGCTGAACCCGTGCCCGAGGAACTACAGGCGCTCGGCGTTGCAAACCTGGAACAATGGGCCCAACAGGAGCACGCTCTATCCACCAAAGTCGTTGCGGACCTCGCACCGGCCGCCGGCGACCGCATTCCCCAGCTCTGGCAGGCCGCGCAGGATGATGATCCCGCCCGCCGCTACCAGGCCGTGCGGGAAATGGATGCCGCAGGCGACCAGCGCTCGGTCGAACCCCTGGCCGCCATGCTGAAACATGAACAGGACCCGGTTGTCACGGTCAGGATGCTGCGGGCAATGACCACCCTCGCCCCGGACTCCGCGCTGACCCGCCAGACAGTCGAGGAATTTCAGGAAAATGACAACCCGCTCGTGCGTGCCTTTGCCGGAGAATTGAAGTAAACCACCGATCACCAAAGGATGGATCATGAAATTTTTTTTTGTAGTTGTCGGCTTGGTGATCATGTCCTGGCCGATGGGTTATGCCGTGCAGGCCGCTGAAGAAATTGAAGCGCTGGTGGCAGCCCATCAAAAGACAATTCAAGGTATGGAGAACGAAATCGTGGCTTGGCAAGCGCGTCTCGACAACGTGAATGCGTACCTGCTGTCGCCGTCAGCGGAAGACCGTGCGGCAGCCGTACGGGTCGTGGCGTCACTGCGGCAGGAACAATCTCTACGGGAGGAACTTCTGGCCGTCGATCTAGAGGTCGTGGCAGCCGACGGCAAGTCGGGTCGGCCCATCTACTTCTCGCGCCCCTTCAACGACCTGGCTGCTGAAATGAAGTATGCCGACCGCATGATCGGAATACTGGAAGATCAACTGAAAGGGGCAAGAGCGCAGTATGAACGCCTGTCCCGACTGGCGGAGGCATGGAAAGAGGATGCGGGTACCGACCAGGATAAACTCTCGCGCATCGACCGCTGGACGACTTTGATGAATCGCGAACTGGAACTGACCGAAAAAGCTCTTGCTCTTTATCAGGATCGGGAACAGCCAGGTTGGTATGACCAGGCAAATTTGGTGGCCAAGTATGACCTGCCCATGCTCCAGTACCAGACACGGGCGGCACGCGCGGCCATCGACCGCGGCCTGACACCGTTGCAGGAAAAGCAGCTTCAGTCCACGCTAAACGTGATGAAGGCGGGACGGACGACGACGGAAGCCATGGCCGAGTTCAACGCCCGCATGACTCGCGAGTCGCCGCTGATCGAACATGAATTTGATGAAACGCTTGCCGTTCCCGAATCTGTTTGGAACCTGGAAAAACTCTCGGCCCCACCGATTTTCCGCTGGCTCGACGACACCGGCCCGGTACGCCAGGTGCTCTATCGCGGCGAACCCTATCAGGGCAAACCGACCGATGTCTTCGCCTACTACGCCACACCGGGAACGCTGGCCGGCGATTCGTCCCTGGACAAGGACCTGCCCGCGCTGGTGCTGGTGCATGGCGGGGGCGACCGCGCCTTCCTCGACTGGGTGACCTTCTGGGCGGGCAAGGGCTACGCCGCCATCGCCATGGACCTGGCCGGTTGCGGCCCGAACGCGGACGGCGAATACGACAAACTGCACAAGCCCGAACGGCTGCTGAGGGGCGGGCCAGGTCAGGACGGCAAGTGCAAAATTCTAGACATCAACCTGCCGCTCACCGACCAGTGGCCGTATCACGCCGTCGCCAATGTCATACGCGCTCACTCCCTCGTGCGCAGCCTGCCCGGTATCAACCCTGACCGCACCGGCATTGCCGGCATCAGTTGGGGCGGTTACCTGACCTGCATCGCCGCCGGCGTGGATCCGCGTTTCAAGGCCGCCATGCCTTTCTACGGCTGCGGATTTCTCGCCGAGAACAGTGTCTGGAAGGACATGGGCCTGTTCGATGAGCTCGGCGAAGCCCGAACCCGGCGTTGGACCGACCTGTGGGATCCCTCCAACTACGCCGGAAAGATCAACATTCCAGTTTTCGCGGTCACCGGCGCCAAAGATTTCGCCTATCCGCTCGAATCCTTCGTCAAGACCTATGCCCTGCCCAAAGGCCCTGTGCAGTTCCGCGTCACGCCCGACATGGGGCATGGCGCACAGTTCCTGACCACCACGCCGGAAGCGGTCGTCTTCATGGACAGCATCCTGCGCGGCGGCGCACCGTTGCCAAGCTTGCGAACTCCGCAAGTCGATGACGACAAAATCGCCACCGACGTTTTCGACGAAAACATAGTCGACGTCCAGTTTCACTACACGACGACCGACGGTCCGAACAAAACACGCGAGTGGAAGAAGGCGACAGCCACATTGAACGGCAAAACGGTCAGTGCCGAACGGCCGAGCTCTGGATTTACCATCGGCTATTTCACTGTGGCGACTGAATCAGGAACGGTGGTTTCGAGCACCCCTCTGACACCAACTGCAAAACGATAGTTTAAGAATGGCTGAATGTGATCAGACGCTTCCACGTGCTACTCAACGCAGTTGCAACCTGGTCCGCTTTGGCCGGCATCTGCCCGAAGAAACGCTGGATGCATCGTTCGCGGCGGATTTCTCTTTTCGTGATTGCGGCAGCCGTTTCTCAATCCTCAAGAGTGTTAAGATCGCCCCCCTGGAAACTCTCGAATGCCGGTTCGCGTTCCGTTTCCAGTTCAATGACGAACCGGTGCCGGCGTGGCCGGCGGACATATGGCATGATGCGAGCCTGGAACAAGCCATCGCCGACACCGAGCGCGCCTATGACGCGCTGCCGGAACCGCCCGCCCGCTTTGCGTGCCAGACCGACCTGGCGTCGTTCATTCCGGTCTATGCCGGCATCGCGCCGCGCGAGGTCGCCGACGCGGCCTGCCGCGACTACCTGCTCTCGCCCGCGCATTTCCTGACCGCCATGCCGTTCCCCGTGATCGACCGGGCGCATCCGACTTTCCGCCGAGGCGGCTGGCTGCATGAGCCGCCCAGCCGCCCCGGCGCACTCGTACAGCAGGCCTATTGGCGGAGGCGCACCTGGATTCACGGCGACTGCTGGCTGCTCGGGGCCTTGCGGCAAAGTGGTTTCCAGGAAGAAGCCGACACCATCGCCGAGCGGATTCTCGCCGCGGTCGGCAAGAACGAAGCCATCCACGAATGCTATGACAGCCTGACCGGCTACGGCAACGGGCACCCGGAGTTCCTCTGGTCGTCCGCCGCCGTGTTAATGCTGATTCACCGTTTCTACACCCGTCCGCCCGTGGCTACTCTCGCCCCCGGCGCCGCTCCGGCGGAATCTCTGCCGCCGGACCCTTTACCTCCAACCCCGAAAAAGGGAGTATAGAATGCTTCGTAAAATCCATCTTGATTTTCACACCGCGCCCGAGACCGAGGACATTGGCAAGGACTTCGATGCGGAGTTGTTTGCCGACACGCTGGCCGAGGCGCACGTCAACTACCTGGCGACCCCGGGGAAGTGCCATTTCGGGCATGTGTACTACGATGCGAAAGTCGCGATCCCCCATCCGCACCTGGCCGATCCGGAAATGTTCCCGCGCACAGTGGCGGCCTGCCTGAAGCGCGGCATCAGGACGCAGGCCTATTGGACCCTCGGCCTGGACGCGACCCGGGCGAAGATGAATCCCGAGTGGCGGCAGACTTTCGCCGACGGCACGTCTGCCAACTGGGGGCACTACCTGCACATGTGTTTCGCGTCGCCCTATATCGAGGAAGTGGTCATTCCCGAGGTACTGGAATGCATCCAACGCTGCCCGGGAATCGTCGGCTTCTGGTT
>CAZSBQ010000186.1:0-1422 GCA_964604795.1 uncultured Victivallales bacterium | reverse complement strand
CGCTGGTTGCGCGGTCAGGGCGTGCCGAATATCGGCCTGGTCAGCCGTTTCCAGGGGCCCTGGAGCGATCCGGGAACTTTGCGGACGTCGCAACAGATGCGCTTCGACATCGCCCGGACGGTTGCCCTGGGCTGCGACATTTCCATGGGCGATCACCGCTATCCCGACGGGCATCTCGAACCGGAAGTCTACCGTCGGCTGGCATCGGTCTACGGTGAGGTCGAAGCGATGGAAGAGCTGCTGGACGCGGCCCGGCCAATGACCGAAGCGCTGCTGCTCGGCTCGGTCGAAGCTTTCAGCGGCAAAGGCCTGCTCTCGCCCGAATTCACGCCCCTGACCAAGGACGCCGTCCGTGTGCTGGAAGAGCTCGAGGTGCAGTTCGACCTGGCCACGACCGCCGATCCCTGGCCCAAGACGGACTGCATCATCTACCTGGGCGAGCAGACGACCGAGCCTGAGATACGGGCGCTGCTCCAGGCTCACGTCGAAGCGGGTGGCGCGCTGCTGGGGATGGACCACGCCATCTCCGGAGCGGGAGAGCTTTTCCCCGCCACCATCGTGCCGTGGGAAGCGCCGAAGCAGGCGGCTATGGACAACATGAGCAACATCGGTCACGTCAGCACGGTCGGCTGCGATGCCGAAGCCGCCGGACCGGCCGGGGATTTCATCCGCCTGGGTCCTGAATTCGGTGGCGAGGATTTCCCGTACTTGCTGAGTACCCCCGCACGGATTCTCCAAGCCGCCGAAGAAGCCGGCGTGCTCGCCTGGCGGCATCTGCCGGTCAGTGCAAAACCGCCATTCGCATCGTCCGTGGCGGATTCACCGCTGATCGTGCAAAGAGGCCGGGTGATCTATAGTTCGCCGAATCTCTTTGCCGAGGCCGTGGGCGTGGGCAGCCCCCAGCCAGCCGTCATGATCGACGCACTGCTGCGCCGCCTGATTCCCGACCGGCTGGTGGAGCACGACGCCGGGCCGACCGTCGCCGCTCACCTGCACGATCTGCCCGGCGGGCGGCTGCTGCACCTAGTCCATTGGTCCTTGGACCGCTGGGAAACCCAACTCAACTCGGCCACCACTTTCCCGACCCTGGCGGAGATCAACATCACCCTTCGACTCGACGAGCCGGTTGAGTCCGTGGTTTGTCTGCCAAGCGGGAACAATCTGGTGTTTGACCAGAAAGACGGCGGCATCAGTTTCACTCTTCCACGCCTCCATATCTGGCAGGTGGTTTGTCTGTTCGTGGACATCACAAACTTTTAATTAAGAAGTCGCTTGTATTTCCTCTAAGACCATGCTACATTGAGTCGTTTGGCATATAAAATAACGTTTTATCCGAGGTGCTTTTCCCCTGAACCCATGCAAGCGCAACTATGTCCACAGAATTTGGTTGGATTGCTTACGTACTGCGGCCATCCTGGGTGC
>CAZSBQ010000185.1:0-8231 GCA_964604795.1 uncultured Victivallales bacterium | reverse complement strand
GGACACCCGGGGTTCCAGTGTCGGCCACCTCCCGGCTCGACTGAGTCTCGCCCTCGGGAGGCGAAATCACACCGCTCCTCTCCCTCAGAAAGGAATTGCCCTGTCCTTTGATCATTGGACTTGAAAAACCGCGTTTGACGCGGCATCTTGTTCGGTGTCGGCGTGCTTCGGCAAAACGGCCGCTCCCTTGTCGGCGGTTAAACGGTAAAGTTCCCAACTGCCGAAGCATGACCGCTGCGCCAACGGACTCCGCCATTCGAGATCAAGCTATAGAGTTCAACTGCCCTTGACGACGCAAACCGAACAATCCGAACAGGGATCGATGGACGGCACGCGAACCTACTTCACCCAGATCGGCAGCCTGCCGCGCCTGACTGTGGAGGAGGAGGTGCACTATGCCCGCCTCTACAGCCAAGCCCGTCAGGACCTGGTCACGAATCTTTGCTTCTTCCCCGACACCGTGGGCGGTGTGCTGAGAGAAGTCGGCCGCATTCAGCGCATGGCGGCGCTGGCTGAATTCCTGCACGTGCGCGAGTTCGAGGACCTCGCCGCGCTCAAGGAGCAGCTGGTTGTTTGCGGCCACCAAGTTGAGGACTTGGTCGCGGAATTCAGGCGTCAGCCGGACCGCCACCGCGTTGCGCCCGGGCAATGGTGCCCGGAACTGCGCGGACAGCTGCGGGGGATTCTTGCCGAACTGGCGCTGAGGGACGCTTTCTGGGAACAGTGCATCGACGCGCTTCCCCCGCCCGAGGCGGAACAAAATGCAGCCTCGGGAGAATACGACGACTTGTGCCGACGCATCCGTGATTGCCTGCACGAGCAGAACCGGGCGCGAACCGCAATGGTCGAGGGAAATCTGCGCCTGGTTGCCAGTATCGCAAGCAAGTATATGAACTGCGGGCTGCCCTTCATGGACCTGATTCAGGAGGGCAACATCGGTTTGGTGCGGGCCGTGGAGAACTTCCAGGTGGAGCGCGGCCACCGCTTCAGCACCTACGCCAGTTACTGGATCAGGAGGGGTGTGATGAAGGCGCTGACCGAACAAAGCCGAATCATTCGTTTGCCCGCCAATATGGTCGCCATGCTGCGGCAGATGTCCAAGGCGCGGGAAGAGGCGTTGCAGGAACATGGCTACGAGCCCTCCCCCGAGGAGTTGGCCGAGATGCTGGAAGTGCCGGCGGCGCGCGTGCGCGCCCTGACGAAAATGTCGCACCAAATGATCTCGCTGCAGGGACCTCCCGCGGATGAAAACGGACGCCAATTGATTGATCGTCTGCACGACGACGAGGCCGAGCCGCCCGAAAAAAAGGTTGCCGACTCCATTCTCAAGGATGCCCTGTTCAGCGCCCTCGACACACTCAATGAACGGGAGCAGTGCATCCTGACGCTGCACTACGGACTCAACGGACAAGCCCCCAGCACCCTGGACCAGATCGCCGCCAAATACCAAGTGACCGGAGAACGAATCCGCCAGATTGAACATGCGGCCCTGAAAAAATTGCGCGATCCTTCCCGCCGACAACTCATCGACGCCGGCTTGGGATGAGCCCCTGCGGCAGGGCAAAGTAAAACAGGCATCCCTGCCTGTTCGAAACGGAGCTTCGGTTACAGGCAGGGATGCATGTAATACTGCAAAACTGTGACTCCTGAACACTAAAAGAACCTCCATCCTCATAGGAGAATGCCTAATGGTTCTACCTTCTGTCAATACATTTAACCGAGCATTGACCGGGTGTCCCGGTGCAATCGTGCTTGCCGTCTTCTCGGCGGTGCTGGCGACGGGATTCTTCACTTCGAGCGCCGCGCAAGAGGAAGATTCGCATACGAGCGGCACCACCGTTCCGGAGCTGGTTCACCGCATCGAAACAGTCCTGCAAAGCGAACTCGTGTATGTGGACCCGCCTGCGTTTCCCGCCATACGGGAAGAGATTGTGCGCAAAGACCGGCAGCGTCTCGTCGAAGCGTTCGAGAAATACGTCGCCGATTCCTTGGGCGCGGACTTCGCAGAGCAATCCACAACCGGCAAGGCGATGCGGCTGCTTCGCATGCTCGACGGCATTCCGCGAATCGGCATCAATGACTTCATTGACGAGGAAATCGTTCTTGTCGAGGAGTCCCGCCGGCAATTGACCGAACTTCTGGAGCGGCTCAGGCGCCGGGCACGGCAAAGATTGGAGGCCTTGCGGGGGCCTGCGCAGCTTGTCCTCGCCGGCGAACTGGTGCTGAGCCGCATCGCCGGACCGCAAACCGGCGAGTTCTACGCCACGCTTGATCCGTGCACCCACGGCGCGGTTTTGCGCATTCTCGGCGAACCGCGGGAAATTGTCGCTGACGCAAACTCCGCCGAGGCTTCCTCTGAGCTGATGAGGCAGCCGCTGACGTCGGTGAGCTTTGTCGAGGCGCAACGTCTGGCGGACAAGCTCAGCGAAGCCGCGGGAATTCCCCTGCGCCTGCCCTCCGCCGGACAGGCCCGCGCTCTGCATATCGATGAGCTGGCTGTCTGGACTCGAACCCCCTGGGCTGAACAGAGCGGGGACGACACCGAGCTGCTTCGCTACGGTGTGGAGATGAGGACGGTCGCCGACTTGGGCAAGGTCATGGGCGAACGCGCCCTCTTCGCGCACGTGCCGTTCGGACGGCATCCCCGCTTGGGCGTTGTATTGGTCGGCTCCGTCGCCAAGACCAGAAAACTGTGGATGGAACAACTGCAGGAACGGGTGAAAAAATGATGCAATCCCGCACCAAAATTCTCTGGTTCGTCACGCTGCCGGGCGCACTAACCCTCACGGCCGCCGCCTTCTTTGCGGCCGGCTGTCAAACCGAGGAAGTTCCGGAGGTGTTCCGCGGACACAAGTTGCGCACCGAAGTTCTTCGCGAGGAAGCGAAGCCGTACCTGACGGTCGAAATGCTGGACGCGAACTTGGAAGAAGGCTTTGCCTTCGAGCTTGAACACTGGCAAACGGTGCGCGTACACGAGCGCGACATCCATCAAAAGATGCATGTGTTCTCTGATCCCGAGGACATCAACCGGGAACGCTACCGCTACGTGCCCGTGCCGGACGAGGAAATAGCGGGAGAAACCGTGGTCCGCACCGAAAAGCGGCGCGTCGGCCCCCTCGCCGGCGAGCGCGTGCGCTGTCGCGACACATGGCGCAAAACGGATTCGGCCGGCATCGTGAAAATCGATCCGGAACAGTTGCTGCGGCCCTTTGACGACCCCAGTCGCAAACGATACCGCCTCGAGTTTCTCCATCCGGACTTCGGTGCCGTCGAGAAAACCATTACCCGCGAACAGCTGCTCGACACCTTGGACGTGGATACCTCCGGTACCCCTCGCAAAGGGTCCGACGCCGGCGGACTCAAGCTGGAGATGTCCTACCCGAAATCCGCCGCGGACGGGGACAGGGTAACGTTTCTCCTGCATGCCCGCAATCAGGGCGCGCGCAATGTCTATCATGTGCGAGGACGAATCTTCTCGTCCTCCGCTTGGCTGGACGGGATCACCTTCTATATCGGACACCTGCGGCCCGGCGAGTCGAGGCAGTTCCAACGAACCCCGAGCGTACCTGCGGACTCGTCCGGAGAAACCGTCTTCGCCCAAGTCGGCGTTCGCCATGCCGAAGGCGCGCTTGAAAAATCCGTGCAGAAAATCATCTTGCCGATCAAGAAATAGTTGAGTCGAATTGTTCCGATCCGGCAAAAACCTGCCAGGTGATATCAAATGCAAAAGTGCGTCAGAGCAAAAATCCATGGAACAGTCACCGGTGTCGGCTTTCGGTACAGCACCGTGCGGCAAGCGCGACAATACGAGGGAATGCAGGGATACGTGAGAAACCTGGATGCGCGAACCGTGGAGTGCGTCATGCAGGGGGACCAAGAGGATGTCAAGGCCATGCTGCAATGGCTTCACGACGGTCCTCCTGCCGCCCAAGTGACTGATGTGACCGTGGAGGAACTGTCTCCATCGGCCGAACTCGGTCCGTTCACTGTCCGCTGACCCATAGGAATTGCTTGCCATGCTCCCGTTTTTCTCCCCTTGGCTGACCGAGCATGTTTGGGGTCCCTTCCGTCTGCTGAGTTCGCACCTGATCCTGATCGGCTTGGGCACGGCGGCGGCGGCCCTGTTCAACTGGATCTGCATCTATCGCTGGCGGCACCGCTTGGCGCGGGACGGCGGGCGCCCGCACACACCCACTCCCGAGGCGGCGCTCGGCAAGCCTACCGGCGCCGGTGTTTTCATGGCCTGCACTTCAATGATTGTACTGGCATTCGTTCTGCCCTCGTCAGTGCGGTTGTGGCAAGTGCTCGGCTGTCTTTTTATCGCCATGCTGACGGGACTTTTGGACGACGCGGCGGAGATTCCCTGGGGCGAACTCAAAAAAGGAATGTTTGACATGCTGATCTGCCTGGCCGGCGCTGCCGTTTTCTGTCAGGGGCGCGCCGTCACCATCTGGCTGCCGCTGACCACCGCCGAGCTGCAAGTGCCCCCTCTGCTCTACACCGTGGCGGCCGCCGCCATCCTGTGGATATGCATCAACGCCACGAACTGCTCGGATGGGGTCGACGGTCTGGCCGGATCGCTCACGCTGCTGTCGCTGCTGTATCTCGGCGGATTCCTCTACGTCGCCGTGGGACACCGCGAGGTAGCGGAATACTTGCTGATTCCGCACAATCCGAACGGCGCGCACTGGGCCATTCTGGCATTTACCTGCGCCGGCTCGCTGGCGGGCTACCTGTGGCACAATGCGGAACCCAGCGCGGTCCTGATGGGCGATGCGGGATCCCGGTTTCTGGGGCTTCTGCTGGGGGTCTGCGTGCTCGCCACGGGAAACCCCCTACTCGTGATCGTCGTTGCACCGGTGGTGTTGATCAACGGTGGAACGGGGCTGGTCAAAGTGGCTCTTCTGCGCCTCATGGGCAAGCTTGGCATGGACATTCGCATGCGGACCAATGCCGCGAATAAGCCGCAGGCGTCGGTTGCCGCATCCGAGACGTCGCCAGTGCCGCCCCAGTGGTGCCTGATACGCTGGATGCACAATGTGCGCTTCCCCCTCCATGATCACTGCCGACGACGCCTGGGCTGGTCCAATGCGCAAGTGCTCCTGCGCTTCATGCTCATCCAAGCCTTCGTCACCCCGCTATTTTTTGTGCTGATTGTCAAACTTCGGTAAGGCCAGAACTTTTGCTGCCGCTGTACAGGTGACATGCTACCTGCACGCCATTGACATTGTGGAACGGGGGGGCCACCTCGGAGCACACAGGCATGGCGGATGGACAACGGGGATGAAAACGGCAACCGGACGGAGGCGCGCTCGGTGACGGCGGGTCCCCCTCCAGAACAATCCGCTGCTTTTTGTCCACCCCGGGAACCGGCACTGCGGAGATCAACGCTTTGGTGTACGGATGGGACGGAGAAACCGTCACCAGACGCGCCGGACCGACCTCGACTAGCTTGCCCAGATACATCACCGCAATCCGATGTGCCAGGGTCTGCACCACGCTCAAGTCGTGGGAGACAAACAAATACGAGAGCCCATGGCGGTCGCGCAGGTCCACCAGGAGATTCAGAATTTGCGCCTGCACCGAGACGTCGAGTGCACTGACGGCCTCGTCGCAGACAAGCAGGGCGGGACGAAGCGAAAGAGCGCGTGCGATGCTGATGCGCTGCCGCTGGCCGCCGGAAAATTCGTGCGGATATCGGTGCAGGGCGTCCGGGTCCAGCCCCACTTCACCGAGCAGCCGAATCGCCTCCTCGTCTCGGTCCCCGATTTCGATGCCGTGAGCTCTGACGGCTTCGGTGATGGTGTCGCGAACAGTCAGTTTCGGATTCAGGCTGGAGTACGGATCCTGGAAGACCATCTGCATGTTGCGCCGCGCACGCCGCAATTCTCGCGCGGAGTATCGACACAGGTCCCGGTCGTTGATGACGACGCTGCCGCCGGTGGGCTCTTCCAGCCGCAACAGCGTGCGCCCGAGAGTCGTCTTCCCGCACCCCGATTCGCCGACCAGACCCAGAGTTTCACCGCGCTGAATCGTGAAGGACACGCCGTCCACCGCGCGAACTTGCCCTACCGCGCGCGCAAGAATCCCCTTGCGGATGGGGAAGTGCTTGGTCAATCCTTCAACCGAAACAAGGGGCGGAACAGGCTCACCCATGTGATTTGCGGAGTTCGCGGTTGGCATTGGTGGCTCCTATTCGACGAGAGCATGGGAAAAAACTTCAACGTCAAAGGGCTGCAGGTCATCCATCCGCTCGCCGAGTCCGACATAGCGGATGGAAAGTTTGAGTTCCTTGCGGATGGGAATGACCACCCCGCCCTGCAACCGTACATCCAACATGACGATCGTCAATCTGGATGTACCGGTTTTTCTATGGGAGAGGGTTCGGGTCACACCGAATGCCCCGAAACTTTAGGGAGTCGGAAGGTACATTACGATATGAATTTTGCCGCCGCCCCGCGGGCGGTTCCGGACCGGTGCGCCCGAATTCGCCCCGTTTTCATTCTTTCCCGCACTCATTTCCACGCCAAAGCAAACAGCCCCCCGCCTGGGGGGATGGGCCCATCGCCCCGGCGGGGGGATGTTCAGAAAAATTTTTCCGGCTTGTTTGACATTAAAGAAAGGGGGTATACATTGGCGTAGGTAATAAGTTAGTTATTCGTATGATGATGAACTTGTAAGGTGCGCGCTGAGTATGCATTACCAGGAAAGAACACGGCGGCGGCAAGCTCGAGAGGCGTTCACGCTGATCGAGCTTCTGGCCGTGATTGCGATCATCGCAGTGCTGGCGTCACTCCTGCTGCCGGCGCTGGGACAGGCCCGAGAGCAGCCGCGGCGGCTCAGTTGCTTGGGCAATCTGCGCCATAGCAAAACCGGCGGCTGGGCCGAGACCAATCATCCGTCGGGCGGCATACCGGATAGCGGCAATGTGGTGCACCTGGACTGGCATGCGCGATGGTACACGTTTTCGGGTACTGCGTTCACCACCGAAGCTGGCGTGATGTGGGCGACCGGGAGCAGGAACTGGGTCGCCCTTCCGACCAACGCCGCATATATGCGCGCGGACGGGAATGGAAACCTGCACAGCGACCAATTCGCCAACATCTGGTCGAATCGCTGGAACAGCTACGGCATTTATTATTGAAGAAAAGCATGGAGCCCAGAATGAAACACAAGCCATCAATGAATCAATCCGACGGGTGTGCATTCCCTCAAAGTCTGCGTCCCGCCGACCGTGTCCGAGAGTCGTTGCGCGACGACATTGTGAAGGGGGTACTGTCGCCGGGTGCGCGCCTGCCGACCCATGCCGAACTGGCCGAGCTCTTCGGCGTCAGCAACGTCACCATTCAACGGGCGCTGGGGCAGTTGTCGGCGGAGGGATTTGTCTCGGGACGCCCGCGCAAAGGCACTTCGGTCGTGGATTCCCCGCCTCATTTGCGAAATTACGCCCTGGTTTTTCCCTTTGATCCGGTTGCGCCCAATGAGGGCGAGTCGCATCAATGGTCGAAATACTACCAGGCGCTGACCTTGGCGGCGACGAGCATGCAGGGAGAGTCGGACCGTCGCATTCTACAGTTTCACGGCATCAACTATCACACCGACAGCGAAGACCGCGAGCGCCTGCTGCGCCACATCGAGCGGTGTCAGCTGGGCGGGATCATTTTCGCCAGCAGTCCGCATACGCTGGCGGGAACCCCGATTCTGGATGCCCCCGGGTTGCCGCGCGTCGAACTTTCGTCAAGCGTTGCTTCACGCTGGCCGGCGATTCATTTCAATCAGGGATGGATGACCGCGGCGCTGGCGCATCTCGGCGAGATTGGTTGCCGCAGGCCCGCCATCCTCTACAACTGTTTGACCAGAGACAGTGGGATCATCCCCGGGCAACTGGACGAATTGATCGCCAACCACGGCATGACAAGCCCGATCTGGTGGCGACAGGCGAGCGACTGGCGCGATCCGGTTGCCACCAACCACTGTGTTCAGCTGCTCATGCAAGGGGTGGTCGGCGAGCGTCCTGACAGCCTGCTGGTCATGGACGACAACCTGATCGAAGGCGTAACCTCCGGATTGATCGCCGGGGGGCTGCGGGTGCCGCAGGATATCAAGGTGGTGGCGCATGCCAATTTCCCGTTGCCCGTCGCCCCGGCAATGCCGTTTGAACTGCTGGGCAGCGACCTTCGCATCGTCCTGAGGGAATGCATCGGGCTGCTCGAACTACAGAGAAACGGCGA
>CAZSBQ010000184.1:0-8243 GCA_964604795.1 uncultured Victivallales bacterium | reverse complement strand
GGATATGAACATCCAAGCTAATTTGGCGAACAGAACAAACAGGAGGATGCGAACGATGTCGAATTTTACAGAAACACACCACAGCGGATCGGGACCAGGAAAGTGGTGGAACCGGATGACGCAAAAGCGCCTGGACATCGGGCTGATGCTTTGTCTCGTGCTCGGTCTTGGCCTCCTGGCGCCGCAAGCACGCGGGCAGGGAGAGGAAAAGCCCCCCGAGCAGGAAATGGAAGCACGAGCGGCCATGCGGGCACGGGAGTTCGGCGCGGCGGCCGACCGGCTGACGGACCTGCTGGGGGACAATCCCGATAATGCCGACCAGCTGCGCTATCTCAAGGCGCGGGCGCTCTATCTGGACGGCGATTTGGAAACCTGCCTCGACACGCTTGCGGAGTTCGCGGAACGGCACCCGAACTCCGAATGGCAGCGCAAGGCTCGATTTCTTCAGGCTCGGGTATATGCCGATCAGAAGGAGTTCGAGCAGGCCGAGGATATCTACGACGCGGAGGCGCACCGCCTGCTCTCCGCGGCGCGCAAGGAGGAGGTCACGCGCGTGATCGTGGCCTTCGCGGACGATCTGGCCACCGAACCCGACGAGGACGAACTGGACGCCACGCCGCCCAACTACGTCAAGGCCTACAATCTCTACAAACGCGCGCTCCAGATGGAAATCGACCGCCACCTCAAGGACGAACTCATGTTCAAGAAGGCGCGCGCCATCCAGGAAGCCGGCAACGCCCACCAGGCCGTGAACGACTTTCAGGCGTATCTGGACGAATTCGATCCCGAATGGACCGGCCCCACCGGCAGCACGGCACTCAAGGAAGTGAACCCGCCGCCCCCCGGCGAGTACATCGTCGAAGCGCGCTTTCGCCTCGCGCGTGCGGAGATCGATCGGGGGTCCCGTCCCCAGGGCCGCTGGCAGGCGGAGGACCTGATCCGCATGCTCACCACCGACGATGCCGGGGAATTGGCGAACACATACCTGGCGGACACCCGCTGGCTGGTGGTGCGCAGCTACAACATGCCGAATCCGCCCGCCGCGCACCTCGACATGGCGGCTACCGCGAGCAGGGACTTCCTGCGCCACCATCCGACCGATCCGCGCGCGGTCAAGGCCGCCTTCGACATCGCGCAGGCCTACCAGAACCACGGCCGCACCAGCGACGCCGTCCAAGCCTACCACGGCTTCATCGACGGCGACGGCTTCCAACTGCCGAAAGGCGAAACCGCCACCGACGATCACCCGGACCTGCCCAAGTCGCCCGCCGAACTCAAGGAGGAATGGACTCAACTCGCGCTCTACCGCATCGGCAACATTCAGTTCCAGCAGCACGAATACGACGACGCCATCGAGACCTGGCAGAGCTACGTCAACCGGCACCCCAACGGCGCGAATTGGGCGGCGAGCCAGAACGGCATCGTCAACGCCCAGTTCCAGCAGGGAGTGCAGGCCCTGGCGGAGAAGGAGTACGCCCGGGCGCGCAGCGCGTTCCAGCAGTTCCTCCGGGAACACCCGCTGGACGGGCGCGCCCGGCGCATTCTCTTCGCCTTTGGCCAGATTGCCGCCGCCGAAGCGGAACAGGCCGAGGAGGACGAGCGCGACGAGGACGAAGTCCACACCCTCTACCGCAAGGCCGTCGACGAATGGCGCAAGCTCGTCGGCAAATACCCCAACACCAACGAATCCTCCCTAGCACTCTACAAAATCGGCATGGTCCAAGAGGAGAAGCTGCAGGACTTCGACGCCGCCCTCGACGCCTACCGCAACCTCACCTGGGGCAGCTACGCGTCCAAAGCCCGGCAGCGCATCCAGGTTATGACCGAAACCAGTCTGACCGCGCGCACCGAACGCATCTTCCGCACCGACGAAACCCCGCAGGTCCGCGTCAACTCCCGCAACATCGAAACACTCACCGTCCGCCTCTACCGCATCGATCTGGAGGCCTACTTCCGCAAAATGCACAACACCGGCGGGGTCCACTCCCTCGACGTCTCCCTCATCGAACCGGACAAAACCTGGAAGGAGACCGTCGAAAACTACCGCGACTACATGCCCTACGAGCAGACCATCGATATCCCCTTCGAGGACGACGAGCCCGGCGCCTGCGTGGTCAGCGTGACCGACGAGGAAAACTGGCGCACCACCACCCTCGTCCTGCGCTCCGACCTGGAGATCATCGTCAAGAGCAGCCGCCGCGAAGCCCTTGCCTTCGCCCAGGACCGCCTCGCGAACCAGCCCGCCGAAGGCGTCCGCATCCTGCTCAGCGACGGCGAGTCCGTCTTCGCCACCGGCGAAACCGGCGAGGACGGCGTGTACCTGGAGTCCCACGACGACCTCCAGGACCTCTCCAACGTCCGCGTCATGGCCGTCCGCGACGGGCACGTCGCCGCACACAACCTGAATCTGAAGGGGCTCGGCTTCTCGTCCGGCCTGGTCCCCAAGGGCTACATCTACACCGACCGGCACGTCTACCGCCCCGGCGAGACCGTCTCCTGCCGCGGCATACTGCGCGAGGTCGTCGACGGCGAGTACGCCGTCCCGCACAACATCGATTTCGACGTCAGCATCCTGGACGCCCAGGGCCGCCTGCTGCGCCAGGACCCGGTGGAGCTGTCCCGCTTCGGCAGCTTCCATCTCGACGTCCCGCTGACCGACAACGCCGCACTCGGCGACTACACCATCCAGGCCACCGGCACGGACGCCGACGGCAAATCCCTCACCTTCAACGGCACCTTCAAGGTCCAGGAATTCAAACTGGAGAAGATTCGCCTCGCCCTCGACTTCCCGCAGTCGGTCTACTTCCGCGGCGAGACGGTCCGGGGCGAAGCCAGGGCCGAGTACTACTGGGGCCAGCCCGTTGCGGACTCCGCAATCCGGGTCACCCTCCCCGACGGACGTGTGGAGACCAAGCGCACGGACGAGCAGGGCAGGATCGAGCTGTCCTTCGACACCACGCCCATGGCCCCCGGCAGCGCCCTCTCCTTCCAGGCGCAACTGAAGGGCGAAAATGTCGCATCGACCAAGGTGCTCCGCCTCGCCCGTCTCGGGTACACCGCCTCCGTGTCCGCCAGCGAGGATCTGGTCCTGGCCGGCACGCCCTTCGACGCCACGGTGAAAACCACCGCCGCCGACGGCGAACCGGTCGGCAAGCAGATGACGCTCACGGTCCTGCGCCGCGAAACGCCCAAACCCGACAAGGTCCTCGACCGCATCCCCTGGATGGCGCCGCCCAGTCGGCCCGCCGCCGAAGTGACGGTCGAGGAACACACCATCACCACCGACGACGAAACCGGCGCGGCTACCCACACCTTCACCCTCGAAAAGGGCGGCACGTACATCCTCCGCGTCGCCGGACAGGACCGGTTCGATCAGACCGTCACCGCGCAAAGCACCCTCACCGTATCAGACGAGGACGACGCCACTCGCCTCCGCCTGTTTGCGGACTCCGCAACGCTGCAGGTCGGCGACGACGCCCGCGTACGCCTGCACTCCCGCCTCGACAAGGGCCTGGCCCTGGTCACCTACGAAGGCGAAACGATCCTGCGCTACGACATCACACCCATCAACAAGGGCTTCAACGACATCCGCTTCGAGGTCGGCCACGACCTGTTTCCGAACATGCGCATCGCCGCGGCCGCCATCGACGAGCGCACGCTGCGCACCGCCGCCAAGGGGTTCACCGTCGAACGCGAACTCCGCGTCCAGGTCCGCCCGCGCAAGGACGCCTACGCCCCCGGCGAGAAGGGCAAGGTCGACCTCGTCGTCACCGACCAGTTGGGGCGCCCCGTCGAGGCCGAACTGAGCCTGGCGCTCGTCGACCAGGCCCTCTTCGACGCCTTCGACGACACCCGCCCCGACATCCTCGAGTTCTTCCAAAAGGCGGCGCGCCGCCACGCCGAGTTCCGCACCGGCAGCAGTTGCGGCTTCGAATACGCCGGCCACACCGAGGCCGTCATCAAGGCCGTCGTCGCCGAGCGGGACCGGCGCGAACGGGAATCGGAAGAGGGCGAGCGCCTCGAAGAAATGCGAAAATCGCAACTGGTCCAGTATATGGATATTGACTCCAGCAAAGAAGTCCGTCGCCGAGGTGGAGGCGGCCCAGGCGCAGGCCGTGCCGCGAACGAACCAATGCCCTCCGCCGAGAAGCCAAAGATGGATCGGCTTGAGCTAGCCGACGACTCCTCCGATCGCGACGCTGGCATCCTGTCCTCACGCACCGAATACGAGGCGAAGCACGGCGAGAAGGAAGCGGCAGCCGTCCCGGAACCGCGAACCGAACAGCCCGACGCCGGCTACTGGATTCCGTCCGTCATCACCGACGAAAACGGCGAAGCCACGGTCGAAATCCCCATGCCCGAGAAGACGACCGCCTGGAAACTGACCTCCCGCGGCTGCACTCCCGAAACCCTGGTCGGGCAGGCCACCGCCGAAACCGTTACCCGCAAGGACTTCTTCGTCACCATCAAAACCCCCGCATTCGTCCGCGACGGCGACGAACTGCGCGTCATGGGCCGGGTCCACAGTCTGCGCGACGACGTGCTCGGCGAGGTCAACGCCAAGCTGACCGTCACGGCCGGCGTCGACGGCAAAATCCAGGTCGCCACCCGCGAAGCCGCAGTCGAACTGGCCGAAAACGGCGTTGGCGAAGTTGCCTTCCGCGCCTTCGAGGTGCCGGACGAGCTGGGTCTCAAACTCACCGTCACCGCCCGCGCCGGCGACGCAGCGGACGCGCTGCTCCTCGAACTGCCCGTCGTCCCCTGGGGTCTGGAGTACGCCGACCACGATGGCGGCGTCTCCGACGACGATGTCGTTGCACACCTGAAGCTGCCCGACCAGCCGAAGTGCGAACGCCGCTGGATGACCCTGAGCATCGGACCCGACGCGCAGCGCTCGCTGGTCGGCATGGTGCTCGACGACGCACCTCACATCCTGCCCGTCGCCGGCAACGCCGAGGTCGGCAGGATGATTGTCCCGCCGAATCCCGGCTACGGCGGCACCCCCGGCAGCGATCTGCTCGCCACCGCCGGCGTGCTCGAATACGCCCGGCGCATTCACGTGCCGCCGGAGGATGTCGCCGCCCTCGAACGCCGAGCGCGCAGCTTGGTGGCGACTCTCGTCTCCACGCAACGCGGCGACGGTTCATGGGTTGCCAACCCCGGAAAACGCGACTACGACGACTGGACCGTGACCGCCCGCGCCTACTGGGCGCTCGCCAAGGCGCGGCAACTCGGCGTCGCGGTCCACGCCGACACGCTGAACAAGACCCGGAACTACCTGAACAAGCACCTGTCCCAATTCGGCGCACAGGACTACGAGAACAAGGCGGTCGTGCTCCACGCCCTGTCCGTCAGCGGCGATGCGGACTTCGCAAAGGCCAACCGCATCTACCGCGAGCGCAATTCGCTGGGCGCCACCGCGCTCGCCTACACCGCCCTCACTTTCGCCAATCTCGACCGTGAACCGGTCGCGCGCGAGCTGGTCGAGCTGCTGCTTCAGAAGATCAAGCTGACCGAGGGCGGCCCCGAACCGGCGCCGCTGGCGCACTGGCCGCACGGCGCAGGCAATCGACGCCTGAAGAACGACACCATGGCCACTGGGCTGGCCCTGCTCGCTCTCGCGCGCACGATGCCCGACGCCGAGCAGGGGCACGCCGCCGCGCGCTGGCTTCTCCAGCAGCGCGGCAGCTACCCGTACCGCGCCGGCGCCGTTCGCGGTCCCGTCCTCGCCGGTCTCTCCGCCTGGTTCGGAGACGCCCAGCAGGAACGCGCCGACTTCGAAGTGACCGTCACGGTCAACGACACGGAATTGGGCACTTTCGCCTCGAAGGACCTCGCCCGCATGAAGACGCTCGCCGTGCCGCCGGACGCCCTCGCGGACGGCGAAAACCGCGTCGAATTCCGCAAGGCAGGCCGCGGCTCGTTCCTGTACGCCGCCTCCCTGCGCGGGTTCTCCAAGGAGATCAAGAGCCCCGACTCCTTCCGCTATCCGTACCTGCATCACAAGCGCTACTACCACGACCAGCTCCGCTACCGCGGCAACCCCATCGGCGCGAACAGCTCCACCCAGATCGGCACGCTGGAAATCGGCCAGCGGACACGGGTCCATCTGAACTTCTACAGCCACCGCTTCGACGGGTACATGGTCATCGAATCCCCCCTGCCCGCCGGCGCCATGGTGGTCAAGGACTCGGTGAGCGGCAACTACGAACACTACGAAAACCGCGGCGACCGCCTGATCTTCCACTACCGGCCGAACGGCTATCCCCACGACATTACCTACCAGCTCGTTGGCTACGCACCCGGCACGTACCGCGCCATGCCGGTCGTCATCCGCGACACCATGCACCCCGGACGCATGCGGGTAGCCGGCGGCAAGACGCTCACCGTGCTTGGCCCCGGCGAAGAATCCGACGAGCCCTACAACCTGAACAAACAGGAGCTGTACAAGCTCGGCACGCTCCATTTCAACGACGGTCTCTACGCCGACGCCCTGGAGCACCTCACAGAGCTGCACAAACGCGACCACGACTACAACGAGAAGCACTTGGCCCGCATGCTGCTGTGGATTCTCACTACCGAGAAGTACTACGAAGCGCCACGGATCGTTGAGATGTTCGAGGTCCTGCGCGAGCGCTACCCGGACCTGGAGATTCCCTTCGACAAGATACTCGTGGTCGGCAGGGCCTACCGCGACATCGGCGAGTTCGAGCGCTCCTGGCTGGTCTTCCGCGCCACCATCGGCGCCAGCTTCGTCAGCGACTCCAACATCAGCGCCGTCCTCGAGGACGAAGGACGCTTCCTGCAGTCCGTCGACTACCAGGAGAACCTCTGGCGGGAATACCCCGATTCCTCGAACGTGGTGTCCGCGCACTTCGCACTCAGCCAGGCGCTCTACAACAAGGCGCCCAACGCACACACCCTCCCCGAAGAGGACGGCGTGCAACCCGACCGACTCGACATGCTCGAGCGTGCAGCCACCATGCTCACCGACTTCCTCACGCTCTACCCCACCGATCCGCTCGCCGACGACGCGGCCTTCAGCCTGGCCAACGCCTTTCTCGACTTGGAGAACCACCCCCTCGTTGTCAAGCTCAGCACCCGCTTCGCCAAGCGCTATGCCGAAAGCACCCTCGCCAGCAGCTTCCGCTACATGGAGGCCCTCGGACACTTCTGGCAGAGCGCCTACGACAAGGCCCTCGGCGCCGCCGTCGAGGTCGCCAACGGCCAGAGCAAGGACAGCGAGTTCGCCCAGTACATCGTCGGCCAAATCCACCACGCCCAGGGCAATCCCGCCGAAGCCATCGACTCGTACCGCAAGGTCATGAAGGACTACCCCGACGCCGCCCAGGCCATCGAATACTTCGAGGACATGGAAATATCCATGGAGGAAGTCACCATCGTCCGACCCGGCGAAGAAGTTGAACTCCCCCTCGAGTACCGCAACATCAAGGAGGCCTTCCTCCAGGTGTACCGGGTCGACCTCATGAAACTCTACCTGCGCGAGAAGAACCTGAGCCGCATCTCCAAAATCCACCTCGCCGGCATCGATCCGGAACTGGAGAAGGCCGTCGAACTCGGCGACGGCAGGGACTATGTGGACAAAACCCGGGAGGTCGTCCTCGACCTCTCCGACGAGGGCGCATACCTGGTCATCTGCCGCGGCGACAACCTGTTCACCAGCGGCCTCGTTCTCATCACCCCGCTGACAATCGAGGTGCAGACCTACGCCGACAGCGGACGCGTGCGCGCCAATGTCCTCGACGCCGTCGAAGGCGGCTACCGCCCCAACGTCCACGTCAAGGCCATCGGCAGCGCCGACGAAGAATTCCGCTCCGGAGACACCGACCTGCGCGGCATCTTCGTCGCCGACAACCTGCGCGGCAACCCCACCATCATCGCCCGCGAAGGCGAATCCCGCTACGCCTTCCACCGCGGCGAAACCTGGGTCGGTCAACCCCATGACGGAAGCCGCCGCCCCCAACCCAAACAAACCGAACAAGCACCCGCCGACTACCAGCAGAACCTGCGCACCTACAACAAGAGCATCCAATTCAAAAACATGCAGCAATTCGACCAAATGCGCCGGGTCCAACAACAAGGCGTCCAAGTCAAATCCGCCTTCTAATCACGAAGTCTTGGGGCTGCTCGCCCCAAAGCCCTGCCAGACCCTGTCCAGAAAGGGTGTGGGCATAAATTTTAGTTCAAACGCCCCCGCCGACCTTGCGTCGGTGGAGCGCAGA
>CAZSBQ010000183.1:0-8257 GCA_964604795.1 uncultured Victivallales bacterium | reverse complement strand
AGCCGCAGGCCAATTATCGTAGGCGGCTACTACATTGAACCCTGCATTCATGAATCCCAAGCTTAGCCCGCCGCCCCCCGCAAATAGGTCAACAGTTCTGATGTTGGATGGTACGCTCATTCGCCTTCTCCCTCAAACAGTTCCTTTGCAGAGTTTGGTACTAAAACTTTTACCATCAAACAATAGCATAAATGAAAATGTTTTCAACGGCAGTGGTAGCTTGACCCTGTCCAGAAAGTTTATTTTTGCCCCCGCCGACCTCGCGTCGGTGGAGCAAGAGATTGATATCCAGTGTGTTGAGCAGGCAATCCCCCCTTTCCCCCCTCCCCGGCGGCGCCGCCGGGGAGGGGGGAAAGGGGGCTTGTCGTGTCCGACAAGCAGAGAATCTGCGCTCCACCGACGCAAGGTCGGCGGGGGCGTTTGAACTAAAAGGTCTGCCCACACCCTTTAGGGACAGGGTCTAGCTCGAATTGCATGCCGTCGTAAGCGGCGTCCATGCCCGCGGGCAACTGCGCCACAAGCTCGGCGTGCACGAAATCGTGGTTGAGGTGCGTGAACACGGTTTTTGCCGGCGCCAGCTGCCGGGCGACTTGCTTGGCGGCCTCAAGGTGAAAATGGGTGGAATGCGGTCGGTAGCGAACCGCATCCAGAATGAGCAGCTTCAGCCCTCGGAGCCGCTCCATCGAGCTTTCGGGGATGTCGGAAACATCGCTGATGTATGCGCAGTCCGCAAATCGATAGCCGAACACGTCCAAGCGCCCGTGCCGAACCGGAATGGGCTCGACGGCCAACCCCGCCACCTCGAAGGGGGCGTCCACGGCCCGCAAATCGACCTGCGGCACGCCGCCGCCCACCTGCTCGCTTTCCCAGATGTAGCGGAAATGCTCGCGAATATGCGCCAGGGTGTGCGAAGCGCCGTAGACGGGGATGCGCTTGTCGGTACCCATCGTGAACGCCCGCAGATCGTCGAAGCCGTGAATGTGGTCCGCATGGCTGTGCGTCAGCAGCACCGCGTCCAAAGACCCCGCATCGGCGCGCAGCATCTGAATCCGGAATTCCGGAGTGGTGTCGATCACCACATTTCGCCCGGCGACTGAGATCAGCAGGCTGGAACGGAGTCTGCGATCGCGCGAATCCGTCGAGGTGCAGGCTGTGCAGGTGCAGCCGAGCATGGGGATCCCCGTGCTGGTGCCGCTGCCGAGGATGGTGACGCGCACACTCATTGCTTGTATTCGGAGTCCGCGATGCCGGAACGGGATTCATCCTCAAGTTCATCGAGTTGCGGTTGCACATGCTGGGCGTAGCATTCCGGGCAGATGCCGTGGCTGATTTCAGCGACGCTGTGACAGCGGATGTACTCGTCCACGCGCTGCCAGTACTCCGAATCGTTGCGGATTTTGTTGCAGTACACGCACATGGGGATGATTCCCCGCAGCTGGCGCACTTCGCGAAGTGCCTGCTCCAACTCGGCGACCTTGCGCCGCAGCTCGACCGTGCGTTCGGCGACAGTCGCCTCCAGTTCCTCCACATGGTGCTGCACTTGCCGATGAAGATTCCATTTGTGTGTCAGCGCCAGGGTCATCTGCTTGATGGTCGTGGTATCAAACGGCTTGCGAATGAACTGCAGCTGATCGGTGCCGCCGAGTTCCTCGAGGATATCCCGCCAGGAGTGGTCCGAATACGCAGTGACGACCACAATTTCCAAGTTGCCGTCGATCTCCCACATTCGGCGCGCCGCCTCGATGCCGCTGATGCCCGGCGGCATGCGCACATCCGTGTAGATCAAAGCGTAGGGCCGCTCGGCCACGAGAGCTTCGCGCACCTTCTCCACGGCCTCCAGGCCCTGGTAGGCATGATCGAGCTGAAACACCCTGCCGTCCGGTCGCCCGGATTCCAGCACCCCCTCGCTACCGACCGTTTTGTCGCCAATGACCTGCGAAAGCAACTCGTTCAGCTGATCGCTGCGGTGATTGCACGGCAGGATCTTGCGGAAATCATCGTGAATCGCCTGACTGTCGTCTACAATGAGAATTCGGTTGTTCATTGGCCAACCTTGGCTCGCCGATGCAACGGCTTGGTTTCGGTTTTTCGGGCAATCGGCTCGTCGGGATTCACTGGCAGACGGATTCGGAACTCGGAGCCCAAGCCTTGGCCCTCGCTGTCGAATTCGATGACGCCGCCCATTTCGTTGATGTAGTTGGCGCTGGCGTGCAGTCCGAATCCATGGCCGTCCTCTTTTGTGGTGAACCCGTGCGCAAACAAGCGCTCGCGGTCTTGAACCGAAACACCGCTGCCGCAGTCTCGGACACCGATGACCACCTCCGCGTTCCGCCGAAACAGGTGCAGAGTGAGCACCCGGTGCTGGTCGTCCTTTTCCTCCATGGCCTCCACGCCGTTCTTGATCAGGTTGACCAAGGCATAGATCAGCTTGGTCTTTTCGGTCATCACCGGCGGCACGTCGCTGTCGAACTCTCGTTCGACGCGCACCGAATGATTGGCGATATTGGCGTTCTGCAACGTGAGCGCGTCCTCGACCAGGGGTTCGAGGTCCGTTTCCTCGCGCAACCCTTCCGCCGTGGTTCGCTCCTGCTGTGTGGTGATCACGTCGCGAATGAGGTTGATGCTTCGGCTGAGGTTGGCCAGTTCCTGATCCAGATTCACGAAATCCGCCTTCAGGCTCTCCCCCAGTTCGGGATAGAGTTGAGGCAGCAGTCGGCCTTTCGGGTGCGCGGTCAGGAACTCCGGCAAATCATCGGCGTGCCGCTTTAAAAGCTCATTGACCTTGAGGAGATTGTCCAGCTGCGAGGAACAAATGGTGTCGCGCATCACATCGCAGGACACATTGATGCTGTTAAGGATGTTGCCCACATCATGAATGACTCCGGTCGCGATCTCCGCCATACCCGCGTAGTGCGCCGAGCGAACCATTTCCTCGGAGACCTTGGCCAGCTCCTCCTCGGTCTTCTTGCGGGCAGTGACATTGCGAACGAAAAAGCACAGCGCGCTGTATTCGGCGCCTTCGACGCGATACGACAACACGCTGATGGTGATCTCCGCGGGAAAAACATACCCGTCCGCCGCCAAGCAGTAGCACTCGATGAACACACGTTGACGAGCCAAATGCGTGCGAATCCATTCAAGTGTATCGGTGCCCGCCCCGGAGATCAGCTCCACCACCGATTTGCCGATCAGTTCCTTCGCACTGTACTGAAAAAACTCCGTTGCTCGCCCGTTGGCGAACAGAATTCGCCCGTTGCCCTCGAATTCGGCAATCAGCACCGCGTCGTAAAGGCCTTCCAAAACTTGGTTTAGAACCCGCCCCTCCGCCCCGCTGAGATAACGATGGAAGGGATCGGGATGCTTAGCCTCGGCATCCTCTTGCTGAACAGGCTCTTCCGGGGCGCATTGCCGAGGGCGCTCGATCCCGATTCGCAGAGTGTCCGACCGGTTGTATTCGTTTTTGTGTTGCGTATCCGAAGCCAAAGGCATGAAATCATCCGTTGTTCGTCGTCCGCGTTAGTCGGTTTGCCGGCGGTCGTTGCCGACATCGGGGCGACTGCGGGTCACCAGCACCAGCGCGTCATCCTCGACCGCGATGCGCCGAAAATTTTGCCGCAGCTCCTCGGCGACGGGGATTTGTTCGAGAACATCGCTCAGGTCGCGGTTCTCCAGCCCTTTCAGGAGGGCGCGGGTCCGCCAATCGCCACCGCAGGGCACAAGTTTTTTAATATACAGCTTTTCGTCGCCGTCTCCAAGGGCAATGTCCAAAATTATGCGCGCATCCAAAAAACGGCCCTCCAGGATCGGCAGATCCCGGAGCGGCATTTTGACGTCAGCCTGCAGCAGCGAGTCGCTCACCCTGATGGTGGCGCGCCCTTCGAAGTCGCCGTGCCGGCGCGCCTCATCGAGCATCGCATTGAGGTCCGCACCGAAGAAGCGGAAGGTTCCGGATTGGCCGCGCTCGATCATCTCGGCCAAGCGCCGCACCTTGGCGCGCCAGTGCTCGTCATCGAGGCGCGCGGACGCATCATCCCCCGGTGGGTGCACCCGCTCCGGAGTATCGCACTCGACTGCTTCCTCGACCTCCGCAGCATCGACACTGCCGTCCTCGTCGGACAGAAACGCGCCAATGGCGCCGCCAACCAACCAGACCGTCACCCCCAAAACAACACCGGCGGTGACGACGGTGAAGAACAACGCCAGAAGAATGTTTTTTCGTCGATTTGGTTTGAGTGTGGAATTCGTCATGACAAACCGGGAGCAAACGGCAGCGGCTGCGAATCCGTTCGGAAACGACCGCCCACCGGAACATCGAAATCCGCGCCGCCGTCCGCAAGCTGGTGCCAAGCCAGTCCGGCCGTCATGGCGGCGTTGTCCGCGCAAAACTTCGGCTGCGCAATCCGCAACTGCACGCTCTCGTCGGCGAGAACGGCCGCCATCTCGGTACGCAGCGAGCGATTGCAGGCCACCCCGCCGCAGACCACCACCGTGGACGCGCCCGCACTGCGGCACGCATCAGCGGTCTTGTCCACGAGCACTCCGACCACCGCCTTCTGGTAGCCGGCCGCCACATCGCGCAACTCCCGCTCATCGAGTCGGCGGCCCGCCACATGATACAGAAGAGCGGTTTTGACCCCGCTGTAACTGAAGTTGAAGCGGTTTTCCGGCTTCGGCGCTCGCCCGCCGCCGCCACAGAGCCCGCGCGGAAACGTCACCGCATCCGGGGCGCCCTCCGCCGCCAATCGGTCGATGATCGGACCGCCGGGGTACCCCAACTCCAGAATCTTGGCCGCCTTGTCGAACGCCTCCCCCGCCGCGTCGTCCAGCGTCTGCCCCAGAATCGACAGCCGACCGTCCGAGTCAATCCGCAAAAGCAGCGTGTGCCCCCCGGAAACCACCAATGCCACAATCGGATACGTCGACGCCTCCGCCAATCGCTCGGATTCGCCCAAAAACGCCGCATACACATGCGCGAGTATGTGATTGACCGGCAAAAACGGCACGTTCAGGGCGGCCGCCAGTCCCTTGGCGTACGACACGCCAACCAGCAACGCCGGAACCAGACCGGGACGATTGACCACGGCCACGCCCGCCAGCGACTCCGGTGACGTCTCCGCCTCCACCAGTGCAACCTCGACAACACGGTCGATCGCACGCGCGTGCTCGCGCGCGGCCAGCTCGGGAATGACACCACCGTAGGCTGCGTGCGCTTCCACCTGCGAGGCAATGATGTTCGAGCACACAGCCGTGCCCTGTTCAACCACAGCCGCCGCCGTCTCATCGCAGCTGGTCTCGATGCCCAGAATTTTATTGCCCATGAGCGCTGCTCTCTGCCACACTACTATTGATCGCCGTCATCAGCGCTGCCATCGGCCCCACCCCCGATATCGCCATCATCCCGGCTTTCGGCAAGCGTCAATTTGCCGCGGGCGGCCTGCCGGAGGGTCCGATAGCTCCTGAGCGTATCGACCGCGCGTTCGAGCTGGGAGTCCAGCATCACCTCGGCTTCTCCGGACCGTCGCCGGCGCAGCAGCTGCTCCTGCTCGGCATCCGACAGGGACACGACGATGTTCGGTTCAATGCCTTGCTCGTGAATAATCTGGTGGCTCGGGGTGTAGTATTTGGCCGTGGTCAGGCGCAGCGCGCTGCCGTCCGGAAGCTGGATAATGTTCTGCACTGAACCCTTTCCGAAGGTTTTCTCGCCCACCAACACCGCCCGGCCCCAGTCCTTGAGACTGCCCGCCAGAATTTCGGCGGCGCTCGCGCTGCCGCCGTTGACCAGGATGGCCACCGGCAGGTCTTTGGGCAGCTGACTGCCGTTCGAAGTCACATATCGCTGCTTCTGCGAGGGCATGCGTCCCTCGGTGCTCGCCACCAATTTGCCCTTGGGAAGAAACAGGCTGCTCACATCCACGGCCGACTGAAGCAGCCCGCCGGGGTTGTTGCGCACATCGACGACCAGGGCGCCGATGTCCTTCTCCAGCAGGCCTTCCAGCTCCCGGCGCAAATCATCCGACGTCGGTTCATTGAACTGCGTGATCCGCAGATAGCCGATGTCGTCCTCAATGACCCGCACATCCTTCACGCTCGGCACCTCGATCAGCTCGCGAGTGATCGTCACCTCGCGGCTCTCGCCGGTCTTCGGGCGCTTGATGGTGATGGTGACATCCGTGCCGGGCGGCCCCTTCAGCAGGTGAACGGCTTCGCTGAGCCCCATGCCCTGCGTGCTGCGGTCTTCAATTTCAACGATTCTATCCCCCGACCGCAACCCGGCTTCCGCACCGGGACTGCCCTCCATGGGACTGACCACGGTCAGGCGATCTTCGCGCATTGTGACTACGACGCCCAACCCGCCGAATTCCCCTTCGGTGCTTTCCATCATGTCGTCGTATTCTTCGGGCTTCAGATGGGAACTGAACGGATCCAAAGCGCCCACCATTCCCTCAAGCGCGTGATCGATCAGGCGCGACGGTGCCGTCGCTTCCGTATCCACATAGTTCTGACGAATCAGCTGCAGCACATGCATCATAATCCGCATGCGCTCCAGGGCCTCGTCCTCGTCATTGCCCTCCGTGGCTTGAGAGTAGACCGCAAACCCAACCAAGGTGTTGGCCGCGGCGAACACCGCCAGCAGCCACAGAACCCATTGTCGACGGCGCGGCGAAACAGGGGCAAAGTGCATGCGCATCAGCTTATTCTCCCGCCCAGATGGGCTGTCAATTCGTCCACAGGCACACGCTCCTGCGCCATGGTGTCCCGGTCCCGGACCGTCACGGCCCTGTCCTCGAGCGAGTCGAAATCAAACGTGACGCAAATCGGCGTGCCGATCTCGTCCTGCCGGCGATAGCGCTTGCCGATGCTGCCGGTGACGTCGAATTCGGTCCGGCACTGTCCCTGCAGGCGCCGCAAAACATCCCGCGCCGGCTCGTTCAACTTCTTGGACAGCGGCAGCACCGCCACCTGCACCGGCGCCACTACCGCCGGCAGCCGCAGCACCAGGCGAATGTCCTGTTCCCGGTCCTCCTTCTTGCTGTCGGCGTACTCCTCGGAATAGCCGTGGCACAGCAGCATCAGGCACAAACGGTCCAGACCGCACGAAGTCTCCACGACCGTCGGCAAAAAGCGCTCGTTGCTTTCCTGATCGAAATAGCGCAAATCCTTCCCGGAGTACTCCTGGTGCCGCGTCAAGTCCCACGTTCCGCGGTGATGAACCCCCTCGATCTCGCCCCACCCGAACGGAAACTCGAACTCGAGATCGAGCGCAGCCTTGGCGTAGTGTGCCAGCTGCTCGTGATCGACCAGGCGCAGCGACTCCGGCGCAATCCCCAGCACCTCGGTGTAAAAGCGCCTGCGCTCGTCCCGCCAATACTCGTACCAACTCATCGACTCGTTCTCGCGACAGAAAAACTCCATCTCCATCTGCGAAAACTCGCGCGAGCGGAACGTGAAGAACCGCGGATTGATCTCGTTGCGGAACGCCTTGCCCACCTGCGCGATCCCGAACGGCAGCTTCTGCCGCGAGGCAATCCGCACCAAGTGAAAATCGCTGAAGATCGGCTGACAGGTCTCCGCGCGCAGATACGCCGCGTGGTCCTCGTCAAAGACCGGACCGACAAACGTCTTCATCATCAAATTGAACTCGCGCGGCGGCGTGAGTTCAGTGCATCCGCATTCCGGACATGTGCCAGGGTCCGCCATCTGGTCCACCCGGTAGCGCCGCTTGCACTCGGTGCAGTCGGTCATCATGTCCGCAAACTTCTCCAGATGCCCCGAAGCCCGCCACACCTCCGGATGACAAATCACCGTCGAATCCAACCCCTCCACATCCGTCCGGGACGTGACCATGTAGTTCCACCACAAATTCTCCACCGCCCGTCGCATCGCCACCCCGTACGGACCATAATCCCAAAACCCGTTGATCCCCCCGTAAATCTCCGAACTCTGAAAAATGAAGCCACGCCGCTTGCACAGCGTGACGATCTTCTCCATTTCCTGCTGCTGCGATACCTGCGCCTCAATATCTGCCATGAGCCTGCCGCCTTTATTGTGTTTCGCTATGTCGGACCTTTCAATAATTCAACCCGTAAAATAGCACACCCCGCATCACGCACCACCAAAACACCAGAATTCAGTTCCTCAAACTCAAAACATGCCCAAGTAGAACGACATGGTTTTGGATTGCTTACGTACTGCGGCCATCCGGGGTGCGGAGAACTTCACAACAGGCAGGGATGCCCGTTGATACTAAAGCCATTGC
>CAZSBQ010000182.1:0-8279 GCA_964604795.1 uncultured Victivallales bacterium | reverse complement strand
AAGCAGCCGGCCTGCGACCGCCTGGACAACGTGATCGGCAGCGGCCTGACCAACGGGCGCAAGTTCTTTCCGAGGGCCATTGAAATGATGAGCTCGTTGGACGTGCGTGTCATAGGCGACATTGCCTGTGGCGACGGCGACTTTCTGGGACGAGTAATCCAGGAATTCCCCGATGTCAACGTGATAGCCTCTGATCTTTCGGAGGTGGCGATCAGCGAGACTGTGAAGAACCTTGGGAGCAAGTATCCTGAAACGCCCGTGGCCACGGTGCAGACCGACGCCCTTGACGTTGATGCCTGGGCACGGACCATTGCAGAGCGGCACGAAAGTCAAGGCGGTGATGCGGTGATTTCCATGTGGTACCTGGTGCACGAGATTTCCCGTCATGACGCGGACTTGGTTGCGGACTTTTTCACCCGCATCCACGCTGTCTGTCCCGATGCGCATCTGATCGTCGGCGAGATTGTGAGCCTGCCCGTGGAGGTGCTGGCGAAGAACCGTCACGGCAGCATCATGCCGGAGTTTCTGCTGTTCCACGACGTTTCGGGACAGGGGGTGCTCAGATGGGACCAATTTCAATACCTGCTGACGAAGATTCCGTACACCCTCGAGCACGAAGCGCAGTTCGATTTGGTGGAGACACCCCAAGGGCAAATGCCCACAGGGCTGGTCTGGCATCTTAAACCGCGAGACTGACAATGATCCCCTCTCCCACTCCTTCCGCTGACGATTTGCGCCCTCGCTGGTCGGGAGCGCGCAGCCTGCTGTTCGTGCCCGCCCATGTGGAGCGCTTCTACACCAGCGCGCTTAAGTCGGAAGCGGATGTTCTCGTACTGGACCTGGAGGATGCCGTACCCGCTCCAAAGAAAGACGAAGCCCGGCATACGGTGGTGGAGGCATTGCGGAAGCAACGCCCGTCCAAGCCGACGTTGGTGCGGGTCAACGACCACGAAACCGAGTTTCATGATCGGGATGTGGCCGAATTGGCCGCTGCGGGCGTGGATGGCTTCATCCTTCCCAAGGTCCGTAGTCCGGCGGATGTTGATGCCTTCGACCAGCGATTGCAGGCTTTGGAAGCCGAATATCCGCCACCCGCCGGGCGTTTTGTGATCTTCCCCTTGATAGAAACGGCGGGTGCGGTTCTCAGCGCCCGGGACATTGCCCTGGCCTCCCCGCGCGTTGTCGGGTTGGTGTTCGGACATGAAGATTATTTGCTGGACATCTGCGCCGAACATGGAGAGACACGTGCGAATTTGATCGTGCCGCGCAGCCAGATTGTTCTGGCAGCTCGAGCCGCCGGATGCACGCCGGTTGACACCCCCTACTTGGACATCAAGAACGTGGACGGGTGTCGCGCCTACGTCAAAGAGAGCCGGGCGCTCGGATTTTCGGGCATGCTGGTTCTTCATCCGTTGCAAGTTTCCGAGGCGAACGCCGGTTATTCTCCGTCAGCCGAGGACATCGCAAATGCGTGCCAGGTGGTGAAAATCGACCGCGAGGCCAAGGAAGGTAACCGCAGCATTGCCTTCACCGAGGGAAAATTCGTGGCACCGCCCATTGTGAAGCAGGCGAAGGCTCTCCTGCACCGCGCGGAACAGCTGGACATGGATATCCACTCAAACCGAAGGGAGCAGCTATGACAGGGTCGAGCAATACAGCCCATCCGTTTGGTCGGTATCTGGAAGAATTCCACGTCGGTGACATCTACCGCCACTGGCCCGGCAAGACGATTACGGAGAGCGACAACAACCTCTTTGCGCTGCTGACCATGAATCATCATCCGATACACCTGGATCAGCACTATGCGGGGAAGCAGCATCACGGCCGGGTTTTGGTCGTTGGGACCCTAGTTTTCAGTTTGGTGGTGGGAATGACCGTGCCGGACGTAAGCGGCCGCGCTATTGCCAATCTTGATTACGAAACTATTACCCACGATGGTCCCGTGTTCATTGGAGACACGCTATACGCCGAGACCGAGGTGCTGGAGGTCCGACCTTCGCGCAGCAAGCCAGACCGCGGGATCGTGTATGTCGAAACACGAGCAATCAATCAGACCGATAAACGCGTGCTCACCTTCCGTCGCCACGTGCTCGTGCCCCGGCTACGCACCGAATAGCACCGGAGATCGTCGGAGAGAGCCCAGTACTACAGGCGTCTCGCCTGTAGGCCCAAGCGAGCCTAGTACTACGGGCATCCCTGCCTGTAGAACCGATTATTGGCAATTACCCCTGGAGCCGCCCGGCCTCGGGCGTTTTGTTCGGGCGGGAAAGAACGGCGGAGGCCCGCCGTCTCCAGGCGTCCCGCCTGTAGCACCGAACGTCTCATTGCCCGGGTATCATCTCTGAACAGGCGGGACGCCTATTCTACTTGGATCGGCTGAACAGGCGGGACGCCTATTCTACTTGGATCGGTTGAACAGGCGGGACGCCTATTCTACTAGCAACCTCCGACCTCGTACCTCCGACCTCTGATTTTGCGCCTTTTTGTGGCTAATTATTACTAAATATGTCCAAATCTCTCCGATCCCAAACCCTGCATGCCCTGTCATGGAGCTTTGCCGGCACTATGGCGCAGCGGTTGGTGATGTTTGTAGTCAGCATCATCCTGGCGCGTCTGCTCCTGCCGGAGCAGTTTGGGTTGATCGGCATGCTGACCATCTTCATCGCCGTCGCGCAGACCTTCATCGATAGCGGCTTCACCTCGGCGCTGATTCAAAAAAAAAACCATGACCGAACCGATGAATGCTCTGTCTTCTATTTCAACATCCTGATCGGACTTCTGGCATACGCAGCAATTTTTGTTGGAGCTCCATTTATTGCCGATTTTTACAGCGAGCCGCTGCTGATACCGCTGACGCGTGTGATAGGGTTGAGGCTAATTATCAACCCGTTCGGAATGATCCAGCGAACCCTGCTTAACAAAAAACTGGACTTCAAATCCCTCACCGGGGCTATGTTTGCTTCAAGCCTTCTTTCGGGGATACTCGGGATTACGATGGCGTACCAAGGCTTCGGTGTATGGGCGTTGGTATATCAGCAACTTGCCGCCGCAGTGCTGCAAACCGTTTTTTTCTGGTTTGTCAACCCCTGGCGACCGTCGCTTATATTCAGCTTAGCGTCTATCCGCGCACTGTTCAGCTTCGGTTCGAAATTGCTCGCATCCAGCCTGCTGGAAACCTTTTTCCGCAATATCTACCTGGTCATAATTGGAAAAATGTTCACACCGGCCACCCTGGGATTCTACACCAAGGCTCACTCCCTGGAGCGCATGCCGACTCAATCCTTGACCCAGGTTGTGCAGAAAGTCATGTTCCCGGTGTTTTCCCATCTCCAGGATGAGCCGGCTCGACTTCAGCGTGCCATGTCCCGTGCCATGGCACTATTGGTCATGATGATCTTTCCTGTCATGATCGGCATGGCCGTGGTTGCTCGTCCTCTCGTGCACATTTTGCTCACCGAAAAATGGCTGCCATGCGTGCCGTATTTGCAACTACTGTGCCTTGCGGGCATGCTCTATCCCCTGCATGTACTGAATCTCAATGTGATCAAATCGGTCGGACGTTCGGATTTGTTTTTGCGGCTGGCCGTCATCAAAAAAGTTTTAACCATCATCAACATTTCGATTGCTTGGAACTGGGGGGTGATGGGGTTGGTCATTGGACAGGTGATTGGCAGTTTGATCGCCTATGTCCTAAATGCTCGCTATACGCACATGACCGCCGGCTACCCGATCCGGCGACAACTGCGCGACATTGCACCGTATGCTGCGGCAAGCGGAGCGATGGCAGCTGTCGTCTATTCCCTGAACTGGACATTTCTGGCCGCCAATGACTGGTCGCTGCTTATCGGCCAAATACTCACTGGCGGTTTTGTTTATGTTGCCCTGTGCTGGATATTCCGCTTCCCCGCCTTCATTGAAGGATTCGACATCATTCGGAGCGCCGCGCACGGCAGATTCAACAAAATCAGCGCCCGGCAAGCCGCATGACCGGCAAAGCAATTCGCTATAAAACATAGCATGAAAACAACTCATAATCCCACTATCGTGTCAAAACCAGCGCCCACTCAGGAAAATTCAGAGATCATTGACGTCGCCAGTATTCCGTGTTCGGAAATAAGCGACGCCGACAAGTTGGTTAAAAACCCGATGGTAACCGTCACCATGATTACCTACAACCATGAACCATTCATTGCCGAAGCCATCGAGGGGGTAATCAACCAGCAAACAGAATATCCCTTCGAACTGATCATTGGTGAAGATTGTTCAGCTGACCGTACGCGGGAAATCGTCCTCGATTACCAACGGCGCTACCCCGAAACCATCCGGGTTCTCACTGCCGACAAAAATGTGGGTGCCCGGCGGAATGGATTGAGAACAAAGGCGCGCGTTCGCGGCGAGTATCGAGCACCGTGCGAGGGCGATGATTATTGGCACCGGCATGACAAACTGCAAAAACAGGTAGAGTTTCTGGAAGGCAACCCGTGTGTGGCCCTTGTGCACAGTGCCTATCGTACGGTCCAAACCAAAACAGGGCAGGTGCGTACCCGTGATCATAGCGACACAATAACGGTTACACCGCATGGCGAGGAACTTTTCCGTGCCGTTCTTACGGACGAATACGAGCGCACTGTCGGCGGTCTCAGAACCTGTACTATTTGTCTTCGCACTGACATCGCTGGCCGGATTCTTTCAGCTTGGCCGGAATTGTTTGTAACGGAGCGCATTCCGATGGGCGATATTCCGCTCTTTCTTGAATTGGCCCGGATTACGGATTTCGCCTATATGGATACGGAGCTCGCCACGTACCGCCGGAGGGGGGATTCGCTGAGTCAGCGAAGCAACCCTGCATCTGGCATTCGCTTTATCCTTGCCGGGTGTGATTGCAGACTGCTATTCATCGAGAAGTACGGAGCATCTCGAAAAGACCGGCGGCGAACCTTCTTCCCGCGATGCATGGCGGCAGCGAAACTCGCGTCCGAGTCGGACGACAGGGATAGCGCCAGGGCGGCGGCGGACATGCTCGAGCGGGGGCTCGGCATGTCGTGTTCGATCCTTGTGTGGTATCTGAAGTTGACGGCGAGGCTTCCCAAGGGCGGAAGCAGACTGATTCTGAGCTTGCACAATGCTTATCGCTCCGCACTGTGCTTTTTGCGCACACGCTTTCGCCGGATACAGACATAAGTGCATAGGTTTTCGGATTTTTGACAAGCAAGACAGAAAATTCACGGGTGAGCGTAGTCGTTCCCGCATACAACAGCGAGACGCTGATTGCGGACGCACTGGACAGCGTATTCGCGCAAACGCATCGCCCAATCGAACTGCTCGTCGTGGACGACGGCTCCACGGACAACACCGTTCAGGCTGTCGCCGACTGGCAGACGGCCCATGCGGACACCGCAGATTTCACGACCCAACTGATCCGCCAAGTCAACGCCGGCGCACCGGTCGCGAGGAACCGCGGTATCGAAGCCGCCAGCGGCGAGTACATCCAATTCTTGGACGCCGACGATGTTTTGTATCCCGATAAACTGGAAAAACAACTCAATCACGCGATACAGCTTCCTGAAAACTCAGCCAGCTTCTGCGATTGGGACGTTTTTGATCAGCAAACCTCACGGCAACTTGGCACCTGCACCCACGCTAACTGGCCGTCGGACGAGGATTCGGTTGTGTGCCTGGCAACCGGAAGCCTGCAGACATCATCGCCGTTGCATCCCGCAACCAACGTTGACCGAGTAAACGGATTCGATCCGGCACTGCCGTGCGGACAGGAATTCGACTTGCACCTGCGCATGGCGGCATCCGGTATCCGTTTCGTTCACTTGCCGGAAATCCTGTATCAGGTGCGAAAATCTCCGGGTAGCATTGGTTCCGACAAGCTCAAGGGTACGCGTCAGCACGAATACATCGTCGGCAAAGTGGTGCAGATTCTGCAGAGCAATCAAACGTTCACCGCTCCCAGAAAGCGCGCCTTGGCCAAATTGTTCGTTGCCGACTGTTTGCGATTTGTCGCTTTCAAGAGTTGGAAAGAGGCATGGCGTCGGTTCAGGCAGGCCGCCGACCTTCATCCGGGTGGCTGGCCGGCCGTCGGCGGACAATTGCTTCGAATGAAGGCAGGGCGCATTTATGTGCGTCTTTGTGCGCGGAAAGAGTAATAGATAGCAGCTTCCTCGGCATCTGTCTCGTATGAAAAATGTTTTATTCATCTCGCGCACGTTTCCGCCGCTCTCTGGAATTGGTTCCCTGCGCACGGCCGGGTTTGCGCGGCTGTTGCCGCAGTTCGGCTGGCGTCCGACGGTGATCTCGGTGTCGTCCTCGTCTCTGCCGGCGCGGCGGCGGGATGACAGCCTACTGCGCTTCGTTCCCAAAAGCGCCGAGATCGTTCGTGTGCCGGACCTCGCCAGCCTGACCGGCACTCTTGCCCGCCGGGCCGTTGGCTACTCCCCGACCTCGCAGGCGCAGGCGTTCCCCACAGGAGCGTCCTCGAAGCCGAAGCAACCGCGCAAAGGCACTCGGATTGGGCGCTTCGGACGCTATTTTGGGTTGCCGGACCTGGCCTTGGCCTGGACGCTCGCGGCTACGGTCGCGGGACTTCGCCACCTCAGGGGCCACCACGCCATTTACAGTTGCGGGCTGCCGATGGGGCCGCATTTGGCGGCTCTAGTACTGGCCGGGATCAGCGGCAAACCGTGGGTCTGCGACTTCCGCGATCCGTACATCTGGCCCGGCATGCGGGCTTTCCCCACTTCGGTGCATGAACGGCTGGGACGCTGGCTGGAGCGCCGGGTGCTGTCCCGTGCAACGGCAGTGGTGACGGTCGGTCCCGGATATGCGCGCCAGTTGGCGGCAACCTGCCCCGGCATCGAGTCGAAGACCACGGTGATCATGAATGGGTACGACGGCGAGTCGGCACCAGCCCATCCAGACAACCGTGGGGAAGCCCTTCGGCTGCTGCATGCGGGAAAAATCCATAGCCTGGCTGCTGTGGAAGCCTTGGCCGCAGCGGTGGACAAAGCGGTGGAGCAAGGGGTGCCAATCGAAGTCGAGATGGTCGGAAGTCTTGACAGCACCCAGCTGGCCGTGATCGGCGGCAGTCGGCACCCGGAGGTGTATTCTTTGACTGGGCATGTGCCTCAGTCGGAAGCGTTCGACAGGATGAAGCAGGCCGACGCCTTGATTGCCGAGTCCTGTGACTGTATAGCGCCCATCGCAATTAGGGCGAAGATTTTCGAGTATCTGCAACTGCAGAAGCCGGTCCTGGGAATCACCGACACCGACAGCGCCATGGGCGCATTGATCCGGGACGAGCGTCTGGGGCGGGCTGTCCCTCCCGGACACCCCGATGAAATTGCTGCGGTTCTATGCGGCTGGCAGGCGCGCAAGCAATCCAGAGCCAGTCTGCTCGATCCGCCTCTCCCCGAGTACGCCAAGTTTAGTCGCGAACGCTCGGCTGGTCAGCTTGCGTCTCTGCTGGACAGCTTTCAAGAAAAGTATGCGGGCGAAAATGGTTCATAATTCATTGATCTCTTCTGCCGGTCCCCGACGGCAATTTGTCGATGGCGGGAGTGTGTCTCTGGACATCCTCATCATACTGCCCAATCTGATGATGTGGACCCTGCTGCCGCTGTTGGACGTCGACACCCGAGTCGCTATGGCTGTATCGATAGCGACGTGCATATGGCGTCCGTTCACCTGCATCTTCCTGATCGGACTGAGCGAAACGGTGTATCAGGAGGGCGCCTTTCGAGATATTCTGCTTACGCCCGGCCGTATGGTGATGGGGGCTTTGGCCATCCGGGCCGCTCTGCGCCCTGCCCGGGTGTTCGAACTGTGGCGGAACCTGCCCGTGTGGCTAAAAGGCGGATTTGTTCTCTATTGCGTCCCCCTGCTGATCAACGCTGCGTACCGCAACCAGCCGACGATGGGGTACGCTGCCGTCGCCAACATCGCCAGCGCATTGGCCATCGGAGTGATTGCCCGCCGATATCCGTTCCCGAAGCGATTGATGCAGGCGTTGCTTTTCGGATTGATGCCGTGCGTGATTTACTACTACATGGTGGTATTCGGCATTATGGAGCCGATTCGCGAATTCACCCCCCAGGTTGGCTACATGATCGCAGCAGGACGGCGAAACCCCAACGATGTCGCCATCAGCATGGTGCTGCTGATTCTCGTTGCGTTGTTCCTGCTGTGCGAAACCCGGGAGCGGTTTTGGCGGTTCTTGTCGCTGGCCACCATATTCGTCACCATCGCCGTCTTGCCGATCACGGGATCCCGCG
>CAZSBQ010000181.1:0-8368 GCA_964604795.1 uncultured Victivallales bacterium | reverse complement strand
TAAAAACTGCGCCAAATCATGGCGTTCAATTTGCGCATAGTTGCGAGTTCTGGTAAACGCAGTCAAGTTCACTTACTACCTCAACCCGACCGGCACGCGCAACCTCGAGTACGATCCGCCGAAGAACCTGTTTCTCCAAAAGGACGACGGCACATTCTGGCGTCCGTCAAGCCCATACGCACGGGAACACGACGCATACATTCGCGGAAAGCCATAACAAAGCCGAGGAATGCCTGAGGAATGGCGACGGATAACCATTATACGAAACGGCCCCGTACCCCGGACTTCCATAGCCTCATCAATCGCTCCGAAAAGCCCACCTTCAACGGCCAGGGCACCGCCGTCTCCACCACGCAGTATTCAGTTACAGCGGGGAGGCCATTATTGGCCTCCCAACCCGGCCAGGTCGACTGGACCGAGGACACCGACGGCAACCGCACCACCTACGCCTACCACCCCGACACCGGACGCCGCACCGCCGTCACCAACCCCCTCAACAAGACCGAATACACCAGCTACACCCCCCGCGGCCAGGTCCACCGCAAATGGGGCGACACCCCGTACCCCGTCCAGTACCTCTACGACGAACACAACCGCATGGTCGAACTGCACACATTCCGCGGCGGCACCGGATGGGACGGCGCCGTCTGGCCCGCCGATCCCGGCACCCCCGACATCACCACCTGGGTCTACGACGACCACACCGGACTCCTCGCACAAAAACTCTACGACGACGGCCACGGGCCCGCCTACACATACTCCGACGCCGGACGCCTCGAAACCCGCACCTGGGCACGCACCGACGATCAGGGCACCCCCCTCGTCACCACCTACACCTACCATCCCGACACCGGCGAACTCACCCAAACCGACTACTCGGACTCCACCCCCGACATCACCACCACCTACACCCATCTGGGTCAGAAGAAAACCGTCACCGACGCCATCGGCACCCGCACCTTCGCGTACTCCACAACCACCTTCCAGCCCGAAACCGAAACCCTCGACGTATGCTTGGCTCACCTTTACGCATGCTGAAGCATGAACTCCGACTACGTTGACTGCCCGAGGCGGCGTAGGGAGTTCACTCTGTAATCTAACGGGGTCCCGTACTGTTGTGATATATGGCAACCGGTTTTCGGGTTGCCCGAAATGTCCCCCTGAAGAGGGAACTACAAGCTGCCTCACTTGGGGATGGGCTGGGTTGGGTTGGTCGGGACCTTGGGTGGAGGCGAGCTTGAGTTCTCTACAGGCAGGGATGCCTGTAGTACTGCTGGGAACCTTGTGGAAGCTTGGGGACATGCGATTTGTGACACTGGCGAACTCACCCACACCGACTACTCCGACTCCACCCCCGGCATTACCACCACCTACACCCGCCTGAGAGTTGTGACCCCACATACCCATGTCCACGGAATTTGGTTGGATTGCTTACGTACTGCGGCAATCCTGGGTGCAGAGAACGTCACAACAGGCAGGGATGCCCGTTGACACGAAAGCCATTGCGAACTCAACTGACCGAATCCAACCAAATTCTGTGGACATAGCCACATACCCTCCGCGCTGAGCGATTGAGCAGCTGCATTTGAAAAAGACGGCGGCTAATCTAGTGTACCGGTCTTCAAACAGCTTGGATACGGACGAAGGCATTCTGGTGCAGAGCGGCACCGCCGGTGCAGGCACATGCCGCTCGTGTGCCGATGAGTGAATAATTGAAGGGATTAACCTATGTCAACCCAGATCGGACGCGAGATTGCAGTCCCGCCCGGATCGAAGATGACTGCGGAAGAGTACGCGAAATTTCTGAAACAGGCGTACGCTCTCTTTGTTCAATTTCCGCACCTTTTGGCCCGCGAGCACGAAGACATCAACTCACTTGAACTGGCCCACCTGTACCCGCCCTGCCGGGAAAGCGTGATCGCGGTGTATGTGGGAATCAATGATGCCGTTTGCCATAAGGGACTGGTGGCGCCCTTCCTGATCCGACATGGGCACAACAATGTTTTCGCCTTCGATCCGTCATCGCACAAGGGGGGGCACGATGTCCCGCCCGGCACCGTCGATGCAGCCGAAGTTCTTGCCGGTTTCGAACCCCCGAACAGGACCTGGGATTCCAACTGGACCTACGTGATGATCGCCGATCCCGCCCGAACCGTGCAAAGCCTTTGGCGCGAAAATGGCTATATCGACCTGATTCCGGCCAAATTCGAGGATTTCACAATGCTCAGCGACACTGACTGCAGCAAGGTGTGCATCTTCATCGATCCCGAAGCATTTCAGCATCCCGCAAACGCAGGCCGCCCGTATCTGAACGAGGCTCGGGACCGGGGGCAGTCAATGGCATCCGAGTTTCAGATTCCGGAGACCATAGCCGGTGAAGTCGAAGACCTGACGCCCGTCGTTTTGGGCCGGGGAGAAAGGCTGTACGTGGCACGCACGGATTTTTCACCCTGCGCGCATGCCTGGAGCAACCTGCATCCGGACAACCGGGAGTATGCGGTCATCAACGAAAACTCCGCCGTGCCGTTGGAGTTAATACAGCGCAAACCCCCGGTGAAGCAAAAGTACGCGAACGTTTTGAAACCGCCCCGCGGCAGCGCCGACCTGACAACCGACTGGTTCCACCGCGGCTGCGGTGTCCACCGTCTGCCGATTCTGCAAGGGGCTGTAAAAGGATAACTAAATCATGGCAATTGATGTTCTGATTCTCAACACCGCCGTTCTGGACCTGCGCCATCCGGACTTTGCTTTCGTGGACCAGCAAGTCGGCCCCGGCGGGCTGGCAAAGTGTCCAACATCGAAGATGCCGGAATACTCGCAGGCAGAGATAAAAGAGAAGATCGAGCAGGGCGGCGCCAGCGCCGGCGGGCCCGGCAATACCGCCCCGCTCCTCGCGCGCGCCGGCCTTGATGTCGCCGTCGGCGCCTACCTCGGACAGGGCGAATACGACGGACTCGATATTCAGGGACGCACTTTTTACGATACCCTGGAAAATGCCGGCGTCGACATGTCCGCCTGTGAAACCCACCCGTCGCTGCCGACCGGGACAACGTTCATTCACGAAACTCCCGGCGACGAACGCGGCGGCATCGCGTACTTCCCGAACGCCAACGACGATTTCGATTTCGAACGGTTTAAATCCCATGTCCGCAGGCTTCAGCCCCGAGTGGTGTATTACATGTATTCCGGATTGTCCGAGCGCGGGGATGCCAATGGAGGACGGGATCTTGCCGCTTTTATGCGGTGGTGCCGCAAACGCGGTGCGGTTACCATCGCGGACAGCCATACGCTCACATCCAATCCGCAGGAACTCATCCGCAAGGGTGCATCCGTTGACGCCTATCGCCTGCTCGAACCCCTGCTGCCGGAGTTGGATGTCTTTTTCACTTCTTCCGATGAAGCGAAGATGATCCGCAACACTCTCGACCAGCCGCAGAATTGGACGGCGCAGAGTGCCGGGGATGACCTGGAAAAATTCCTGCAGTGGCTAGTCGGGCGCTTCGCCGACGGAGAAAACCCGCGCGCCCGACTGTTCGGGGTCACGCAATCAAACGGTGCCGTGGCGGTGTATTTGAAGCCCGACGGTACGCTTGACGGCCCCCGCATGATCCAATCGCGCTATACGGACACCCAAGTTGTTGACTTTGTCGGCGCAGGCGACTCTTTCCGTGCCGGCGTCATAGCCCATATAGCCCGCACCGCCGAGGCGTTCAAGGATGGCGCCGTGAACTTGGACCACGCAGTACAGATGGGCAATCTCATGGCCACCCGCTATCTTCAGGCGCCCCTGGATGATCGCTATTGCCACATTTCGACGTACAACGAGATGCTGGAGATGGTAGCGAATGAGAAATGATTACAGAAAAATCTGCAACCCCCGCCAGGCGGGAGGGATTGAGACCGCAGTTCTCGATAACGGGTCCGGGCGTGGGACACGGGTAGCCTGGGTCAATACCGGATCGGGACTGCGATACAAAATCGCCATCGACCGGGCCATGGATATCGTCGACGCCTTTTATGCCGAGAACAGCTTGGCCTGGCTGAGCCACGCCGCCACCACCGCACCGCATCCCGATGCACTCGCGGGCACGGAATGGCTGCACTCTTTCAACGGCGGCCTGGTTGCCACCTGCGGCCTCAGCCATGTGGGTCCGCCAGAAGACGATGAATACGGCACTCGCGGCATACACGGACGAATCGGCAACCTGCCGGCGGAAGTGGTTCATATTGAACAACCCGATCCGGCACGCGGACAACTGACAATGTCCTTGACCGGCATCATCCGCGAAACTTGCACCTTCGGGCCGCATCTGGAACTCAAGCGGACAATCCGCAGCGAACTCGGAAAACCGGAAATCCACCTGCATGATGAAGTGTGCAACCGCGGAAATACACCGGCGCCGCACATGATTCTGTACCACTGCAATCTCGGATATCCGCTGGTCGACGAGGACGCAACGATCATCTGGAACGGCAAGACGACCTCGCGCGGCGAGCCGCAGGACGACCGTATATTTGCCGGCGACCACGATTACTCGGTGTGTCCCGGGCCGTGGCAGGCACACTGCGGATACGGCGAAGCGTGCGGCTTTATCTCTCCAGTACCGGAATCTGACGGCCGCAGCCGGACCGGCGTTATCAACCGTGACCTGGGGTTGGCGCTCGGCATCACCTTCAGACCCGATCAGCTCCCCTGCCTGACCAACTGGCAGCACTGGGGGCCGGGAGAGTATGTCACCGGACTCGAACCCGGCACCCATTTCCCGGTTGGGCAAACCTGCGCCCGCCGTCAAGATACCCTGATCATGCTGGGACCGGAAGAAACCCGCAAATACGACCTGATTATTCGGGCCGCAACCGAAACAAACACCCTTCCCGCACCATGAAGAACCCCAATAAAATGATCCATGAACTGGTTGGCTTTGGTTTCGGCCCCATCCAGGCCGGGCTATTCGCGGCGGAAGCGCGGGCCAGCGGCATGTTCTCTGAAATCACCGTGGCCGAGGTCGATGCGGCACTGGTCGACGCAATGCGTGAACAAAACGGCAATTACGCCGTGAATATCGCCGGCCCCACAGGTGTGCGCATTCAGCGCATCGAAGATGTCCACTTGCTAAATCCCCGAGATCCCGAGGATCTGGCCACCCTCCGCGAGCGGTTGGGCCGGGCTACCGAAATCGTCACGTCACTACCGTCCGTGGGCATCTACGGGATCGGCGGTGAAACCAGTCCGGCGACCCTTATCGCAGAAGCGCTGTTGTCCCAGCAGGCTCCTCCCACCTTGATTTATACCGCCGAGAACAACAATCATGCCGCCGAAATCCTCGAAGACCGCGCACACTCTGCTATCCCCGGCACCGAGTGTGCCCGCCCCGCCCAGTTTCTGAATACCGTTATCGGCAAAATGAGCCAGGTTGTGACGGACCCCGCCGAAATCGACCGCCGGGGACTGCAGCCCATTGTGCCGGGGTTCCCGCGAGCTTTCCTTGTCGAAGAGTTCAACAATATTCAGGTTTCAAAATGTCGGATGTCAGACATGCAGCCCGGGATCCGCGTGTTTGAGGAAAAAGAGAACCTGCTGCCCTTCGAGGAGGCCAAGCTCTACGGTCACAACGCCATACATGCCCTCCTGGGTTTTCTCGGAACGGAGCGCGGCCTGAACTCCATTCCTGAACTGGCTCGTTATCCGGAAATCATGAAAATCGCCCGCAACGCCTTCATCCATGAAACAGGAGCAGCGCTTCTTCGGCGACACGCCGATCTCGATGAAAACCTGTTCACGCCGGACGGCTTCCGCCGCTATGCCGGCGACCTGCTGCAACGAATCACCAACCCCCACTTGGACGACGCCACCGCCCGCGCCATCCGTGATCCGAAACGCAAACTCGGATATTCCGACCGCATATTCGGCGCCATCAGGCTGTGCCTTGAATACGGAATCCAACCCCGAAGCCTGGCAGCGGGCGCCCGCGCCGGCCTGTTCCTGCTTATCAACAATCCCGAACAGTACGCCCTCCCCGACAACCTGCGCCCCGGCATAAACAGTTCGTTGCACCACCCGCCCTATCTCCGGCATGTCCTCGACTGGCTCTGGCAAGACGAAACAACCAGCCCCGCGGAAATCCGCCGCATCATCGATCTGCTCGCCGAACCCCATCTCTCCACACACCTATAGAATGCGGCAGTGAGACTATGTCCGCAATAATTTGGTTGGGCGGATTAAGGATGGCGACCGACTCGGCTGCCGAGGGGATGCGGGAGGATACCTCCTCCTGAAATCCGCAAGAAAAAAATCAGCTCGCAGTTGACCCCGCATATTACCCGATTATATTGTGAAGCTGGTTTGCACCCGTAGCTCAGTTGGCAGAGCAGCTGACTCTTAATCAGCGGGTCACAGGTTCGAGCCCTGTCGGGTGTACCATTCACAAACAACAGGCAGGGATGCCCGTTGATACTAAAGCCATTGCGAACTCAGCTGACCGGATCCAACCAAATTCTGTGGACATAGGCAATGAATGGGTTGTCAGAAAAGGCGGAAAGACATCAAACGAAAAACCGGAAGCCAACCAAAAGGGATTGACTTGATCCCGCAGGGTCACGATCAATCCCTTGGTTCAGACTGACTGCGGGGGTACGGGCGCGGAGGACGGGGGGCAAAGATTCGGAGGTGGGAGGTCGGCGGACGGTGTTTGAGTCCGGCGGGAACCAGCGATTCGGCGGCGAGCTCGTACCAGGCGGCCGGGTCGCGCACGGCGAAATTGAGGTTGGGAAGCGCAGGGTTGAGATTCGGGGCGGAGGGTATACATTCGTCTTGCATGGTCGGGTATCCTTTCGTTCGAACTTCGGATCCCCGGCGGCTGCCGGGACGAAAGGGTACCCAGAACTCAGTATCGTAGGCTGGCTCAAGGGGCGCGCAAGTTGAACTACATAGTTTTGGACGGCATTATGAGCATGATCGCTCTCGGGCTGAAAACCCGTTCCAACCCCATGTACCCGGAGTGAGCCTGCCCTGGACCGTCGTTGCTACAGCCGCAGGTGTTTGACCAGAAAGGACCAATGGAGCCCTCAGCAGGAGCTGCAAAATGAATGTCTCGAATCCGCTTTCCCGAACTCGTCGGCGGTGTAGGTCAGTGGCGCCTCTGATTGTCGCCTTGTCCGTGTGCGGCTGCGCCACGCACATCCGCGACACGGGGTGGACCCCGGCCGCATACAGCTTCGGCGCCGCCAACCGGTTTGCGCTCACGCAATTGAGCGGAAGGGTGAAATGGCGCGATCCTTTCCTGGATACTCTTCGGAGAGAGGTGCAGCAGACGAAGTGGTGGCAGTTCGAGGACCGGCGCGGCGCGGATTCCAACCAGGACGAACCCGAAACGGGCGAGGTGCGGGTGCAGATTCAAATCTATGATCTCGACTTGGACAAGCGGTATGACCCAAAGCTTGTTCCTGCGAACGACGAAGCCCCGTCGGACTTGGAATTGTCCGCCAAGTGGGAAGGACGGGTCACCTTCGCGGTCACCGCCGTCGATTCCGACGGACGCGTGATCATGCGCGACCGAGAATACACAGCCACCGAAGACACCGAAGACGTTGTGGGTGCCGAAGACCACCTGCAGCATCAGCTGCTTCGAGAAGCCATCGGGACATTCCTGGACGACATCACGCCCAGAGAGGAACCCCGCCTGTTGCGAGTAGACGAAAAGAGCGATGACATGAAGCCGGTGGCCGAACTCATCCGCGAACGCCGATACCACTCGGCGCTGGAAGCCTTGGAGAAGATGCGCCGAGTTCAACCCCACCGCCCCGATGTGCTCTACAACATTGGCGTTGTCCACCAGGGCATGGGGGAGTATGACGAAGCGCTCGATTTCTACAATCGAGCCATCCGAAACGGCCCCAAAGACTACTACCACCAAACCCGGGACCACTGCATAGACCGCCTGGAGGCCATTGAGGAACTCAACCTGTGACCAGGCTCGGCAATGCAATGCAAAGCCTTTCTGACGGAACTCAGTGCCTTGAGCCCAAAGAGCACGCAAGTTGAACGACATGTTTTGGGCGGAAAGGGGGGTGGGGGTGTGAGACCTATGTCCACAGAATTTGGTTGGATCCGGTCAGTCGAGTTCGCAATGGCTTTAGTATCAACGGGCATCCCTGCCTGTTGTGAAGTTCTCCGCACCCAGGAAGGCCGCAGTACGTAAGCAATCCAACCAAATTCTGTGGACATAGTGTGAGACGGCCCGCGCGGGACGCGTTGGAGAGGGCGAGACTCCGTCGAGCCCCGCCGTTTACTGAATGACCAGGCAGGCCGCCTGCCACCGGCAAACGCATCGTCATCGGGAGGCCGACACGGGGCGCGGAGGCCGCGCCC
>CAZSBQ010000180.1:0-8438 GCA_964604795.1 uncultured Victivallales bacterium | reverse complement strand
CTGGATATCAATCTCTTGCTCCACCGACGCAAGGTCGGCGGGGGCAGGAAACCCCATTCAGGACAAGGTCTAGCTGCTGGGGCACCAGCGCAACCATATCCCGTGGCGGCAAAAGCGCAACTGGTTCGCGTGCCGGAACAAGGCAAATCCTTTCCGATAACACGTTTGTTTGCACTTTTGTGCGAGTTAGTTACATTGGCCGATTCAGTGTGACAGGATGGCCGCATCAGCTTTTGAGGTTTTGCAATTCCATGAAAGACGAGCAGCGTTATAATCTTACTCATCTTCGCCAGTTGGAGGCGGAATCGATCCAGATCATCCGCGAGGTGACCGCGGAATTCGAGAATCCTGTGATGCTGTATTCGATCGGCAAGGATTCCTCGGTGATGCTTCGGCTGGCGGTGAAGGCGTTTCATCCCGCGCCGATTCCGTTTCCGGTGATGCACGTGGACACGAACTGGAAGTTTCGCGAGATGCTCGAGTTTCGCACCCGCATGGCGAAGGAGTACAATTTGAATCTGATTGTGCACAAGAACCCGGAGGGGATGGCTGCGGGCGTGAATCCCTTCGATTACGGCTCGGACAAGCACACGCAGATCATGAAGACCGAGGCGCTGAAGCAGGCGATGGACAAATACGGTTTCGACGCGGCGTTCGGCGGCGCCCGGCGCGACGAGGAGAAGTCGCGGGCCAAGGAGCGGGTCTACAGCTTTCGCAACCGTTTTCATCAGTGGGATCCGAAGAATCAGCGTCCGGAGCTGTGGGACATCTACAACGGCAAAACCAACAAGGGCGAATCGATCCGCGTGTTTCCGCTCTCGGATTGGACCGAGCTGGACATCTGGCGTTACATTCAGACCGAGGAGATTCCCATCGTGCCGCTGTACTTCGCCAAGCCTCGTCCGTGCGTGCAGCGCGAAGGCGTGTGGATCATGGTCGACGACGAGCGCATGCCGCTGGAGGAGGGCGAGACGCCGGTGATGAAGACGGTTCGGTTCCGGACGCTGGGATGCTACCCGCTGACCGGAGCCGTCGAGTCGGAGGCGACCACGCTGGAGGAAATCGTCCAGGAGATGCTGCTGACCACCACCTCCGAACGGCAGGGACGGGTCATCGACTACGACGGCGCGGCCAGCATGGAGGAAAAGAAGCGGGACGGGTATTTTTGATCTGAAACCGCGGACAATCCGCCGCCGTCGGTTGGAAAAACTTTTGCACGAGCAATGAACTTGGAATACTGGAAGCAGCCATGAACGAACACGCAAGCCATGCAGAGAAAAAGCGGCCCGGAGGGGCTTTTGTGGTCCGCGAGCAGGAGCTGATCAGCCAGGACATCAGCGCCTATCTGAAACGCCACGAGGAGAAGGACTTGCTTCGGTTTCTCACCGCCGGCAGCGTCGACGACGGCAAGTCGACGCTCATCGGGCGTCTGCTCTACGATTCCAAGCTGATCTACGAGGACCAACTCAGCGCCGTGCTCAAGGATTCCGCCGTCCACGGCACCACAGGCGATGACTTCGATCCCGCCTTGCTGACCGATGGACTGCGGGCCGAACGCGAGCAGGGAATCACCATCGACGTCGCCTACCGCTACTTCTCCACGGACCTGCGCAGTTTCATCATCTGCGATGCGCCGGGACACGAACAATACACTCGAAACATGGCCACCGGCGCCTCCCACTGCGACCTGGCCGTCATCCTCGTCGACGCGCGTCACGGTGTGCTGGCCCAGACCAAGCGGCACAGCTTCATTGCCTCGCTGCTCGGCATCAAGCACTTGGTCGTGGCGGTCAACAAGATGGACGCGGTGGACTACCGGCAGGACCGCTTCCGCGAGATTCGGCGCGACTACGAGGGCTTCGCCGCTCGCTTGGACGTTACCGACATTCACTTTATCCCCATTTCCGCGCTGAAGGGCGACAATGTGGTCCATCCCAGCGAGAATATGCCATGGTTCCAGGGCGAACCCCTGTTGTCGTATCTGGAGAACGTCCAGATGGCCAGCGACCGCAATCTGATCGACTTCCGTTTTCCGGTGCAGTACGTCCTGCGTCCGGATCTGAACTTTCGCGGTTTTTGCGGCACGGTGGCCTCCGGAGTGGTTCGGCGCGGCGACGAAGTTCTGGTCCTGCCTTCGGGGGTTCGCACCAAGGTGCGATCGATCCTCTCCTACGACGGTGAACTCGACGAGGCTTTCGCCCCGATGGCCGTGACGTTGACGCTCGAGGACGAGGTGGACGTGAGCCGCGGCAGCATGCTTGCCCGTCCGCACAACCTCCCCGAAGTGGGCAGCCATTTCGACGCCATGCTGGTGTGGATGGACACCGCCGAACTGAAACCGGGGCGCAGCTATCTGCTGAAGTCGAACACCCAGGTGGTTCCGGCCACGGTCAAGAGCATCGACTATTGCGTGGACGTCAACACCATGCACCGCCAAACCGAGCCCGAGGCGCGCGCCAAGCTGGCGCTCAACGACATCGCCCGCGTTCGCGTAACGCTGCATCGGCCGCTGTGTTTCGACACCTACACGCGCAACCCGCGGACCGGCTCGTTCATTCTCATCGACACGCTGATCAACGGCACCTCGGCCGCCGGCATGATTATCGAGCAGGTGAGCGAAACCCATGGCAACCGCCAGATCGGACGGGATCCGGTCAGCACCAACATCAACTGGGAGGACACCACCGTCAGTCCCGTCGAGCGGCTGCAGCTGTTCGGCCACCGTCCGGCCACGCTTTGGCTGACCGGGTTGAGTGGTTCCGGAAAGTCGACCATCGCGCGAGCACTTGAGAAGCGCCTGGTCGAGCGCGGCGTCAAAGCCTTCATTCTGGACGGAGACAACATCCGCCACGGTCTCAACAAGGATCTGGGTTTCACACCCGACGACCGCTGCGAGAACATCCGACGGATCGCCGAGGTGGCCAACCTCATGAACAACGCCGGGGTCTTGGTCATCACCGCCTTCATCTCGCCATATCGGGATGACCGCGCCAATGCCCGCGAAATCGTCGGCGACCGCTTCTTCGAAATCTTCGTGGACACGCCCCTGGAAATTTGCGAACAGCGCGATCCCAAGGGGCTCTATCAGAAAGTGCGTGACGGACAGATTCACAACTTCACCGGTGTTGACGCTCCCTATGAAGCGCCGAAAACTCCCGAACTGCACATCGATACTGCGGATCAGGATGTCTCCGCCGCCGTGGGCGCGATCACGGAGATGCTCGAAGCCAGCGGGGTGATGTCGGCTGGTTGAATGGGGGCCGGGATGGAGGCCGGGATGAAGGCCAATAATGGCCTTCCGCTGTAACTGCCTCCCGCAGTGCCTGCCACCAGCGGTACGAGGGGAGGGCGGTGGGCGCAGTGGCGGGGGGGCTATTCCTCGCCGAACTGCAGTTTGCAGAGGCGGGCGTAGGTGCCGTTGGCGGTCAGGAGTTCGTTGTGGGTTCCCGACTCGACGACTTTGCCGGCATCCAGCACGTAGATGCGGTCGGCGGCCATGATGGTCGACAGGCGGTGGGCGATGGCGAAGGTGGTCCGCCCCCGGCGGAGCCGGTCCAAGGCGGTCTGCACGCGTTTTTCCGCCTCGGAATCGAGAGCACTTGTGGCTTCGTCCAGCAGCAGTATGGGGGCGTCCTTGAGGATGGCGCGCGCGATGGCGACGCGCTGCCGCTGGCCTCCTGAGAGTCGTGCGCCGCGGTCGCCGACAGTGGTGTCATAGCCCTGCGGGAAGGAGCGGATGAACGTGTCGGCGTCGGCAGCTTTCGCGGCTTCGACAACCTCCTCTTCCGAGGCGCTCATGCGTCCGAAACGGATGTTTTCGAGAATCGTGTCGTTGAACATGGTGGCTTCCTGGCTGACCAGTGCCATGTGGTCGCGCAGGCTGGCGAGCGTGAAGTCGCGAATGTCTCGCTCGTCGATCCGCACGCTGCCTGCGGTGGGATCATAGAGTCGCGGGATCAGGTTGAACACGGTTGATTTGCCGGCGCCGCTGGGACCGACGAGAGCGACGAACTCGTTGGCGCGCGCTTCCAGGCAGACTGATTCCAGGGCTGGGTTGTGCTCGGCAGCGTAGCCGAACGTCACTTGTTCGAGTCGCACGCTTGGCTGGTCGACATGCAGCGCTTCCGCATCGGCTTTTTCAATGACGGTCGGCGGTTCGTCCAGGACCTCGAAGACGCGCTGCAGGGCGGCGCCGGCCTGCTGCAGCGCCATGTGCAGCTGTCCAAGCGAGCGGATGGGCTGTGAGGTCATCAGCAGCGCGGTCATGACACCTGCGAAGTCGCCGGTGGTGGCGTCGCCCTGCGAAATTCGCCATCCGGTCAGGCCGATGATTGCGCCCGCGGCCAGACCGGCGATCACTTCAAGCAGAGAGGGGACGATCATCTTGTAGCGGACGGCCTTGATCATCAGGCGGTACTGCCGTTCGAATGCGGAGGAGGCACGTTCGTATTCACGGTCCTCCATGCGGTAGACCTTGATCATGCGCGCGGCGCTCAGGCTTTCATGCAGGAACGAGGTGATGTGTCCGATCTGCTCCTGGGTGCGCCTGCTGATGGTGCGCAGTTTTTTGCCCACCCGGTCGATGGGAATCACCACCAATGGGTAGCAGATGAGGATCAGCAGCGTGAGAAACCAGTCGATGTACAGCATGACTCCGAACAAGCCAATTACGGTGAACACGTCGCGAAAAAGGCTGGTGGCGGCCTTGGACATGCCGGTCTGAACCTGCTGAACATCGCTGGTGAACCGGGAAACCAGCGTGCCCGTCGGTTCGCGCCCCAGTCGTGCGAAGTCCGCAAATGTCAGGTGTGCGAACAGCGCCTTCTGCAAATCCTTGATCACGCGCTGGGACAGCAGGTGCATCAGCAGTTTTTGGAGATACATTGACACGCCCCGAACCAGCTGCACGCCGATGGCGACAGGGACCAGCAGATAGCTGCGCTCGGGCGCGTTGACAAAGGCTTCCGTGACCAGTCGGATGACCTGCGGAAGCGCGCCGGCCGTGGCCGCCACCAGGAGCATGAAAGCCACGGCCCCGGCAAGCAGGCGCCAGTGCGTCCGAACCCAGTCGCGCCACAAGCGCAGAAACAGCGCGGCACTGCCGGTATCCGGCGTGTTCTTGGACGTGGAAGAAGGGCTTGAGGACATGGTGCTCCTGTGCGGTGCGGCGTTTGACGCTGCTATTGAGATGGTCGATGCGAGAAAATTCGAAGTAGTGAAATCTAACGTCGGCACGTGCCGAATCAAACAGAGGAGATCGGGAACCAATGAAACGATTCATCGCACTGATGTCGGTTTGTGGCATGGCGATTTTTTCGGCGGAGGGGGCCGGAGAGGTTGCGGCCACGCGGATGGCGGTAAACGAAACCCTGGGAATTCGTGTGCTCAGGGGCGAAATAACGTTGCCGGCCGACGGTATCTGGCGTCTCTCCCCGAAACAACCCAAGGCAGACGGCGCAGTGACGCAGCTGCAGTTGATCGCCCCGCAGGAGGCGGTCCGGCGCCCCCGTGATGAACGAGACGATACGGACCTGCCGGAAGAGTTTGTCTATACAATTGCGGGGCTCGCAAATGACGGGGTCGACGCTGATTCACTCAGCATTCGCCTGGTCAGCCATCCGGGGGGCGACGAGAGGGAGGTGGTGTGGGAGCTGAACAACGTCCAGCCGGGGCCGGATTCTCTCATTGCCGAATGGGCCGGCCGCCGCGCGCGGGAATGGTTTAGCTTGTCGGCGGAAACTCGGGCGCCGGTTTTGGACCTTTGGCTCGAACGGATGCCGAAGCTGTACGGGACACCGGAAATGACTCGCCGGAACCGCTGGGGACGCCGCGACCGCGGCCGGCGCACCAGCGTTTTCAATGTGCTGGGCGGGCGAGCCGCGATTCGGGAAACGCTGCAGATGCAGGCAATCGGGGAGGACGGGGGCGACGGCGAAGCCATGATTCCAGTTTCGGACATCGCCGGCGTGGAAGTCAAAAGCCATCCGTTCGAGGAAATGCTCGGCGACGACGAGGGCGGGCGTCTGCCGCTTGCGGACTTCGTGCCTGTGGACCGCTTCATGCTGCACGTTCGCAAGCCTGCGGCCCTGATGCCTCTGCTGGAGGACGGCGGGGCGTACGCCGGCACGGTCGGTATGCTGGCCACCGGCCACAGCCTTGATCGCGAACTGCGCGAACGCTATCTGACGCGGTTGGGCATGAATTGGCAGTGGTTGAAGAGCGTGCTCGAGTCGGGGGCGGTGGCGGAGTTGGCGGTCGTCCTTCCGGACCTGTTCGTGGTGGACGGGACCGACATCACGGTCGTGGCCCGCGTGCCGCAACTGGCGTTGCTCAAACCGCTGCTCCGAGCCCTGGGGATCGGCGAACTCGGCGCTTCGCCCGTCGCCCGGCAGAACCCGGACGGCAGCACGTCCTACTGGGCGGCAAGCGAGGAGCATCTGGTGATAGGAACTCATCGGGGCGAACTCGAATCCGCCCTCGAAGCCGGCGCCAATCCGACTCCGGAAACCAGTCTTGGACGCAGCGCCGAATTCCGCTACATGCTGGGCCGGCTGCCCCAGAACGATTCCACGCGCATGTACGCCTACTTCTCCGATCCGTTTATCCGCAGGCTGGTAGGCCCGGCAGTGAAAATCGGACAGCTGCGCCGCCTCAGAGAGCGGGCCGCCCTCGAAACGATCACCTCCGGCATCCTGCTGCACCGGCTCGACGGTCACACGGAAGTCCCCGGCGTTGCCGAACTGGCGGACATGGGGTACGTGCCCGAACAGCTCAAGGACCAGGGGTTTTCCGTGACCGAGGACTTGTCGGTGGTGTCTCCCCGCTACGGCAGCCTCGCCGAGATGTCCACGCTCGCCGAGCATCCGCTCGGCACGGTCACGAAAACAGAGGCCGAGCTGTACGGGGAGTACGTGCAGGCGTATTCGCGGTTTTGGCGGCAGTTCTTCGATCCCATCGCCATCCGCCTGGACGACGATGGTGAACAACTCGCTCTGACCACGTTCATCCTACCCCTGCTCAACAGCGCCATGTACAATGAACTTCGCGGATTCCTCCCCGACCGCGAGCACGGCGGCCCGCTGCGAATTCCGCAACTCGATCCGGAGCCGGTTTTCGCCCTGTCGCTTGCGCTCACCGACGAGGCGTGGCGCTCGGTTCTGCGCGATGCCCTGCGCATGTTCACTCGCCAGCTCGGCATTCCGCCCGTCGTTTTCGACACGTTGGGTCCGAGCATGCATTTCGCCGTGCGGGACGGCGATCCCGTGTTGGCCTTGGGCGGCGGCGATTTGCTGGGCGCGTTCGGCGGCGCAGGCGGCATTGGGTTTCGCCGAGCCGAAATGGTGATGGTTCCAATGCTGCTCACCGCTCTGACGCGCCCCGCCGCATTGTTTGTGGAGGTGGGCAATCCCGAAGCGGTCAGGGCCACGCTGCGGCAGGGGCTGCAAGGCATCGGCGGGCGAGGGCGTGGCGGCGACATTCAGTCCGAGCTGTATCAGGTGGGCGACCGGGACGAGTGGGTGTATGCGCTGGACGTCGCCGGTTTGGTCAAGCTGCGCTTCGGCTTGAGCGTGCTTGACCAATATCTGGTCATCACCAACCTGCCTTGGTCACAGACGATCAATGTCGACTCGGTTGCGCCCGCGCCCATGAACGCGGCGGCCATCCGATTGTTGCCGGGGAACGTCGAAAAGCAACTCCCCGCACTTTTCTCCGCCGCCGCTGAACAGCGTCGGCAGGCGGCCCTCGAAGGTGTCGGCTACCTCTATCCGCTGACCGTGCAGCCAAGCGTGTCTTCCGTCGAGGAGGCGCTGCAGCTGCATCAAACCCTTTTCGGCTTCCGTCCCACGCATCCCGGCACAGGCCGGTGGATGCTGGAAAACGGAGGCCTGCGCAGCTCCGTCTACGGCAGCCTCGCTCGGCGCCGTCAGCCGGCATACCAACCCGACAGCGACGATTTCGGCCTGTTCGGCGCGGTCGAGCAACTCTTCCTCAATATGCAGTTCGAGGACGACGGCATGCGCAGCCTGCTACAATTCAACACAGGGAACTTGAAATGACCGACGACGACCGCAAGCGGATTCAGGCGCGAGTTCGCGAGGAGATCACCAAGACGCGCGAAGCCGTCACCGCTCAGCAGAGCGACGGCAAAAGCATCGCCCCGGACAATGCTGTCGGGCGGGTGAGCCGCATGGATTCCATGTACACCCAGCAAGTCAACGCCGGCGCTCTCAAGCGCAACCATGCTCGGCTCGGAAAGCTCGAATACGTTCTCTCGCTTGTGGACACCCCAAAATTCGGGCGCTGCGAGTTCTGCGGTGACCCCATCCCCGTCGAACGCCTCAAGGCTATGCCTGAGAGCACAACCTGCATGCGCTGCGCCGCCTTCGCGGAATAGCGCTTCAACAGAAACCGGAGAGGAAGTATGCTTGATCTCGCTG
>CAZSBQ010000179.1:0-8463 GCA_964604795.1 uncultured Victivallales bacterium | reverse complement strand
GGGCTGGCGCTGAAGATGCCGTCCACATCGGTCCAGTTTTCGTATTCGACCGCGTCGAGCGCCTCGGCTAGCAGGGCGCCGGTCAAATCGGAACCGCCGCGGCTGAACGTGGCGACATCGCCGTCCGCGGTGACTCCGAAGAAGCCGGGAAAGACGACAATCGACTCCGCGCAGGTCTTTTTGAGGTTCGCCAGGTTGATGCTGGCCTCGTCCATGGGGCGGGCATTGCCGAATTCGGGGGTGACGGTCAGGCCGATGTCGCCGGGATCGACCGCCACCGCCTGGATGTTGCGGGCGGTCAGGCAGGCGGCGAACGCGCGGGCGTTGAGCGCTTCGCCGGCCGCCGCCACCAAATCGCGAAACCGGGCCGGATTCGAGACGTCGGCCTCCAGGCGCGCATCCAGGTCCGTCAGGATTTCGTCGATCTCCGCGGGCGGAACGCCGAGCGGATCGTAGACATCGTGATAGCGTTTGCGGACAGCTTGCACCTCCTCGTTCGGCGTCTCGCCCGCGAGCCGTTTCTCCGTGGCCCGAATCAGCAGATCGGTGACCTTCACCGGGGCGTCCGCCGCCTTGCCGGGGGCGGAAACCACCACGCAGCGCCGCTCCGAATCCGCCTGGAGAATGTGCAGAATCTGTTCGATGCGCCGGCTTTCACCCAGCGACGAGCCGCCAAATTTGCAGACTTTCATATCCATGTCTCGCCATGCTCCCTAGGGTTGAGCCCGCGAAGGCTGTTGCGGGGTGCGCAGACCGCAATTCGCGGGACGTGAATCCATGCGGTTCGCGGGCCGAACTATAAATCCTTCCCCCCGTTTCGCAACGGCCCGCCCGGAACCTAAGGGAGTCGGAAGGTACCAATTTGGTTGGATTGCTTACGTACTGCGGCCACCTGCCTGTCGCGATGCGACCTGTCTGCGTCGCATCGCGACAGGCAGGCGCAGACAGGTCCTGGGTGCAGAGAACTTCACAACAGGCAGGGATGCCCGTTGATACTAAAGCCATTGCTAACTCAACTGACCGGATCCAACCAAATTCTGTGGACATAGTCATGGCCGGCAATTATCACTCCGGCGCACTTCGCATTTTTCGCACAAGCAGGTAGGCGCCATAGGCAATGAAGAGATAGCCGAACAACTCAATCCCCTCCTGTATCGCGCTTTTTGCCATGTTTATGTAGCCCTCCGACAACACGAGCTTCCAGACCATTTTCCCGCTGCCAAAGATTCGGCTGAACACAAGAACAACAATTAGCCCGAACTCAATGTGCAAACAAGGCTTTGTATCAATGAAGGACGCCATCGGTTTCACGACTCTGTCTTGACAGTAAACGGCGACAAAACCAATTGTGCCCAGCGCCACGACAAGGGCGGGCCAAAGCCAAAATCCGTGGCGAATGTAATCAAGAAAAGCGTCCAACTCACGTATCAGCATACAACTGACGAACCCGGCGACAAGCATGAAGAATCCGCGGGATTGGCTATGGCGCCAAGCCAGCCACCAGAATGCCGAGGCGGATGCCAAAAGCAATGCGGACTGGGACATTTCGGTTACCGAATATTCCGTAACTCCGGAGCCGAGTACGGCAACATCAAGAAAAACAAACAGCGGGGCTATAAGCGCGAAAATCGCGAGTAGCAGAAACTCGCCAACGCCAATGATGATTGTTCGAAGGGGATTTGTCATGTTTTCTCCCGACTGCCGCCGCCGCGAGAAGCGACCGGCCGGCGCGGGCCTGTACTCGCCCGTTATGGGCGCTGGGGGATGAGCGGCATCCGTGTATGGGGAACCATATACCTGCTTCGAGCCGTAAGCAAACGGGATCGGGGGAGTGTCGCAAACCGGCGGAGTGGAGTCATGCCTGAAACACAGGGCGGGACGGAACCCCTGGGGTAGCGGGGTCTTCGGCGATGAACCATCGTTGATGAAGCAGATGTTCTTGCAAATTGCGGGGGTGCCCTGGCTCAAGGCATTGCAGAATGCGGCGGCATGGGTCGGTTGCCGGTTTCGGGCATTCTTGATTTGGGCTTGGTTTTCAGGTCATATCGTGGCTTTTCGTACGCATTGGCACGGACGATGCTTGTAGTCTCCCGGCAACTCGCCACTGCATCCAAGCCACAGAGGTTTCATGGTCATTGCGCTTGCAACCAGTCACGGTCGGATGGCCCCCTGCTTTGCGGGGACCGACCTGCGGATCGTTTCCGCGGACGGGGAGGCGTCGACGGCGACGGTTCTCGGCACCGAGGATTGGCATCCGCTGGCGTGGGGGACGGAACTGGCGATGCGGGGGGTCGACCTGCTGATTTGCGCGGGCATTGACCTGGCGACGTGGAGCGCGGTGCAAGGCCACGACATTGCGGTGATTCCCGACGCAATGGGCGAGGCCGAAACGGTCTGGAAGGCGTGGCTAGCCGGTGATTTGGCGCCGCCTGCTTCCTGGCCGCCTTCCGCCGCGACATGTTGCGGCAAGCGTTGTCGGCGTCGCCGACGGGGCGCTTGACGTCCCGCCGCCGCGGCGGCGCACGCGAACCACTCAATACAACCAGCGGGAATCAATCAAATCAGGAGGACAGAAAGATGCCACGAGGAGATGGAACCGGCCCCGCCGGAATGGGGCCCATGACAGGACGAGCAGCCGGATATTGCGCGGGATACCCCAGCGCCGGGTTCATGAATCCGGGCGTGGGTGGAGGCGGCGCCTGGGGGCGGGGATTCGGGATGGGACGCGGCTTGGGGCTGGGATTTCGCGGCGGACGCGGTACGCGGGGATTTGCGCCCGCAGGCTATGCTCCGCCGGCGTATCCCGCCGGCGTTCCCCAGGCCGCTCCGGCAGCGGAGCAGGAAAGTGAAGTGCTGCGGGAGCAGATTCAGCACTTGGAGAACACGCTGAATGCCGCCCGCAATCGTCTGAACGAAATCGAAACCGAAGAGAAGAAGTAGCCGGAGTAGGCGAAAATCCGAATTCATGAGGAATCCGTTGGAGTTCCGCCCGGTTGGTTTGCGGCGGTCGGCGGCTGATTTTTTCAGGATTCAGAAAAACCCAGGTGAGAGGATTCTATGATCCTGACCATTGCAAGCGGCAAAGGCGGAACCGGAAAGACGACGGTGGCGGTCAATTTGGCGTATGCTCTCGCCCGTCGCGGCGAGACCGTGCGGTTGTTGGACGCCGACGTGGAGGAACCCAACGACCACCTCTTCGTGCGTCCCGAGTTTGCGGGGAGCGCGGAGGTGACGGTGCCCAAGCCTGTGTGGGATGAGGCGAAATGCACCGGCTGCGGCGCCTGCGCCAAGGCCTGCAACTACAACGCGCTCGCGGTTGTGAAGGGCAAGGTGCTTGTGTTCAACGAGCTGTGCCATTCCTGCGGCGTCTGCGCCCAGGTCTGTCCCGAGGGGGCGTTCACCGAGCGGGAGACCGCCATCGGCGCGGTCCGAACCGCGCCCGCCACCTCCGCCGGCGGCGCTCCCTTCCTTTTCGCCCAGGGGCTGCTGAACATCGGCGAAGCCCTGGCGCCGAACGTGGTCCGCGGCGTCAAGGAGCACGTTGCTCCGGAGGCGGTCAACATCATCGACGCCTCGCCGGGCACGGCCTGCCCGGTGGTCGAGGCGGTGGAGGGCTCGGACGCGGTTCTGCTGGTCACCGAACCGACGCCCTTCGGCTTGAACGATCTGAAGCTGGCGGTCGGGCTGGTTCTAAAGATCGGCGTGCCCACCGGGATCATCATCAACCGCTCCGATGGGGATGACCGGATCATCACCGACTATGCCGAGGCCGTCGGCCTGCCCATTGCGGGCCGAATTCCCTTCAGGCGCGCCTATGCCGAAACCTATTCCGCGGGCGGTCTCCTGGTCGACGAATTCCCCGAGGTGCGGGACCGTTTGCTGAATATTTTCGACCGCATGGACGTGGCGCTTCCCCCCACCCCCCCGGAGGATGTGCTGCGCATCGCACAACTAGGCACGCAGGCGTCCTTTACGACCGGCAGTGCGAAAACGCACCGGGAAATCACGGTCATCAGCGGCAAGGGCGGAACGGGCAAAACAACCGTGACCGCCGCTCTCGCTCAGCTAGCCGAAGGCCAAATTCTCGCCGACAATGACGTCGATGCCGCCGACCTTCATCTGCTGCTCAAGCCCGTTGTGCGCGAGGAACATGACTTCGTCGGCGGTATCACGGCGGTGATTGAGGCGGACTCGTGCATCGGCTGCGGCAAATGCGCAGACGCCTGCCACTTCGACGCCCTGCGCTTCGATGGTCCGGCCAACGACGTTGTCGGCCAGACCTACCGCATCGAGCCGCTGCTCTGCGAGGGCTGCGGGCTCTGTCCGCTCGTCTGCCCGACCAACGCCATCCGCACCGTGGACCAAGTCAACGGACGCTGGTATGTTTCCGGCACCGACTTCGGGCCGATGGTGCACGCTCGTCTCGGGATCGCGGAGGAGAATTCCGGGCGCCTGGTGACGCAGGTGCGCAATCGCGCCGCCCAGCTGGCCGACGAACTGCGCCGGGGGCTTGTGCTCGGCGACGGCCCGCCGGGAACGGGCTGCCCCGTGATCGCCTCGGTGTCCGGCACCGACTTGGTGGTGGTCGTGACCGAACCCACTCTGTCCGGAGTCCATGACCTCGAACGGGTTCTGAACCTGGCCGCCCATTTCGGCGTGCCGACCTCGGTGGTGATCAACAAATCCGATCTCAATGCGGAGCAAACCCGGCGGATCGAGCGGATCGCGGAACGCGCGGGCTCACCCGTACTGGGTAAAATTCCCTTCGACCGGCAGGTCAACGACGCCCTCATGGCCGGGCAAACCATCATAGAATACGACGACGGCGACGCGGCAACCGCCGTCCGCACCGTGTGGGAGAATCTGCGCGCAATCGCGGACATGGAAGAATGAAGTCCCGTGAAACGGAAAGCGGAAGCTGGGAGCTGGGAGAATCGTGAGCCACCGCAAACAAGTTCGACCGCAACCAACGAGGTAGACCAATGAAGATCGCCGTGACCGCCCAAGGCCCCAGTCTTGACGACCAAGTGAATCCCCGCTTCGGGCGGTGTTCGCAATTTCTGCTTGTGGACACCGACACCCTGGAAGCAACGCCGCTGGAGAATCCCAACTCCAGCGCCGGCGGGGGAGCGGGCATCCAGTCGGCCCAATTCATGGCCGAGCACAATGTGGAGGCCGTGCTCACCGGCAACTGTGGCCCCAAAGCCTATCAGACCCTGGAAGCCGCCGGCATCCAAGTCGTCAGTGGAGTGTCCGGAACCATCCGCGATGCGGTCGAGCGCTTCAAATCCGGCACGCTTGCCTCCGCCGACGGACCAACTGTGGCCAGTCACTTCGGCACATCCTCCTGAGGAGGGGGTGAGTGGGTGGGTGAGTGAGTGAGTGGGTGAGTGTGTGTGGGGGGGTGGGGGTGTGGGTGTGGATTACTGATTCGGAACTCTTGATCTCTTGGCGTAGTTTGACCTTGAACGGCGTTGCCTTTGCGGAAAATGGAGGTGATGCAATTGCGGGGTCCCAGCTTGGTTCTCGGGCCAACGGCCCGGTCCAGTTTCAGCCCAGGGTCCGCGACCCTGGGGTAAAAGCAAGCAAGAAGTTGCGGGCTGAAAGTCCGTTCCAAAATCCATTGCCGCAACGTTTTCCATTGGGGCGGGCCTTCAGCCCGCATTTTTTGGTGTGCATTAAACCTAGGGCGTTGCCCTGGGCTGGTATGCGATGCCCCGTTGGGGCTAAAGCCCGTCCCGTAAGCGCCATTATGTTGCGCATAGCAGTCATTAGCCAACGCTCACAAACACACGAAAATATGGGGCGCAACATAACAAAAGACGCAACATTACGGCCCTTATGTTGCACGCAACATAGGAGCCGGGCTTTCAGCCCGAAGGCAATTCGACACCACCGATTATTCCGCGGGATCAGGAGTTCGGTCGTCAGCCTGCGGACTCGTTCTGCTGAGTGTGGACGACCAGCTCGCGGTTGGGATCGCCGGCGAGGTAGAGCGTCTGCGTGGGGAATGCGAACTCGATGCCGGCCTTTTCAAATTCCTCGAACAGGCGCAGATTGAATTTTTGGGCGTGTTCGAGGTAGTCCCAGTACAGCGGCGGCATGAACCAGTAGATGACGAGTATGTTCAGGCTGGCCGAGTTGTAGTCGCTGAAATACACTTGGGGCGGCAGCTCGTCGCCGGCGAAGCTGCCGTGGATGGGTTCGGCGATGCCGGGTTCCTCGAGGATGTCGCGGATGATATTAACCGCATGTTCGACTTTTTCCCGCGGGGTGTCATAGGTAATGGTCACGTTCATGTACCGCCGGATGTAGGGGCGCGCGCCGATATTCTCGACAGGATCGTTGACGATGCGCGAGTTGGGGACGGTCACCAAATGTCCGGTGAGGGTGCGGATTTTGGTCGAGCGGAAGCCGATTTCCTCGACCGGTCCGTCGTGGCCGGCGTAGGCAACCCGGTCCCCCACCTTGAACGGGCGGTCGAAGACGATGGTGATCGAGCCGAACACATTGCGCAGCGAGTCCTGGGCGGCCAGGGAGACCGCCAAGCCGGCGATGCCCAGCCCGGCCAGCCAGGCGCCGATGTCCTGCCCGAACACGTTGTCCGCGATCAGCAGAACCGCCAGAACCAAGATGAAGGCGCGCAGAGTCTTTCGGACCAGCGGCACGATCATGTCGTCCAGGCCGGATTCGGTTTTGTCCGTCATTTTCCGGAGAAATTGGTCGACCACGCCCACCATATTGAAGGCGAACCAAAAAATCGCCACGTAGATCAGCAGCGTGGCCACATCCGCGCAGAAGTCCGCCAACGGTTCGCTCATGGTGATCTGGGCAAGCCCCACCTGCAGAAACATGCCGAACAGCAGCAGCTGCACCGGTTTGACCGTGTGCTGAAAGCCCCACCCCAGCATGGCCGCGCGCGTCTCGGCAAACCGTTTGCCCAGGCGAGCAAACACCAGTGAAACAATTTTACCAAGCACCAGGCCGGCAAAGAGCAACCCCAAAAGCACCAGCCAATTGACCATGGTGTTCTCCTCCAGGACCATACCCCAGTCGACGGATTGCGCGCTTGCGCTCGGTGGCGAGGATGCGGACTTCGCAGCGGCACCCTCCGTGGCGGCCGCCGCCGAATCGTCCGCGCCGAAAACCGCGGCGCCGCCGGCTAACAACGCCAGGCTGGCGAGTGCGCAAACCGCTCCGGCCCGCCGGGAACTGCCGCTCAACCATTGAAAGATACCGCCGATGAATCGCCGTCCGATCTTCATTGCTCGTGTCCTATTCTTTGTCCCACACTCTTGCAAACTGTTGAGCTTGAACCTGTCCAAATGGGAACTGGGGCATGGTTTGCTCCTTGCAGATTTGAGCCCACTCTAAAAAGTCATTTCTCCCGATTCCGAAGGCCTGGAAGGCCTGTTTCATCGTAGCCCCGGGCCTGTCTGCGTGCGGCACGCGCAGGCAGGCACCGCCCGGGGATTTGGTTTGGTCGTTGACGAGACCTGTAAGGGCACCTCAAGGCGTTGCCCGCAAAGGAGGTTGAGGACCGCTTTCAGCGCTCTTTTTTTGGTTCCTCGTTCCCCCGGACGTTGTCCGGGGCTACGGTGAAATGCCCCATCCGGGGCATGATTGAGGTTTTTAGAGTGGACTCAGATTTCTCTCTCTCCTGATGCCAATCCTCACAAAAACACTGGCCATGCCGATCAGATTGGCCAAGCGCGCCCCCCTTTTCAGACAGAGCCTACGATAGAGGCGCAACGGTCAAATACAAGAAGCGTGTTGTCCGGGCTTTGTTGCCGGGCAAAACTCCGCGGGTTATCCTCGTTTGACGTGGGGGCCGGTCGGGGTGTCCTCGACGATCCAGCCGGCTGCGGCCAGCCCGTCGCGAATGCGGTCGGCGCGGGCGAAGTCCTTGTCTTTGCGGGCCTGCTGTCGATCCTGGGCTCGCTGCAGGATTTTTTCGGGCACGTCCTCTGCGCGGTCGACGTCCAGGCAGCCGAGGACCGAGTCGAGACGGCGCAGCAGTTCGAGTGCGGCGGCGGCGTCCGGTTCGATGAGTTGGCCGGCGTCCAAGCGGCGATTGAGGTCGCGCACGGCATTGAACAGGGCGGCCAGCGCCGCGGATATATTGAGATCGTCCTCGAGTCCTGCCCGGAATTGCTTTTCGGCGTCGCGGAGAAACTCGGGTTGGGGATCGGGGACGGAGGCGTTGCCTGCAGCCTCTTTGAGCCGGCGGACCAACTCGTCCACGCGGTCAAGTGTGGCTCGCGCGTCGTCGCATTCTCGGAGCGTGAAGTTGAGCGCCTGGCGGTAATGACCGCCGAGCAGGACCCAGCGCACTTCCCGGCCGGAGTATCCGCGGTCCAGGATGTCGCGCAGGGTGTGGAAATTGCCGGCGGACTTGGACATTTTCTTGCCGTCGACGACGAGGTGCGCGCAATGCAGCCAGTAGCGCACGAAGGGTTTCCC
>CAZSBQ010000178.1:0-8481 GCA_964604795.1 uncultured Victivallales bacterium | reverse complement strand
CTTGCTCCACCGACGCAAGGTCGGCGGGGGCACAAAACCCTTTCTGGACAGGGTCTAGCTATCGGCAGCATTCGGCAGCTATCGGCAGCTACCGAAGGTTGTCCCAGCCAAATTCCGGCACAACGGTAATCGGGGACACCAAATCCTTGAGTCCCATGGGAGACCACTCGCCGAGCGACTAGCCCACCTGCCTGCGTGAGACGCCCGGCAGGGCAAAGTTAAACAGGCATCCCTGCCTGTTTGAAGCGGGATGTTTGCTACAGGCGGGGATGCCTGTAGTACTGCCTGACACCTGAACACTCTCCAGGCGAACGGCCCGCGCAAAGTGCGTTGGAGAGGGCGAGGCTCCGTCGAGCACCGCCGTTTGCCGAAAGGCGGGTCGGTTGCCTGCGCCGGAAAACCTCCTCGCCTTCGAAGGAAACCCGGGCCGCCGGCATCAAGCACCCCGGCTCGACGGGAGTCTCGCCCTCCATCGGGGGCGGGATCACGCCGCTCCCCTCTCTCGGAAAGGAATTACCCTGCGCTTTCCTTCCGGTGGGTTGGACGGGCGAGTTTGTTCGGATATAGTACAGGCTTGCGCGCGGACTATGCGGTTGCATTGTTCGGCGCGCAGCGTCAGGGGAATCCGGTGAGAGTCCGGAACGGTCGCGCCACTGTGAGCGGGAACGAACCCCGGGAACGCCACTGCTTCGCCGAAGGCGAGGCGGGAAGGCCCGGCAAGTAGGTTTTGGCCCGCGAGTCAGGAAACCCTGCGATACAATCGTCTCCGCGCCAGGGATGGTTGGCTGAAGTGCGGCAGTGATGCCAGTCCTTTTCAGCCGCGGTTCCCGGTGCGGAAAAAACCGTGGTTTTCTGTTTCGCGAACCAAGCAGGAAAAAGGACTCATGACAATCGACATTCATCCCCTCCGAAAGACTCTCCGCCCCCTCTGCAATCCCCGGCACGCCTGTCTGGCGCTGGCACTGGCCGCACCCGGTGCTCTCCAGGCCCAGGACGCTCCGGCTCCCGAGGACGAACCCGCCTTCCTGGATGAAATGGTGGTCACCGCCAGCCGCATGAGGGAACGCGCCAAAACTGTGCCGGCAAACGTGACCGTCGTCACGGCCGAAGACATAAGCAAAGGAAACTACAGCGACGTGGTCAGCGTCTTGGAGGCGCGCGCCGGCCTGCATTTTCGCAGCTTTTCCGGTAATCAGGAAGCGAGTGTGGACATTCGCGGCTTTGGCGAAAACAGTTTTGGTCGGGTGCTTGTGTTGCGCGACGGGCGTCGACTAAACCGACCGGACATGCGCGCCATCAACTGGCATCAGATTCCGCTGGGGAACGTGGAGCGCATCGAGGTCATTCGCGGCGGCAACAGCGCCTTGTATGGCGATCAGGCCGTTTCCGGAGTGATCAACATCATCACCAAAGAGGGCACGGAAGCAACCACGGGTCAGGTAACGCTTGAATTCGGCTCCGAAGAATTCAACCGCCAGGCTGGAAATGTGTCCGGGACCGCATCCGAACTCGAGTATGCTGTATCGGTCGACCGCAGTGAAACGGATGGCTGGCGGGATCGGTCAGGTGCGGAGACCGTGACCGGGGATATTTCGCTTGGCTATGCCTTCAGTGAGGATTTTCTGGTGGATTTCAATGTGAATGCCTTGTCATCCGACTACGAGATGCCGGGCGGCTTGTCCCGGGCGGAATACCAGGATGATCCAAAGCAAGCCAACAATCAACAGGATGAAGCCGAGCACGATCAATTTGGGATCAATACAACGTTCACCGCGCATACCGGAACGCATGGAAGATTGCTTCTGGACCTCGGCTATCTACGCCGAGACATCGAATCCGACATGGTTTCGTGGGGAAGCTGGACGGATACAACCCTTGACGCATGGAGCGTTTCACCACGCTATGTGTTTAACGCTCCCCTGGCGGAGAAGGAGAATCGTCTGACGCTCGGGGTGGACTGGGTGTACGACACCATTGAACTCGACCGTTATGCCGGCGTTGCCCGCAACAATCTTTTGGGTGACGCTGATGTCGACAAGGACAGCTTGGCGCTGTACGTCAATGATACACTGCACTTGAACGAGAGCCTGCTGCTTTCCGCCGGCGCCCGCGCCGCCAGAAGCAAATTCGACGTGGAGGAGACGGATGGGGCCGGCAACACGGTAAACGACGATGATGATACTCACAGAGAGCAGGCCTATCATTTGGGGCTTACGTGGCTGCCTTCCGAAAAAACGAAGGTTTTTGCCAAATACGAGAAGGTTTATCGCTTGCCGTTTACCGACGAGCAGATTTCCTATCAAGGCTTCGGAGCGCCTGCGCTCAACCAGGACTTGGCGCCGGAAACCGGCGACACGTACGAAATTGGCGTTGAGCACACATTCAACAAAACCGTGAGGGCCGCCGCCACGTTGTTCCGAATGGAGATGGAGGATGAGATTGCCTATGTTTGGCCGAGCAATGTGAATCTCAATGAAACCATCCATCAAGGAATTGAACTTTCGATGCAGGCAACGCCGGTTGATCGCGTTTCGCTGTACGGCAACTACACCTATCTGGATGCGGAGTTCGATGCCGGGGCAAGCAAGGGCAACGACATCCCGCTGGTTCCCGAGCACAAACTCGCAGCCGGAGCGACTGTGCGTCCGATGGACGGCTTGAGCGTGTCTCTCGACGGAACATACACCTCGAAGATGTCTTTGGGCGGAGACAATGCCAACGCGCTTGACAGGCTCGATTCCTACGTCGTGATCGATCTCGGATTTGCCTATCGACCTTCCACGGAAAAGACTACCTGGGAACTTTTTGGCGGCATCGACAACCTATTTGATGAAGAGTATACCAACTTCGCGTATAACTGGGACGCGTATTATCCCGCACCGGGCCGCACGTTTAAAGCGGGCATCAAGGTGTTGTTTTAACGACTTTAGCAAGAGGGTGTCCAGAAAGGATTTCCTGCCCCCGCCGACCTTGCGTCGGTGGAGCAAGAGATTGATCTCCAGTGTGTTGCGGAAGAATCCACTTTATTCCCTCCTTGGCGGTGTCCGCCGGGGAGGGAGAAAAGTGGGCTTGTCGCGTCCGGCAAGCAGAAAATCTGCGCTCCACCGACGCAAGGTCGGCGGGGGCGTTTGAACTCAAAACTATGCCCACACCCTTTCTGGAGACCCTCTAGCAAAGACCGATTTTCGGCAGAAACATGCTCAAGCGATTGCACAACCTAGATTGGATGCGCGGGTGCGGGGCGGGGTGGGTTGTGCTGTGTGCGGTTGTGCTTGTGCTGAGCGGGTGCGGGGAGGACGGGGGAGGGGAGCCGGCCGATGAGCGAACGGTGCTGGGGCAGGGGGTGCCGCAGCGGATTGTTTCGCTGGCACCCTCGATCACCGAGACGCTGTTTGCTCTGGGGCTTGGCGACCGGGTGGTTGGGGTGACGAAGTTCTGCGACTACCCGGCGGCGGCGCTGGAAAAGGAGACGGTCGGCGGGTATTACGATGCGAATTTCGAGTTGATCATGAGTCTCGAGCCGGACCTGGTTGTGATGATGGCGGTGCACGAGTCCGCGGCGACGGCCTGCCGCCGTCTGGGTCTGCCGTTTCTTACGGTGGAGAACGAGAGTACGGAGAAGATTCTGGAAACCATCGAGCGGGTAGGGCGGCGCTGCGGTGTTGCGGAACGGGCGAAGCACTTGAGTGCTGACCTGCGCGAGCGCATGGCCGAATTGAGTGCCGGAGCGAGGGTGAAGGTCGAGGACGCACCGCGGGTGTTGGTGTGCATCGGACGGGAGATGGGGTCCGCAGGCATCAAGGATGTGTCCATCGCCGGGCAAAACACGCTCTACCATGAACTTGTGACCCGGCTCGGCGGACAGAACGCCTACGAGGGGCCGCCGATTCAGTATCCGACGGTCGGTCGCGAGGGATTGCTCAGAATGCGCCCGGACGTGATCCTTGAGATGGTCAGCGATTTGGACCGCAAGCCTGTGACGTCCGCGCAGGTCGTCGCTCAATGGGACGAGTTGGACCTGCCGGCGGTAAAAAATGACCGCGTCCATGTCATTTCCGAGGACTACGCGGTGATTCCCGGTCCGCGGTTCATCCTGCTGATGGAGGACATCGCCGAGGCGATAAAGAGCGACGACAGCGGGACGCAGTAGAGGCCGGCGCCCCGACGGCCCGCGGGAGGGCCGGGCGCGGAGGCCGCGCCCGGTACTTTGTAGAGGCCGGCGCCCCGGCGGCCCGCGGGAGAACGGGCGCGGGGGCCGCGCCCGGTACTACGTTAAATCAAAGTGTAATCATGAAAGCACCGTTGCTTGACATCTCGGATGTGCGCATCGCCCTGGAGGGGGCTGAGATTCTGCGCGGGCTGACATTGTCGTTGGCGCCCGGTGAGGCGCTGTCCATTGTCGGTCCTAACGGGGCGGGCAAATCCACGCTGCTGAAATGCTTGGCGGGGATACATCGTCACTGGCGGGGGGACATTCGGTTGGGCGGCGAATCGCTTCCGGACATACCCGCGCGTCGCCTGGCTCGCATGATCAGCTATGTGCCGCAGGCGCAGTGGAGCGAAATGCCGTTTTCGGTGTACGAATTCGTGCTTATGGGGCGCTATCCGCACCTTTCACCCTTCTCGACCTATGGTGCGCGGGACCGCGAGGCCGTCGACGAGGCACTGGCGCTCACCGGCACCGAACCCTTCCGCCACCGTTTGGTCCACACTCTGAGCGGCGGAGAGCGCCAGAATGTCTACATCGCCGCCGCACTGGCACAGGAGGCCGACATCCTGTTGCTCGACGAGCCCACCGCCTTCCTGGACTATCGCCACCAAATCGACATCCTGCGCACGGTCGGACGCATCAACCGCGACTCCGGTAAAACCGTGATCACCGTGAATCACGACGTCAATGCCGCCGTTCGGCACAGCCATCGAATTTTGGCACTGCAGAACGGCGAATGCGCGTTCCTGGGCGAAAGCCGCGACTTTTTGAATGCGGATACGCTTGAAGAAATCTTTCAAACCCCGTTTCGGTTTGTAGCCGATCCCGAATCGGATATTCCTCTGGCCTTGCCGGAGACCGATGAATGAAAGCCCGAGTTCACCAACCCGGATTGCGCCTGGCCAGACTGATTGCGCTGATTGGTTTCGCCCTGGTGGTGGTTTTGCTTGCGCCCTTTGCCGGACAGGAGGTGATCTCACTGACGGAGGCGTTTGGGTTCGGCGGAGGGGAGTCCCGGATATTCTGGGACTTGCGGGTTCCGCGTGTGCTGACCGGTTTTGCGGCGGGTGCGGGGTTGGCGCTGAGCGGCATGGCGTTTCAGGCGCTGTTTCGGAATCCGTTGGCCACGCCGTTTACGTTGGGGGTATCCAGTGGTGCGTCCCTGGGTGTGGCGATTTACATTCGTCTCGGCTTGACGGTGGGGTTGCTCGGCATTGCGGGTACGAGTATGGCGGCGTTTCTGGGTGCGCTTTTCGCGCTGTCGCTGGTGTACGGTTTGACGCAGCTTCGGCACGGTTTTTCCTCGGCTACGCTGCTGCTGGCGGGCGTGGCGGTGAGTTTTTCCTTTTCCAGCCTGATTCTGTTTGTTCAATATTTGTCGGGGCAGCAGGATTCGTTTCGCATCGTGCGCATGCTGATGGGATCGCTGGACGTGGTGGGATATCAGCCGCTGCGCTCGGTCGGGCTTTTCGTGTTGGCGGGATCATTGGTGCTTCTTTATCTGACCCACGAGCTGAATTTGCTCAGTACGGGGGAGGAACTGGCGGCCAGCCGCGGCGCCAACGTGACTCGGCTGAAGAAGTTGGTGTTTGTCACGGTTTCGCTGATGGTTGGCGGCGTGGTGGCGGTTTGCGGTCCCATCGGATTTGTCGGCATGATGGTGCCGCACGCCTGCCGGCTGATGATCGGCCAGGACCACCGCTTCCTGGCACCGGCCACGATCATGACCGGCGGCGGCTTCCTCGTGCTGTGCGACACGGTGGCGCGGGTGGCCATTCCGCCCGCGGAAATTCCCGTCGGCGTGCTCACCGCTTTGCTTGGCGGTCCGTTTTTTCTGTGGCTGCTGTTGACGCGAAATGTGTGATCAGAGGTGCTGCTGTTGGGTGAACTGGAATTCCTGGATGATGCTTGTCGGAGAAGAATTTCGGCAGCTGCCGGCAGCTATCGGCAGCATCCGGCTGCTACCGAAATTCCTGACACCTGAACACTGAACACTGAAACCAACGTAGGAGTCTGAACTCGGACGCAGCCCGACACCTAGGGCGCTAGGCTTGTCCCCACGCACACATATCCGCCCACAGACACATGCGGGAAGGCATACGGACAGACACAGACAGACACGGACACATCGGTACCCCTACACCCACACGCACACACACACGCACACGCACACACCCGCAAGCCCATAGGAGTCTTCTCATGCCCGTTGCCGAATCGACATTGCCTGTGTTGAAGGGGAGCTTTCCCTTTCGTCTGGGGACCTCCTCGTACATTATCCCTGCCGACATCGAGCCCAATGTCCGCTTTCTGGCGCCGATGCTCGACGACATTGAGCTGGTCCTGTTCGAGTCCGACGAGTTTTCGAACTTGCCCGATCCGGCGGTGATCGAGACGATTGCCGAACTCAAAGCGGAGCACGACCTGAGCTACACGGTCCATCTGCCGCTGGACTGTCGCTTCGGGGATTCCGACCCGGCGGTCCGCGCGGCTTCGGTGGGGAAGTGCGAACGCATTTTCGACTTGGTTCGCCCTCTTGATCCCCATGCGTACCTGGTACATTTCGACGGCGAAGTCCGCGCGCCGCTGCCGGCTGCGGATTTGGACGTTTGGCGCGACCGCTTGCGCGAGTCCGCCGCGGGGCTGGTCGCCTGTGGTGTGCCGTCCCGCAAACTGGCTGTGGAAACGCTGCAGTATCCCTTCGAATGCATTACGCCGGTAATTCACGACCTGGATTTGGGAGTATGCGTCGATATTGGGCACCTGCTGCTGCTGGGACGAAATCCGGTCGCCTGCATTCGCGAACACCGCAACCGCTGTTGCGTGGTTCATCTGCACGGTGTGCGCGACGGTGCCGATCATCTGGACATCGCGGATTTGGACGGTGAGCTTCTGAGTGGTATTCTGGCTGCGGCATCCGCACCCGGTCCGGACTGCGTGGTCACCCTCGAGCTGTTCGGACGCGAAACTCTTGAGCCGTCTCTGCAGCGCCTGACGCGCGAAAACGGCAAGAACAGCGGAGGTGTTTAAATACGCGGTTTTCGCGGAGAGGAAGCTGTTTCGACTGGGCGCGGGGGCCGCGCCCTATACGCCCTATACTGGTTCAGGATGCGCTACAGGCAGGGATGCCTGTAGTACTGGTTTTCTGGCTACAGGCAGGGATGCCTGTAGTACTGCAAAAAACTGAACACTGACACCTAATTAAGTCTCACAGGAGTCGCACCACCGAACGCGAAAGTACCCACGGGCTTCAGCCCGTGTGCACACGCGTCCGGACACCCACGCAAAGATACTTCCCCAGGCGGCCTAAAGGCCGTTGGTACCAGGGGAAGTCTCATCGGAGAGGTTGACCATGACCAAGCCCCGCATCACGTTGATTACCGGCGGTTGCCGGAGCGGTAAAAGCACGCACGCGCTGACGCTTGCCGCCGATTTCAAACATCCAGTTTTTCTCGCCACGGCCGAGGCGAAGGACGAGGAAATGCGCGACCGCGTCGCCAAGCATCAGGTCGAACGCGGCGAACGCTTCACCACCCTGGAGGAGCCTCGGCATCCCGCTCGCGCACTCCGCAATCTGCCGGCGGGTACCGACGGCGTGATCCTGGATTGCGTGACGGTCTGGCTCAGCAATCTGTTTCATTATCATGAGCAGGATCCCGAACACGCGTCTGAAATCATCGAGTTTTTCGAAGTGCTCGAGGCACCGCCGTGTCCGCTGATCCTGGTTACCAACGAGGTCGGCACCGGCATTGTTCCGATGAACAAACTCGCAAGACAGTTTCGCGACCGCGCCGGCGCGGTCAACCGCGCCATTGCCGACCGCGCGCATACCGTCACTGTGTGCATTTGCGGCATCCCCATGACGCTGAAGAGCGAGTAACCCACACAATTCTCAATACACCGAGGCAAAATGCGAAATCCATTGAAACGTTGGACATCGAGTTTGGTCACGGCCCTGCGCACGCTTACCGCCTTGCCGGTGCCGGGCACGGACACGGAGGAGACCGTCGACGCCTTGCCGTGGTTTCCGGTGGTCGGCGCTTTGCTGGGCGGTTTGGCTTTCGCTTTGGACTGGGTGTTGCGAACTTCGCCTGGTTGGACCGATCCCGGTCTGCGCGCCTTTGTGCTGGTGTTGTTCGGAGTTGTCGCCACGCGCGGGCTTCATTTGGATGGCGTGGCTGACTGGGCGGACGGATTCTGGGGCGGCTTCACGCGCGAACGGACGCTGGCGATCATGAAGGACCACAACTTGGGTGCGTTCGGCACCGCGGCGC
>CAZSBQ010000177.1:0-8541 GCA_964604795.1 uncultured Victivallales bacterium | reverse complement strand
ACCATCAGCAGCGCGCGCATGCCGGGACGAAATCCGCGGTCGCGGAGGAATGCGGCATAGGCGTCGCACAGTTGATTCAGGCCGCTGAAGGTCAGCTGCGTGTAGGTATCCCGCCCCGCCCGTTGCCGGCCGGTGGCGTAAGCAATGGCGGCACGATGGGGGAACCGCTCGGCGCTGGCGGCGAGATGGTCGGCAATATTCAAATCGACATGTTCCTGTAAAATGGGTTCCGCGATCTCAGGCATAGCCGTCCGGCCTGTTGAGAGTTGCACGCAAGCAAATATGGCGCAAATGAGTGTGGCAAACGGCAATGGGTTGTTCGTCCATTCGGCCCGAATCATGACCACCGTTCCACATCCGCTATTCGCCGGGAAGCTGAACTGTAATCTCCGCTCCGGATTTCTCCAGCGCGCAGGCGCGCCGGACAGTCTCTCCGTTGTGCCGGACCGTAACCGTGTAGGGGGCGGTGAATCCCTCGACGCGGACGATGCCCTCGGCATCCGTTTGTGCCTGCGCGTGCGTGGACCATTCCTCGGACAGCAGCCGGGTCAGAGCCTCCAACGCCGGACGCGCCTCGAAGTTGTCGTCGAACAAGGCATTCCGGGGCCGGACCGCATACGGCGCCCACAGCTCGGAAAAGTACACCGCCGACACCTGCGAATGCGAGGCGAACAGCAGCAGCATGTCCGCCATTCGTGTGGCCTGCGTTTCCGCCGTGGGCGCGTCCACATCCAACCCCGTGATGACAATCGGCAGGTCGGTGAACTCCATGATGCGCGCCAAGCGGCTCTCCAAAGCCTTCGGCGCCAGGTACGGACGCCCCGTCGGCATCCGAACCGCCAACCCGTCCAACGGCGTGCCGGAGTCCAGAAGCCAGCGAACAAGGCCGATAAAGTCGTTGAGGCGCTCCTCGGCGGGCGAAGTCAGCGCCTTGTCCTCGCCCAGGAACAGACGGGCGGCCGGCGCCGCTTCCCGTGCCGCCTCAAACACCTCCTTGAGCAACCCCTCCCCCGTGACGTCGTACATCTCATGATACGTCAGGGGCGAGTCGATCACAGTCCACTCGGGAATGATCGGTTCAAATGCCGAGGCCTGAGCGCGAATGTGATCCAGGACTGCAGCACGTAAATTTTCCGTGTCCAACTGCCGCGAATGGCGCGGGGCAAATCGAAAGGCGGGGGTATACAAGGCCCGGCCATGCACGGCGAGCCCCTCCTCGGCCAGTTTTGCAACCCGCGTCTTCAACTCCTCGGCATCCAGTTGCTCAAACACGGACCAGCGCAGAGCATCGGGGAAAATGATCCGCGTGAACAGACCGGAGTCCAAAACATACTGCCGGCACGCCTCCACCAGTTCCGGATCCACATCCGGCCGGCGCAACGAGGCGACCTCAAGGGCCGGCGCCAGGATATCAAGGGGGACCACCGCCCCGATCGGCAGGAGGGGACCGACTTGGTCGACCGCCACCCCGGCGTCCGGGACAGGCTCATCGCCGCGCCGCACGCGCACCGTCAGCACTCCGCGCCGGTGCTCCCGCAGCCGTTGCCGAGCTTCCTGCCGCCATTGTCGGTCCACTGCATCGCCCCCGATAACCAGGGCGTCGGATTCGCTGACCGCATCCGCGTCCAAGCCTTCGGGCAGGACCCGCACGCTCATGTTGCGGAAGACAACCCGCCCCTGCACGGCCGCCAGATGAAAACAGAGCGAGCTTTCAGCGGCGTTGATATCCTTGGGAAGCCGGTAGGTGAACCGGCATGTCGACCATTCCTCCGCAGGTTTGTCGATGCGCAGTTCAATGTATTTCTGCCAAGCCCCGCCCTCCTGCTGCACATAACAGGTGAACCAGTAGTCGGCGGACATCCGGTACTCGAAACTCACCTGGAGGTTGGTTCCCTTCGCCAGCGGTTGGTCGAGCGTTTGCCGAAGCTGCACGTCCCATGGGCGTTCCGAACGCTGGTTGACGGTCACGGAGAACGTGTTTCCCCGCCCCGTCTCGGGATCCTCGGCCAGCTCGAAAACGGCCTCGTGCGTTTGATCGTGAACCAGCCAGTCCGCCGGCCGACCGTCGTCGCGTCCTTCGCTGAAGTCGGCATTGCGCAGCAAATTGCGCTCCGCCGAACGAGCCGGTGCCGGACACACGCTCATCAGGGCGCAGAAGACCACGAACGCCACCCCACAGAACGATCCGCGTAAGATGCGTGACGCTGCAAGGACCATGGCGCACTCCTTCAAGGTTTGGCTTCTGGCGAAGTAGGTGCGCCGAGCTTGAAAAGTCGGCGCACCTCGCCGATTCGGCACGAACCGACCTACGCGTTCGTGCAAGTTGACGTTGAAAACACAACATACCGTTGACGGACAAACCGGGTGCGTCGACTCTGACGAGCTCGACGCACCTACCAAAAGCGCTGCGACCCCTTTCCGGACAGGGTCGAACTACAGTCCTACCGTAGCACTCATTCGACAAGGTGCCAATACGAAGCGTAGGACGGACAGGGACCCGGTTGGAAGTTGGCGGAAGGCAGGGCTTGGCGATTCCTTGGTGTCATAGCTTCAGTTTTGCGGATAGATGGCGCGGATACGGTCCAGGAAGGTCTCGTGCAGCCTGCTGTTGGATGCCAGGATTTGATGGTTGGTTTCGGTTCCGTCCTCGCCTGCGAAATCGGTGACCGTGCCGCCTGCCTCGCGCACGATGAGGGTGCCTGCCGCCACATCCCAGGGCTGGATGTTCATCTCCCAATACAGATCCAGCACTCCCTGGGCGACCAGGCAGAGGTCGAGCGCGGCCGAGCCGAGACGGCGAATGCCCCGCACCCGATGAATGACGTCGTTGAACAGCGGCAGGTTGTCGGGTTTGATCCGTTGGCGCACGCAGGCGAATCCGGTGGCGGCCAGGGCGTGGATCAGCGTGTCGGTCGAGGACACATGCAGGTGCTGGCCGTTGCAAAACGCTCCGCCGCCCTTCTGCGCATGAAAAAACTGGTCCAGGGCGGGAGCGAACACGAAGCCGTGGGTGGTTTCACCGTTTTGCTTGACCGCCACGGACACGGAATAGTAGGGTATGCCGTGCACAAAGCTTGTGGTGCCGTCGATGGGATCGACCAAGAAATACTTGTCCGGGTTGCCGTGGGTTCCGCTCTCTTCGCCGACAAAGCCGAAATCGGGAAAAAGTTCGGCCAGGTCCCGGCGCAGACGCTGTTCGATCGCCCGGTCCGCCTCGGTAACCAAGTCGGCCTCGCTCTTGTAGTTCACGTGACTGGCCGTCAGCTTTTGCCGCCAATCGAGAACGTCCGTGCCGGCGTTCCGGATGATACGCTGCAGGGATTCATTCATGATGTTGTGTCCTTTACTGGAAACGGCGCGTACTCGGCCACGGGAACCAGTCGGCTTTCCAGGTGCCGAAGCAATTCCGCAACCATACCTTCTTCCGGGATGGTTGCGAACACCGCACCATCGCGGAACAGCGCGGCTTTTCCCGCGCCGCCGGCCAAACCGATGTCCGCGTCGGCCGCTTCGCCTGGCCCGTTGACCACGCAGCCCATCACCGCGATTTTGCGGACATTGGGGACCTGCCCGGATATTGACCAGCCATCCAAGGCGGACTCCACCGCCTGCACCGCCGAAATCAGATCGATGGCGGTGCGCCCGCAGGTGGGACAGGCAACCACCTCAGGCTCGAATCGGCGGCAACCGGCCGCCTGCAGAATTCGGCGCGCCAGACGAATTTCCTCAACGGGATCGCCGGTCAGGCTCACCCGGATGGTATCCCCGATACCGTCGAGCAGCAACGCGCCGATTCCCATGGCCGACTTGACGGTGCAGATCGAGCGGGTGCCTGCTTCGGTCACACCGAGATGAAGTGGATAGTCGGTGCGCGCGGCGAAAAGCCTGCAGGCCGCCACAGTGCTGCCGACATCGGAAGCCTTGAGGCTGACTTTTATGGCCGAGCACCCCGCGTTCTCCAAAATGCGGCACGCCCGCTGAGCGCTTTCCGACAGGGCCTCCGGCGATGCGCCGTTGTATTTCTCTTTAATGGGGGGGGCCAGGCTGCCGGCGTTGACACCGACGCGAATGGGGGTACCCCCCGCCGCCCGGCAGGCATGAGCCACACGCACCAAGTTCGCCTCGGTGCCGATATTGCCTGGATTGATACGGATGCCGTGAGCCCCCCGCTCGACCGCGCCCACTGCCAGCCGCCAGTCGAAATGGATATCCGCGATCACCGGCAAGGGGCTGTCCGCGAGAACCGCCTCGAAGGCCGGAAACGCGTCGGCAGAGGGCACGGCCACACGCACAATTTCACAGCCTGCGGATGCCAACTCGCGAATCTGCGCCGTCAGCGCCTCCGCATACGTGGCGGGGACATTGGTCATCGATTGGATGGATACGGGCGCCTGGCCGCCGATGGGTACGGTGCCGAGTCTGAACGAACGAGTGCGCCGACGAGTAGTTGCCGTCATGAGCCGTGTCCCCTTTTTTATTCAGACCCTGTCCGAACTGGAGTGTGCGTAGCTGTTGAGTTCAAAACGCTGCCCAGTCCTGCGATGTAAGTTTGTCGACTTGCATTTCAACGAAGGCCATTCATGGTACGCCCCTCTATTCAAGCCGGACCAAAATCCGCGTGCCGAATGGTGCGGACGGTAAGTCCACAGTCGTGAAATTCAACCAACCACAAATCAAACATGGCCGAAAACAACACAACAGACACCTCCGACATTGATCAGTTCCTAGATCTCACCGACGTGCCGGGGATGGACTCTCTGCTCACCGAAGGGGAGACATCGAGCTTTGCCGAGAACGCAATCCTGACAGGACGGGTCGCCGAGAAACGAGACAATGTCGCACTGATCGACATCGGCTACAAGGCGGAAGGCGCCGTGCCGCGCGATGAATTTTCCGACTGGGACAGCCTGCAGGTGGGCGACGAGATCGACGTCCTGCTGGAGGAGGTCGAAAACGAGGACAACATGCCGGTGGTCAGCGTCCGCAAGGCGGAGCTGAAGAAGGCCTGGGACAGGCTGGTCACCGAATGCGAGGAAGGCAGCGTCGTCAAGGGCTTGGTCAAGCACCGCGTCAAGGGCGGATTCATCGTCGATCTGGGCATCGAGGCGTTTCTGCCCGGCTCGCAGGTGGACATCGGCGCCGCGCGCAATCTGGATGAGTACGTCGGCAACGAGTACGACTTCAAAATCCTCAAAATCAATCCCGAGCGCCGCAACGTCGTGGTCTCGCGCCGCGAGCTTCTCGAGGAAGAGCGAACCGAGAAACGCAAGGAGTTGCTCAAGGACCTCGAGCCGGGACAACTGCGCATGGGCACGGTGAAGAACATCACCGAATTCGGCGCCTTCATCGACCTGGACGGCTTGGATGGGCTGCTGCACATCACCGACATGTCCTGGGGACGAGTCAACCACCCCAGCGAAGTCGTCAAAGTCGGCGAGGAAATCGAGGTGATGGTGCTGGATGTCGATCACGAGCGCCAGCGCGTCTCCCTGGGCCTGAAGCAGAAGGAAGGCAACCCCTGGGACACCGTCGACGTCAAATATCCCGAGGGCACCCGCATCCAGGGGCGCGTGGTCAACATCATGCCCTACGGAGCGTTTGTGGAGCTGGAGCAAGGCGTGGAAGGCCTGATCCACGTCTCGGAGATGTCCTGGACCAAGAAGATCAGCCGGGCCAGCGACATGCTGAGCGTCGGCGACGAAGTCGAGGCGGTCGTGCTGGATGTCAAAAAGGACGCGCGCAAGATTTCCCTGGGACTTCGTCAGACCATGGAGAACCCGTGGGAGATGATCGCCGAGGAATTTCCCTGCGGCAGCAAAATCCGCGGCAAGGTGCGCAACATGACATCCTACGGGGCGTTCGTCCAAATCCGCGACGACATCGACGGCATGATCCACGTCTCGGACATGTCCTGGACCCGCAAGATCAACCATCCCAGCGAAATGCTCAAAAAGGGCGATGAAGTCGAGGCGGTCATTCTCGACATCGATCCGGAACAGCAACGCATCTCACTGGGCATGAAACAGCTCACCGAGGATCCCTGGAGCAACATCGAATCGCACGTCAGTGTCGGCGACGTGGTGGAAGCCACCGTCACCAAGATCACCTCCTTCGGCGCGTTTGTCGAGCTGCAACAGGGCATCGAGGGACTAATCCACATCTCGCAGCTCAGCGATGAGCGCGTCGAGGACGTCAACGAGGTGGTCCAAGTGGGCCAGACCGTGAACGCGCGTGTGGTGCGGATCGATTCCGCGGAACACCGCCTCGGTCTGAGCTTGGCATCGAAGGACGAGGTGGGGACGGCCGAGAGCGGCGCAGGCGCCGCTCCGGAAAGAACCCTGCGTCCGGGAGAATCCATCGTCGATGTCGGAGACGCGTTCACGAGCGCGTTCGCCGACTTGACCGCGGCGGCCGAAGAGGCGGAAGCCGGGAATGCCGAGCCGACCGAGACCGCAGCCGACAGCACGGATTCGACAACGGCCGCCGAAGAGCAGGACACAACGGAACAACCCCAACAGACGGCCGACGAAGACAGCAGCGAATCCGCTTCGGAGGAGGCTTCCTCCGCAGAGGCCGCCGACTCGTCCGTGGAGACCACAACAGAAGCCGAGGCGGAGGAAAGCAGCAAAAACGCGTAGTATGTACAGCCGGCAAACGCGTTCTTCTCTGTCTGAACGGAAAAAGTTGCGCAATGCTGGGAAACAATCATTGACCCTTTGCTTTGCAGCGCTATAGTACCGACTTTGCGCCTACAGCAGAGGTGCCAAACGCCCACGTAGCTCAGTTGGTAGAGCGCATCCTTGGTAAGGATGAGGTCACCGGTTCAAGTCCGGTCGCGGGCTCCATCGTGCAGGCGGGTCTTGACACAGGGCGTCGCTTTCATAACCCCAACACAACAGGGCGTCAAAAGCCGAAAACGGCAGGAATCCTGGAGGACAAACCATGGCAAAAGAGACATTTGATCGATCAAAAACTCACGTCAACATCGGCACCATCGGCCACGTGGACCACGGTAAGACAACGCTGACAGCCGCCATCACATTCCTGATGAGCAAGCTCTACGGCGGCGACATCAAGACGTACGACGAAATCGACAACGCGCCCGAGGAAAAGGAGCGCGGCATCACAATCAACACCGCCCACGTGGAATACCAGACGGAAACACGGCACTATGCCCACGTTGACTGTCCCGGCCACGCGGACTACGTCAAGAACATGATCACCGGCGCGGCCCAAATGGACGGGGCGGTCCTGGTGATTGCCGCCACCGACGGACCGATGGCCCAGACACGCGAGCACATCCTGCTCGCCCGCCAGGTCGGCGTGCCGGCCATGGTCGTCTACATCAACAAGGTTGACCAGGTGGACGACGAGGAACTGCTCGAGCTGGTTGAAATGGAAGTGCGCGAGCTGCTCACGCAGTACGACTTCGACGGCGACAACATCCCCGTGATCATGGGCTCGGCGCTGAAGGCGCTCGAATCCCTGGACCCCGAGGCTGAAGAGTGTCAGTCCATCATCGAGCTGATGAAGGCGGTCGACGAGCACATTCCCGAACCGGCCCGTCCGCTGGACCAGCCGTTCCTCATGCCCATTGAGGACGTGTTCTCCATCGAGGGACGCGGCACGGTCGTGACCGGACGTGTCGAGCGCGGCATCGTCAAGACCGGCGACACCGTCGAGATCGTCGGCATCACCGACACGCAAAAGACCACGGTTACCGGCGTGGAGATGTTCCGCAAGATTCTCAACGAAGGTCATGCGGGCGACAACGTGGGGTGTCTGCTGCGCGGCGTCAAGAAGGAAGATGTCGAACGCGGTCAGGTGCTGGCCGTTCCGGGCACGATCACTCCGCACACCAAGTTCAAGGCGGAAATGTACGCTCTGAGCAAGGAAGAAGGCGGGCGCCACACGCCCTTCTTCAACGGCTATCGCCCCCAGTTCTACTTCCGCACCACGGACGTGACCGGCGTGATCCAGCTGCCGGAAGGCACCGAGATGATCATGCCCGGCGACAACGCCACGGTCACCGTCGAGCTGATCCAGCCGATCGCCATGGAGCAGAACCTCCGCTTCGCCATCCGCGAGGGCGGCCGAACGGTGGGTGCCGGTCAGGTCACCGAAGTCATCGAATAGGCACGAAACCTGGATCTTTCCGACTATGAGCCCGGAGCGCGCCCCTTCTCCCCGTAGGCGGGGAACCGATCAGGGGCGCCGGTCCGGCTGTTCTTCGGAGAAACTCAACGGAAGAGGATGGAACCATGCCGCGTGATTTTATCGCATTGGCCTGTACTGAATGCAAACGGCGCAATTACACCACCGACAAGAATCGGCGCAACACACCGAGCCGCTTGGAAAAGAACAAGTTCTGCCCGTTCGACCGCAAACACACCCTGCACAGGGAAGTTCGCTGACCATCCGCCAGCGGCGTAGGACGGGCTAGGTGACCCGTATTAGTGCCTGCGGCAGGTCAATCCTCGACAGGTGAGTAGCTCAGCTGGCAGAGCAGCGGTCTCCAAAACCGCAGGTCGCAGGTTCGAA
>CAZSBQ010000176.1:0-8554 GCA_964604795.1 uncultured Victivallales bacterium | reverse complement strand
GGCATGCTTGTAGACGGTTTCCTTAAGGTCAACTTCACCCGTCTTGCCGTCGTTGAATCGAAGAAAGACCCGGAAACCCCCAAGGTACTTTGCGTCTTTCAGGTAAACACACTGCATAATGGCATTCCTACTCTAAACAAGTGGTTCCAGTTTATGGAAGTCCTGAGACTCCCACATCTCCAATAGCTCATCCCTGTGAAATTCTGCCCATTCCTCAACAAGCCCACGGACTCTTGCCGGCAGCTTCCCCGCCATCACATTCAGGCTCTCGATTTCCATGGAGGCCCGGTGCTCATTGTACCTCACATGGAAATGCGGCGGATTGTGCTCATCGAAGTACATCGTAATCACGATGCCAAGGAATCGACATATCTCTGGCATTTTCAATCATCCTGTCTTGATTGTTGTTGCGAACGTGCCCATCAGCGGCGCGAAGAATGAGCGTCCAGTGCATCCTGCTTGTTGGAAATTTTGTCCTTGCTTCTCTCGATTGCGGACCTCGCAAATATCCCCAACATATTGCCGAAACGACCAGCTGGCAAGGACCAATTTACCATCGGGGAACTTTCTCTCTAAATGGAAAATGCTTTCTGCAACAGATTGTGTGGGAATGTTTATCACGCGCGGGACGCGTACGCGCTGAGAGGGCGAGACTCCGTCGAGCCCCGCCGCTTGCCGAATGGCAGGGCAGGTTGCCTGCACCAGGGACCCTCTTCGCCTTCGGACGAAACCCGGGGTTCCAGTGGCGACCACCCCGGCTCGACGGAGTCTCGCCCTCTCCATCGGGGGGCGGGATCACGCCCTCCATCGCACCAAGCACGGGATGTCACACACACCAGTAATCAGTTATCAGATATAAGCTATAAGGCGAATTTTTAGCGAACCGCTAATCTGGTCAATGACGGGGGCTTGGCACCGGCGTTTTTAGCTCAGGAGCCAAGTTTAACCTTTTCTGGACAGGTTCCGGCTACAGGTCGGCTTCGTCCAGGCGCACGGTGGGCTGCACTGGTCCGGGTTCCTCGGCCTGCCCCTGGTCCTTTTCCTGAAAGTCCGGATGTTCGAGGCGCGGGGTTCCCGTCAGGGGGATGTAGCGTCGGGAGACAAAGCGCGGCTTGGAACTGAACAGGTCCTGAAGCGTTTCCTCGAGCTGCTCGTTGGTCAGAACCTTGCCGCTTTCCTTGAAGTAGATGTCCACGTCGGTCGCCAGGTCCTCGCAGCTCTGATAGCGCTCATCCGGATCCTCCTTGAGGCAGGCCTCGCACATGTGCGCCAAATGGGGGTGGACGTGACGCAGATCGGCAAGCGCCGGCTTCTTCATCTTCGCCCGGATGCGTTCGCGCGCCCGGTCCGAGGTGCGCTCCATGGCAAAGCGTTCCTGATTGGTGAACATGTAGTACATCACCAAGCCCAGATTGTAGATGTCCGAGCGGGCGTCGATGCCGGTGCCGTCAATCTGCTCCGGGCTGCAGTACAGCAATTTGCCGGCCATCAGCCACGCGTCCGCGTGCGCCAGCTTCATCGGGCGCGCGATCCCGAAATCCGCCAGCTTGACGCGCCCGAACCGGTCCAGCAGCAAGTTTTCCGGCGAAACATCGCGGTGAACCAGTCCGAGGTGCTCGTTGTTTGCGTCCCGGAACTCGTGGACGTAGTGCAGGCCGCGGGCCACTCGGGCGACAATGAACATGCCCATGTCGTGATTCAGAGCCATGCCGAGGGTGCGCAGGCGGTCCATCACCTGCCGCACGTTCCAGCCGTCAATGTACTGCATAACCGCGTAGTAGACCGGATGGGTGCGCGTGCGCTTCCGGCTCTTTTCGCTGAGTTCGACGGTCACGACCTCGGACTCGAGCCGGTAGATGGGAACCAGGTTCGGATGGTTGAACAAAATGCTCAGCTCCACCTCGTTGATGAACTGGGCCATGCGCTGCGGATCCAGGCTGTCCTTGACGAATTTGAGCACCACGGGCCGCTTGAGGTCCCTGTGGCTGTATTCGTCGGCCAGGCAGGTGATTCCCATGCCGCCCTCGCCCAGCACGCGGTGAATTTGATAGCGGGCCTGGCTGAACAGCAGCGTGCCGGGTTCGCGAAGCTCGGCTTCCCGCTCGGCAATGGTGTCTTTGATCATATCGGACGAAAAAGGCATAATCGTCTATCCCTGCGAATGTCTCTGCGCTTTCGATTTTTTCAGGCTTGCCGGAATGATTATTCCGACCCAATAGAATATCCCCATTCCAGCAAATCGCGAACCAACTCGTTGCGGTCCTCCTTGCGCTCGCATCCCAGCAGAACGACGACCAGGCTGCGCTGCTGCCGGGTGCAGGTTGCCGCGATGCAGAAGCCCGCGCGCGCCGTGAATCCGGTCTTCATGCCGTTCACACCGGACACCCGCTCGACCACAAGCGGGTTGCGGCTCAGCAACTGCAGCGGCTGATCGGCATCCTGCCGCAGCCAATCCAGCCGGGTGGACGCATGCTTGACGATGCGCGGAACATCCAGCAGTTGCGCGGCCAGATACGCGATCTCCAGGGCGGTTCCGCGATTGTCGCTCCCCGCCTGGGACTCGGGAAGACCATGCGGGTTCGCGAACCGCGTTTCGGAAAGCCCCAATTGCCGGGCTTTCCGGTTCATTCGCGCAACGAACTCGGACGAATCTCCATCCCCCAGCGCCTCGGCCAGCAGATAGGCCGCATCGTTGGCGCTGAAGATCAGCGTGGACTTCAGCAACTCGTCCACCGTGAACACCTCGCGCGGATCAAGCCACACTTGGCTGCCGCCGATCCGCCAGGCCGCCTTCGTCACGGGAATCTCCCGGTCCCAGCTCCAACCCGGGTCCGAACGCACCCGCTCGGCCACCAGCAGCGCCGTCATCATTTTGGTCAGCGAAGCGATCGGCAGAACCCTGTGCTCGTTGCTCGACCAAAGCACTTTTCGCGCCGTCCAATCGACAACCACGCCCGCCTGAGCGACGGTTTGCGCGCGTGTCGCCAGCTCATCGGGAAGCGTTTGCGGGGAAGCCTCGAACGTATCCGAAGTCAGCCGTTCTCCCTCGGGTTCCGCCCCTTCCTTCGGTGCAGCGTCATTGTCCGCAGGCGTACCGGCATCCTCGGCGGAATCCGCGTGAGAATCCTGTTCGGAGCGCTCGCCGCCCTGTCCATCGGGCACGCGGTCCGGGCTCGTCGGCAGCCAACTTCCATCCGGACAGCCCCCCGTCATGACCGCGATCACCAGCACATGGGCCGCCAACACAAGAACAATCGTGCCCAGCCGTCTCATGATTTGCCTCCTCCGCCCCCCTTCCGCCTGCGACCGCCCCGCGACCGTCGCGAGCTTCGCCGCCGACCTCGGTGGTGCGGTTCACCCGGCGGAGGCGCAGGCCACTTGTCCAACTCCTGCCTGGACAACCCCACGCAGGCACCCCACAGCAGAAAAAGCTCGCGCGCATATTTGTACTCCGGATGCCTCTGCAGTCGGCGCGACGGGGCATCCGCCTCGACAAAGCGGGGAAGCAACAACAAAACATCCCGCGCGCGCGCCGACAGAAAGCGCGGAACCGGAAACGGCTTCATAAACTCGACCACCGCATCGCGGCACACAGGCTCCAAGCCGACTTCATGCTCCCACAATCGCTTCGGATCGCTCCCCATCGCCCGGGCCGCCGACGGCAGGCAAAGCGTGGCGATCATCAGTGTTTTCGCGTGCGTGTAGTCGCGGGCGGCAAGCTGTCGGTCGCGCTCGCTCAGCAACGCCCGCATGAATTCTCCGTCCGGCGATTCCCAAACCCGGGCGAAGTTCGGCCACAAGTGATCGAGGAATCCGTGCTTGTAAAACGCCTCGAACGTCCGCCGCGAATACGGTTTGCCCAGAATCTTGAGAATCTCCTCGAACAGCCGCGCCCGCGAACTCAAGGCGATGCGGTCGCCCAGCTCGCGAACCGCCTCGTCCGTCTCATCGGCCAGCTGAAACTCGTATTGCCCCACCAGCTTGAGCGCGCGCAGGATGCGCACGGGATCCTCCTCCAACTGCCGCCGCGCGGCCACGGTGGCGCGCACTCTGCCCTGCTGCAAATCCTCCAACCCGCCCACATGATCGACAACGCTGTGTTCCGGATCGGCATGCACGTCATAGTACAGCGAGTTCACCGTGAAATCCCGCCGCCGCGCATCCTCCTCCAAAGTCCCGTAGGCATTGTCCCGCCACAGCATCACGCCGTCGTCGGTCTCCCGTCCCTTGCGCTCGTCGGCGCGGGGTTCCCGACGAAAGGTGCTTACCTCAAAGCAATCGTTGCCGTCGTAAACGTGAACAATCCGGAAGCGCCGCCCGATGATGCGCGCGCGCCGACCGAACAGCCCACGCACTTCCTCGGGTGTTGCGGACGTCGCAATGTCGTAATCCTTGGGATGCAGTCCGAGCAGGAGGTCGCGCACGGCACCGCCGACAATGTAGGCCTCGTGCCCCTCCTTGACCAAGGCTTCCACAATGCGGCGCGCGCCGGGATGGATGTTTTCTCGAATGGGCACTGCCGGCTCCTTGAGAGTGAGAATGGTTTCAGTGTTCAGGCATCAGATTTCAGTACTACAGGCATCCCTGCCTGTAGCGTTCAGGCATTAGATTTTCAGTACTACAGGCATCTCTGCCTGTAGCGTTCAGGCATTAGATTTTCAGTACTACAGGCATCTCTGCCTGTAGCCAATGCCTCGTTTAGAACAGGCAGGTATGCCTGTTTAGCTTTGCCCTGCCGCAGAGTCTTGCCCCGAAGTTGTCCGGGTCGCCCGGAGGATGGCCTCCTATGAGATTTCGTGGTGTCGGGTTTCAGGACTCTATGGATCGTGCCCCAGCTAGTACCTGCGGGCTTCAGCCCGCGTCTCGGATTCACGCGGCCTAAAGGCCGGTGGTACCAAGTGGCCCCCGGCAATACCAGCTGGTACCGACGGTCTTTAGGCCGTTGACGTGCCCTGTGAGGTCACCTCAAGGTGTTGCACGCGAAGAAGATTGAGGCCCGCTTACATCGCTCTTTTTTGGGTTTCCCGTTTCCCTGGCCGTTGCCTGTCTGTGCGTGCCGCACGCAGACAGGTCCGGGGCTACGGTGAAATGCCCCATCCGGGGCATGATCGAGGTTTTTGCAGTGGACTCATTCAATATTCAGAATTCAAAATTCGACATTTAATATTCTGTTTCACCTGAGGGCGGGCTCCTACACGTCCAATATTCCCTGGCGCAGAGCGCCGGGGGTGCAGGCGCGCACGGGCGCGAACGACATGCGATGAATCGGGCACGGCCCCGCCGCTTCCAGCGCGGCTAGGTGCGCACGTGTACCATAACCCTTGTGGGAGTCAAAACCATAGGACGGATAAACCTCGGCCAAGCGCGTCATGATCCCGTCGCGCGTCACCTTCGCAATGATGCTGGCCGCCGCGATGCTCGCCGAACGACTGTCCCCCTTGATGATCGACCGCGACGGCACCGGGAGACCGGGGACCGGACGGCCATCCACCAACAGAAAATCCGCGGCCGGCGCCAACTCCTCCACCGCCAGCCTCATTGCCCGATGCGTGGCGCGCAATATGTTCAGTCGGTCAATCTCGGCCGGCTCGATGATCCCAACGCCGATGCTTGCATCCGCCCATGCGCGCAGCTCTGCGGCCAAAGCCTCGCGGCGCGCCGCCGACAGCCGCTTCGAATCGTTCAGCCCCGCCGGAATGCGCTCCGACGACGCAAAAACCACCGCGCAAGCCACCACCGGCCCAGCCAGCGGACCTCGCCCAACCTCGTCCACACCCGCAACACGCGCATATCCGGCCCCCCACGCCTCGCCCTCAAACGAAAGAAGCGCAGAACCCGCATCTCCGAGCCCCCTGGAGGCTTTCGAAGACCGACCTTCTGCGCTTTCGGTGAAACTCGTCAAGATTCAACCCGAGTGAAATGCCTCGGAACGCGCCTACTGCGCGGTCTTGAGTTCGGTCACGCGAGCCGCCTTGCCAACCTGATCGCGAATATAGTACAACTTGGCACGACGAATGCGACCGCGGCGGATCAGCTCGATCTTCGCCAGTGCCGGAGAATGGATGGGAAAGACGCGTTCCACTCCTTGTCCAAACGCGACACGCCGCACCGTCATGGTCTCGGCAATGCCCTGGCCACTGCGCCCGAGAACCGTGCCGGTGAAAACCTGGACGCGCTCCTTGTCGCCCTCTCTGATGATCACATGCACGCGCACAGTGTCCCCCGGACCGAAGTCCGGCAGGTCGGTGCGCATATTCTCGCGATGAATTTTTTGAACTTTGTTCATGATGGTTCTCCGTCCTCGTTGTCGATCAGGTCCGGCCGCCGGGCGATCGTCCGTGACAGTTGCTGCTGCCGACGCCAAGCTGCAATGGCTTCATGATCCCCCCCGAGCAAAATATCGGGAACCCGCATGCCGCGGAACTCGGGGGGGCGCGTGTACTGAGGGAAATCCAGACGGTTGCGCGTGCTGAAGGACTCGGCCTGCACCGATTCCGCCGTGCCCACCACGCCCGGGATCAGCCGAACGACCGCGTCGACCAATACCCAAGCCGCCAGATTTCCGTTCGTTAAAACGTAGTCTCCTATCGAAATTTCCAGATCGGGCAGCGCTTGCCGCACCCGCTCGTCAACTCCTTCATAATGACCGCAGATCACCACAAGATGCGAAAGCAGCGCCAAACGCTCGACGCACGGCTGCTCCAATCGTTGCCCCTGCGGGGTCATCAGAACCACGGTGCTTTGCGCCGTGCGCACGCTTTCGACCGCGGCAAACAGCGGCTCCGGCTTCATCACCATGCCCGCGCCGCCGCCGTACGGGCGGTCGTCCACCGTGCGATGGCGGTCCGCGGTGAAATCGCGCGGGTTGACTGCATTGATTTCGACCAGCCCGCGCTCCTGAGCGCGCCCCAGTATCGACACCGCCATCGGCCCGGTGACCAACTCGGGGAAGAGAGTGATGATATCCAAACGCATAAAAGCTAGTCGACAACGTCGACCTTGATATGCTTGCCGTCGCGACTGGCCGCGCCGCCCACCAGCAAGCGAAGCGCAGAGATCGTGCGCCCGCGTTTGCCGATTACCTTGGCGATGTCACTCTTCTCGCAGTGAATCAGAATCGTGCTGTCGCCATTGCCCTCGGCGACTTCGAGCCGAACCGCATCCGGATTATTGACCAAGTGACGCACAACGTATGAGACAAAGCCCTCGTAGTCGGCTTCGCCGCTCGCCTTCGGTTTCTGCGGCTTTTCCGCCTTCTTGGCCGCCGCCGGCGCGCCTTCATTTGATGGCTGAGACGTTTCCTCGTCGGCCCCGCCGAACAACTTCTTGAAAATTCCGATCATGGCTATTTCCTGGTATCCGGTTCACCGTGCTGAGAAATTCGGCAAACGGCTAACCGTTGACTATTCACTTTTTGAGGTGTCTTCGCCTGTCTGCTCGGCGGCTGCTTCCTCGGCGGCCGGTGCGGACTCGCTCTCCGGCGCCGTTTCCTCGGCCGCCGCAGGCGCCGCTTCGGCCTCCTCGCTTTCCGCACCCGCCTTCGCTTTGACCTCGGCCGGTTTGCGGTGATGCGCCGTCTGCACGCCGCTCCAGCTCATTCCGGCCTTGGCGCGCTTGACGATGGCGGCGACGGTTTCGCTGAGCTGAGCGCCGTGGGAAACCCAGTAATTCACCCGCTCCAGGTCCACGCTCTCGGACTTGGCGCGCGGATTGTAGGTGCCGAGGTTTTCGATGAACTTTCCGTCGCGCGGCGCGCGCTGATCGACCACCACGATCCGGTGGGCGGGGGCGTTTCGCTTACCCACTCTTCTGAGTCTGATTCGAACTGACATTGTGTTTTCGTTCCCGTTTGCTTTACGGCTGTTTTTCCATCGCGCCCGGCGTACTCTGCTTCACTCAAGCACCGGGCCGAGGTGACGCACAAACCCAGCACTATAGCCGCAATTCCGCAAACAGCAAACGCCACCGGCTATCCCGCCGGGCAATTCCTTTCCGAGGGTGGGGGGCGGAGTGATTCCTCCCGATGGAGAGCGAAACTCCGTCGAGCCGAGGTGAGGGGCACTGGAACTCCGGGTGTCCCGTCGAAGGCGGCGCCCTCTTGCGGATGAAGAGGGGAAAAAACTCCCCGTTCTCCCCGATCTCTCTGTAGAAATCTAACAGGGAGAGCGGGGAGAATGGGGAGAATGGCCGAAAAAATTGAAATCATATGCCCGTCATAAAGATGATGTTCAACTTGCGTGCTCCCTGAGCCGACGATTACGAGTTCTGTTTATACAACGCCCTCAGCAATTGCCGGGCGAGCCAGGCGGGTCATACTCCCCCCGCCCCCTACAGAGTAGAGGGCGCGGCCTCCGCGCCCGGCCGACGCGCCCCCCCGGTCGTCGGGGCGCCGACCTCTACTTTTTAAACCATCCGGGTCGGACCAATGCAAGTGCTTTATTTGCGGGAGGTTACTCATAAATATATCTGCCAGGGGAGCTTGCAGGCCCAATTTCAAACCCAAAAATGAAGTGCTAAATTGTTTGTATGCCAAAAGCCAATCGCCATTATCTGC
>CAZSBQ010000175.1:0-8580 GCA_964604795.1 uncultured Victivallales bacterium | reverse complement strand
GCAACCGACTCGCGCGAGGAACGCCTGCAGGCCGCGCTCCTGCTCTCCGGACCGCGACACCCCGAACGCTTCGGCGACGACCGACTGGTCGAACTCGACTTCTACGATCTCAAGGGCATCCTGCAAAGCTGGATGACCCAACGCCGTCTGCCCGAACCCGTCGCCCGGGCCACCGAACACCCCGCATTCGAGTCCGGACGCGCGGCGGAGCTGACAATCAACGACACTCCCGTCGCCGTGTTCGGCCAAATCGCCGAATCGCTCACCGCCGACATCCGGCTGCAGCACCCGGCATTTCTCGCTCTCGTTGACTTGGACACCATGCTGGGACTCCCCTCGCGACCCGCCACCTTCACCCCCCTGCCCCAGTACCCGTCAACGGTCCGCGACATTTCCCTGCTCGCGCCCGCTTCCGTCACCGCAGGCGACATTCGGCGCGCCGTGCTCGACATGAACATGCCGAATATCGAAGCCGTCGAACTCACCGATGTCTACGAAAATCCCGACAGCCTCGGCACGGGACAACGCAGCCTGACATTCTCGCTCACCTACCGCCATCCGGAACGCACGCTCAAGGACTCCGAAGTCAACCAGGCGCAGGAAAAAATCCGCGCCCACCTGGCCAAGTCCTTCAACGTGCAGCTGCGCTGACGCCCAAAAAAAAAGGGCGCTACAGGATTTTTAGTGGGTGCTGATTGCCGGGCTGAAGGCCCGGTCCACTCCAGCCCAGGGCTCGCAGCCCTGGGGAGTGAGGATGGAATGAGTTGCGGGCTGTAGGCCCGCCCCAAACTGAGTGCGGCCTAAGGCATTTGGTGCGGGCCTTCAGCCCGCCATTCGTTTCCTGCACCAAATCCCAGGGTCGCGGACCCTGGGCTGCTCATGGGCCGGGGCGTTGCCCCGAAAACCTTCATTGCCACTAAAAAGCCTGTAGTGCCATTTTTTTTGGGTCGATTGCCTGCGGCACTGACGCACAGGACTCCGACCTGGTCGTGCTCTCCAACCCCCTGAGTGCGGACACCGCGTGCCTGCGCCCCAGCCTGCTGCCCTGCAAGCTCGGCTGTAGTGGCGCCCTTTCCGGGACAAGGTTTAGCCGGGCGACATCGAATCATCCAAGGCGGAAACCAGCTTTTTGTGCAGACGGGAAAGTTTGTCGACGTAGTAGGCAACGTTTTCGTCCCGGACGGTTTCGTCGGCGTCGCCGAGCAGGCGCGAGTTTTCCGTGACCGAGACCGATTTTTTGTCGCCGGTGACGTAGAACACCACCTGGTCGCCCTGGCGATAGTCGCGGTCGGAGGCCAGCACCAGTTCATAGGCGGCGCTGCGACGCGTCTTTCCCTCCTCGAGTTTTTCCCGGTAGGTCGCAGGCGGCATGGAGAGTGTTTCGCGCTTGGCGAGATCGGCGTGCGGGAAACGGTGCTCGACCAGTGCGCGCTTGTAGCGGGCGAAAAGGTCTTCGACCTGGTTCTGCCGTCCCTGCAGCACGAGGACAAGAAACTCATGGATGTACTGGCGCTGGAATGGTTCGAGTCCGCGAGACTTGAGGGCGGCGCCGGTCACGCTCACGGTTCCGTCGTGCTCGAGCAGGGCGTAGTTTTTGCTTTTGTAGCTGAACATGGCATCAAAGGTGCTGTCCAGCTCGATGTCGATGCCTTCGGGAAGGGTTTGCTGGATGCGCCGGCGCATTTCCTCGGTCTCGGAGACATCCCCCGGGGGGACAAAGTAAATGCCGTCGGTATCCAGCTCGATGACCTGGGCGTTCTGCTGCTCCAGAAAATCGATCATTCCCTGGAGGATTTCCCGGCCGATGGCTGTGACCTTTTCGGCCACGTCAAAGTCGTTGAAGGTTCCCTGGGCGAATCCGAGGTATCCGTAGAAGGAGTTGATCAGGATTTTGAAGGTGCTCTGAAGGGCGTCGCAGTGATCGCGCCGCTCTGCGGACTCCGCATTTCGGCAGGCGTCCTTGGCGGCCAGGCGGAACGTGCGCAGGCGCTCCAGGAGGTCTAGAAAGATGCCCAGCCGGTCGTTTGCGGGGTTTAGTTTGCGGGAAATCAGGATCGAGGGATAAAGCGAGCGCACGTCGGCATGCCAGACGTTGCGGAAGACGCCGCTGCGGGGCGAAGCGGTGAGGCCGCCGGCGAACTGATGGGGTTCGCCGGGTTTGGGCAGAGCGCCGCCCCGCCGCAGATAGGCCGCGTTCAGCATCGCGTCGATGCGGGCGGCATTGCCCCGGGTCACGCAATTCTGATGAGAGAAAGGCACGATCTGCGCCTGGTGGAAATAACTCGGCGACAACAGGGCGCTGATCGAGTCGGTCTCCCGGACGTCGTCCATGGCGTAGGCTTCAAGGCGCTCCGGATCGCTGTCGAAAAGCGCGCTGATGGCATCTCCGCGAACGTAGGTGCGCTCGGCGGCGGACACGCCGAAATGCTTCGCCACGCTCTTCAGCGACACGCTCTCGAGCACGCGGTGGCTGACGTCGTAGAGGCGCGCCAGGTGCATGGTGTCCACCACATGCCGGCCATGGACGTCGTAGCGGGTGTAGGTGGAGGAGTATTCGCCGGCGGTGAACCGCGAGCTGCGGGAACGAATGCGGCGCCCGCCCCGCCCCAGGTCCAGCGAAACGCCGTGCCGCCGGGCGCGCGCCTCCAGATACGGCAGATCGAAGTTGAAGATGTTATGTCCCTCGATGATATCCGGATCGCGCTCGGAAACCAGCCGCACCAGTTCCTCGAGCATGGCTATTTCGTCCAGGCGATGTCCGCTGAGGCAGTGTTCCCACCCCGTGCTGTCGCGCAGCGAAATCAGGAGCACACGGTCCCCGGCCCGCTCGGCGCTGGGAAATTCAAACCCCGGTGTCGTGTAGGTCTCGATGTCGATCTGCATTCGCCGCACATCGGCGAACTGCATGCCGCGGAACAGGCGGGCCGGCAGGTCCATAAGCGCTTGCTGCTCGAGATCGCTGAACACGCGATAGGGCGCATCGGGTTTCGACGGAGTGTACCCGGTTTCCTTGCGGAGGACCTTGAGCGCGTCGAAATACTGCTCGGTGTCTGCGAACCGGATGCGGCGCGTGTAGACGCCCTCGCCCTCGAGCGGCTCGACCGCACCGCAGTTGCCCCATGCCTCGGGAGGCAGCTCGCCGTCCACCAACAGCCAGGGGCCGAACTCGACATCCTCGGACGTCACCGTGCCGCTCGCTTCTCTGCGGAACAGCGTGGCCGTGCCGTTGCGGTTGACCTCGCAGTCGACCAGTCGGTCCCATCGACTCTCCGCGATATTGTCCAGTGAAATGTCTTGCATCGCTTCTCCTTGTTCACCAACTCAGATTGTTCACGTATGCACCCTGGTTCCCGACTTGTCCGTTACCACCCTGACATGCCGTCCGCGGAACAGAAACTGGAATTGCATCGAGGTCCATTGTTCGGGGAGCGTGGGATTCGCCTGCAATTGACCGTCCCGAAGGCTTATGCCGCCGTATCCGAGAAAGGCGGATAGGCAGGCGCCGCCGGTGCAGGCGGCATGGATTCCCTCGCGGGTATTTTTGTCGAAGTGCAGATCCTCTACATCCAGCAGACTGTTCAGACGGAAATACTGGGGAGTATCGGGTTGCTCGCAGCGAGAGCGCAACGTCATCTCGGCCTCGTGGTCCAATGCCTCCACTTCACCGCGCATGACGAACAAATGGGGATCGGTGAGCAGGGCCGCGGACAGAAACCGCAGTCGCGTGGTCCGCCCCGCCGAATCCTCCAACTCGTAGGTGCTGAAGAGCAGCCCCCGCTTCATGTCCAGGGTGCGCGAGAACGCGAGAATTGAAGCGTTGAGAAAATCAACGGGCACCCCACCTGCTTCAAGCTCGACCAGGTTCCAGAGCGGAGCAACGGCATAGGCGGGAGTAATCGCCTTGTTCCGCAGCTCGAGCCCGAGCGTTTCGGCGTTCTCCGGCGCATCCGGTTTGTCGTACAGACCCGCCAAGTAGACACCGGGCTGACGGTGAGCCGACGGCAATTCAAGGTTGCCTCGACAGCCGTACCGCCCGTTGGACAAGGTCAAAAGCACCTCCCACAGCCCTTCGTCATCCGGGGCGAAGGCATTCTGCGAGAGACTCCACTCCATCCGAATGTCCCGGTCCCATAGTTGCGTAGCGGTATCATCCATACGTCGTTGCACTGTCTTTTTCGAGTGTGTCTGCAAGCGATGAACCTCGCCTCATCGTGGGGCGCAGGCGAATAAATCGGAACGGACGTCCTGCTATCCGAAGCAATAGCGGATCGACCAGTCGCAGGACTCGCCGGCTTCGAGCCGGTGGTACGAATACGGCTCCAGGCTGATCGTCCGAGCGTTGGCCCACAGGGGCAGATGCGAGATCGGCATGTCGCCGGTCATCGTGACGGTATCGGTGACCGGATGCCGGAACGTCGCCTCGAACCGACCCTCGAAATCGCCCTCCAGCCATTCCAGCCTACCGGTTTCCCAATCGAACCCGGTGACCATGCTGATGCGGCCCCCCTCCTTCCGGAAGCCCGGGTTCTCCTGCATGTCGACCGGCATATTGATTCGGAAATCCATCCCGCCATCAATGAGAGGATAGAAAGGATGGGGGAACCAAAGCACTTCGAGTTCCTTTTCTCCCTGATTCTCGACCCGTGTCGACGAAATGGCGGTCATTCCCTGCAACTCCCACTTGCGCACGAGACGGTAGCTCCATTCATAGGCCTGGTGCTCCGTGGTCATGGTGCAGGCGTTCCCCGCCACAGCGCATCGCCACTCGCACAGCTCACTCAACACCGGTTCCCGGTCGATGGAGTCAAACGCTCCGACACCAAGAATTATCCCCCCCTCCCCTTCCCGGTTCAGCGTGTCGCCGGTGCGGTAGTTCTGATGACAGAAAACCTCCGGTGCCCCCTGCCCGTTGAAGGGACTCGGACGCGCCGGAAATTCGGGACCGGAAAAAAGCTTGCGCTTCTCGGTGTCGCGCAACTGGTGAAGGTATCCGCCCCAGCAGTATCGCGGGCCCAGCCGGTCGCGGTCATCGACAGGATCAAGCATCGTTGCTGTAAGAACGTCATTCGTGAATGTGAACATGAGCGGTTTTCCTTGTTCTAAATCCTTGGGGGCCGAATACGTCGACAGGCATGTCGGACCGCGCCCGCCGTCAAGGCAAAGCATACCCTCACCTCGCTATGTGTACAACCGGAATCCCGCAAATAAAACGTCGATGCACACTGTAATTTCTCGCGCCGGCGAGAAAATCCGTATCTCCCCTGCTTCAAGGGAAGTTACGCTGATTCCCAAACTTGTTGGCAGTTTGTGCACAAGTTATCAACAGGCTGTCTACACGCAGGAAACACGCAGAGCAGAAGGTGCAACACCTTGGAACATAGACATTTATACAACACACACTCATATTGAGCAGGTTAGCGGAATGTTCAAGGCCCTAATAACTCGGGAGTTATGCACAGAACCGATAATGCAACAGCTTTGCGGCAAATCCAAGGAATCAGAGCTGCCGTCAAAGCCGTTCCCTCCGCGAACCAGGGCAATCCACAAAACCCCCAGAACTCGGCACGGTAGGCTCAAAGGACGCGCAAATTGAACGACATAGCTTTGGATGAAATCACGAGTTCTGAACCTCAAAGTCCCGCCCGCACCTTCACTTGCGCAAGTGGTTCGATCCACTACTGTACGCAAATCGCCAGAACGGCATTACCCCGTAACTGAACTCGTCCATCTCTCTTCGCCTTCACAAAAGAATCCGCCATGCACAAACAAAACGATTGGGAAAACCCCTTGGTCACCGGCATAGGTCGCGAACCGATGCACACACCCCTGGGCGGCTTCGCCGGCGTTGAAGAGGCGCAGGCAACGGACCGCTACGGCAGCCGGTTTTTCACGCTGCTGAACGGCGACTGGCAATTCCACCTGGCCGAAGGCCCCGAACAGGCGCCGACGGAATTCTGGCAGGACTGCTTTGACTCCTCGGAGTGGGTAACCCTGCCCGTGCCGGGAAACTGGGAGCTGCACGGGCACGGCCGTCCCATCTATACCAACATTCCCTATCCCTTCGAGCCCGTTGATCCGCCGAACACGCCGCCGGAAAATCCCACCGGCTGCTACCGCACCACCTTCACCCTACCCGACGGTTGGGAACAAAGGGAGGTATTCCTGCTCTTCGAATCGGTGGACAGCGCCTTCTACGTCTGGATCAACGGCGAACGCATCGGCTACGGACAGGACAGCAAGCTCCCCAGCGAGTTCAACATCACCGCCCACCTGCGTCCCGGCAAGAATCTGCTGGCCGTGCAGGTCATGCGCTGGAGCGACGGCAGCTATCTCGAGGACCAGGACTACTGGCACCTGTCGGGCATCCAGCGCGACGTCATCCTCTACAGCAAACCAAAAGCGCACCTGCGCGATCTCTGCGTCACAACCACCTTCACCGACGATCACTACCGAGACGCCGCTCTTCACGTCCGCGCCTACACCAACAACCTCGACAACCCCGAAGCATACTGTGTCGAAGCAAATCTCTTTGACGACGACGGCCACCCCGTGCTGCCCGCTCCCCTCGTCGAGGCCGTCAGTCCAAACAGCCCAATGTACCACGGCTCAAACCTGGAACGATGCAGCGCCTTCTTGGCAAAGACGGTGAAAGCACCAAACCAGTGGACACCCGAAACCCCGCATTTGTACACCCTCGTGGTGACCCTCAGGGATGCAGACGGCAAGCAAGTGGACTGGGAACGCGCACGCGTGGGATTCCGCCAAATCGAAATCCGAAACGGCGTGGTGACGCTCAACGGACGGCGGCTGATCGTCCGCGGCGTCAACCGACACGAGTTCCATCATGAGCGAGGCCGAGCACTGACCCGCGAAGACATGATCGCCGAAATCAGGCGCATCAAGCAGCTCAACTTCAATGCCGTGCGCACCAGCCACTATCCCAACAGCCCCGTCTGGTACGACCTCTGCGACGAATACGGACTGGCCCTGGTCGACGAAGCCAACCTGGAAACCCACGGAATCGGGGCGCTTGCCACCAAGGACCCCCTCTGGGCAACAGCCTATCTCGAGCGGGCCGTCCGCATGCTGCTGCGCGACCGCAATCACCCCGCCGTGCTCTTTTGGTCGCTGGGCAACGAATCCTTCCACGGTCCCCATCACGCCGCCATGGCCGCCTGGTTGCGCCACCAGGACCCCACCCGACCGGTCCAATACGAAAGCGGCTATCCCGGTCCGGAGATATCCGATGTCCTCGCACCCATGTACCCCAAACTCGACTGGGTGGTCGAAGAACTGGGCCGACCCGAGGAAAACCGCCCCATGATCATGTGCGAGTACGCCTACTGCAAAGGCAACGCCACCGGCAACTTTTATCGCTTTTGGGAGCACATCGACCGCCACACCAGCTTCCAGGGCGGATTCGTCTGGGACTGGTCCGACAAGGCCATCCTCAAACGCGAAAACGGCCACGCCAAATGGCTGTACGGCGACGAGCGGGATGAGGAGTGTCACACGCACCGCATGTGCCTCAACGGCGTGGTCTTTCCCGACCTCACACCCAAGCCCGGCGCCATAGAGATGCAAAAGTGTCAGGCCCCCGTCACCTTCCATGTGGACAGCGACGACGATCTCCTGGCCGGGCGCATCCAGGTGCGCAACCGCCAGCAGGCCCTGGACCTGTCGCGATACCTCGTGCAGTGGGAGCTGACAGAGGACGGAGAAATCGTCGAATCCGGCGAACTCCCCCCGCCTCCCGTGCCGCCCGGCACACTGATGCCGCGCCCAAGCACCGCCCGCGCCCAAGTCGAGCACAGCTTTCCAACCACCGGCGAGGACGGACTGCTGGAAATCCCGTTCGAGCAAATGACCGTTCTGCCCGGCCGGGAACTGCACCTGAACCTGCGGCTCGTCCTCAAGGACAGCACCCCCTGGGCCGACGCCGGCCACGTGGTCAGCTGGGAGCAATTCCCCATGCCCATCCCCACAACCCCCACCCCTGCTCGCCAAACCGCCGCCGGCGGCACCCTCCAAACCACCAGCACCGAGGGCGCATTCACCATCACCGGAGAAACCTTCGCCGCCGCCTTCGACAGCCGAACGGGACTCTTGACCTCCCTGGAAAACGCCGACGGACAGCAACTGCTGCAAAATCCCCTGCAGCAATGCTTCTTTCGAGCCCCCACAGACATCGACTATAGCACCAACCCCGAAGGCTACGGCCAGCGCTGGATATCCGCCGGACTGGACCGCCTCGAACGAACGGTCGAAGACTTCCGCACCGGTCAGCTCGACGAGCAGACCGCCATCGTGCGCGTCACCGCCCGACACCAGCCCGACGACCTGCCGCACGGACTGCGAAGCCAAACCGAATACACCATTCCACACTCGGGCGACATCCTCGTGGATTGCGCCGTCACAGCCGACAACGCCCTCCCTCCCCTGCCCCGCATCGGCATGCGCACACAGCTGCCCGGACGCTTCGACCAGCTCACCTGGCTGGGGAGAGGCCCCCACGAGAACTACCCCGACCGCAAGCACAGCGCCCTGGTCGGGCGCCACACCGCCACCGTCGCCGACCAG
>CAZSBQ010000174.1:0-8581 GCA_964604795.1 uncultured Victivallales bacterium | reverse complement strand
AGGCAGGCCGCCTGCACTTGCAAAAGTAGAGGTCGGCGCCCCGGCGACCGGGGGGGGCGACGACCGGGCGCGGAGGCCGCGCCCTCTACTCTGTAGGGGGGAAGTATGACCCGCCTAGCTCGCCTGGCAATTGCTGACGGCGTTGTATAAACAGAACTCATAATCGTCGGCTCAAGGAGCACGCAAGTCGAACACCAACTTTATGACGGGCATATGATCTCATCTTTTTTCGGCATTTCTCCCCCGTTCTCCCCGCTCTCCCTGTTAAATTTCTACAGAGAGATCGGGGAGATCGGGGAGTTTTTCCCCCCCTTGCCATCGTGCTGATGAGCGAAAACCGCCACTGAATCCAGGCGTTTAATTTGCGCGAAATTACGAGTTCTGTATAAACGGCGGTTTCAGCGGCGAACCGGTCGAGGCTCAATTTCTTATGGCTACAATACCACGGATGGCAAAGCCGTCCCACGGATGGTTCAAGAGGAATAGGGTGAAGAACATACGCGAACATTATGCCGGCCTAATCGCATGTCATTGATGCCTCTGCGGGCACTTTCCCCTTCTTCCTGTGCCTCTTCATCCGCGGGTCGGCTTTGCCATCCGTGGTATCCCCCTGTCGGCCAGGGTCGGCTGGTTGACCTGTTCATCTTGCCGAGCCGTGCCTGCGTGCTACAGTACATGAGCAAGTGTGCGAACAAATTAACATCAAAAAGGGTGCGTCATGAAAACGAAAGCGGTACGGTTGTACGGGGAGAAGGATTTGCGTTTGGAAGAGTTCGAACTGCCGAAAATTCGGGAGGACGAAATCCTGGCCCGAATTGTTTCGGACAGCATTTGCATGTCCTCCTACAAGGCGGCGAATCAGGGGGCGAAGCACAAGCGGGTTCCGGACAATGTGGCCGAGTCGCCGGTAATCATCGGCCATGAGTTCTGCGGGGAGATCGTCGAGGTCGGCGCCAAGTGGTCCGATCAGTTCCAGGCGGGGCAGAAGTTCTCCATCCAGCCGGCGCTGGTGGACGAGGGTGGTCCGGTCGGCGTGCTTTCAGCGCCCGGATACTCGTATGCGCACATCGGCGGCGACGCGCAGCACATCGTGATCCCCGAAGAGGTTATGCGCAACCAATGCCTGCTGCCGTTCGAGGGCGATGCGTTCTACCTGGGCTCCTTGGCCGAGCCCATGTCCTGCATTGTCGGCGCCTATCATGCGAACTATCACACCAAGCCGGGAAGTTACGTTCACGAGATGGGCATCAAGGAGGGCGGCGCTTGCGCGATCCTTGCCGGCGTCGGCCCCATGGGACTGGGGGCGATCGACTACGCGATTCACTGCGACCGGCGGCCGTCGCTGCTGGTGGTGACCGACATTGACACGGCACGGCTGGAGCGCGCGGAATCGCTGTTCACGGTCGAGGAAGCGAGGAAAAACGGGGTCGAGCTGGTCTATGTCAACACGTCCGACGAGGGCCGGGGTGTGGACTGCCTCAAGTCGCTGACTCCGAACGGGGATGGATTCGACGATGTGTTTGTCTACGCTCCGGTGCGTCCCGTTGTGGAGCAGGCCGACAAAATTCTCGGCTTCGACGGCTGCCTGAACTTTTTCGCCGGGCCCACCGATCCGACATTCACGGCGGAATTCAACTTCTACAATGTCCACTACGGCGCCACCCACGTCTGCGGCACCAGCGGCGGCAATACCGCCGACATGCTCGAATCGCTCAAAATGATGGAGGAGGGCGCGCTGAATCCGTCCGTGATGATCACGCACGTGGGGGGGCTGGATGCGGTGATCGACACCACGCTGAACCTGCCGAATATCCCCGGCGGCAAAAAGCTGGTCTACACCGGGGTCAGCCTGCCGCTGACCGCGCTGGACGACCTCGCGCAAAGTGATTCGCCCCTGTGTCGGAAGCTGGGCGAGATTGTGGCCGAACACAACGGCATTTGGAGCCCGGAGGCGGAAGCCTATCTGATCGCCAACGCGCCGGCGATTTGAGCTGAACCGCAAATCCGAACATTATTTAGGTTTGGCCATGGAAAAAATTCCCGTTGTGTATCTGCTCGGAATCAGCTACAGCGGCTCGACGCTGCTGGGGTACCTGCTCGGGGCCGTGCCCGATGTGTTCAATGCGGGAGAATTGAAGCAGTTTAGCCGAAGGGCGGCACTGCGCGAGCGCGAGTGCACCTGCGGCACCTCGGTGGCGGAGTGCCCGCTGTGGTCCGAAATCGATTTCGAGTCGCATCGGCTCTACAACAAACCCGCCCTGGCTGAGAAGCTCGGCGGGGCCTGTCGTATACTCGCAACGGGGGCACGCGGGCTTGAACGACCCTGGGGGGGGGAGACGGACGACGCGACGTTTTTTCGCATCCTTCATCAGCGGGTGTACGGCGACTCGGACCGCAACGGCTACATCCTGGATGCCTCGAAAAGCATCTACCGGCTGCTGCATCTGCTCTCCTGCGAGGGGTTGGACTTGCGCGTGATCTTCATGGAGCGCGAAATCCGCGGCAACGTCGCCTCATTCGTCAAGTACAAGCAGGGCTTTCTCAAGGGGCTGATGACCTACAAGGCCAATCAGCTGCTGAGCCGGCGGTTGCTGAAGCGCGCCCGGGTTCCCAGTCTTTATGTCGACCATACTCGGCTGTGCCGGAGTACGGAGGAGGAATTTGAACGGATTGGAGAATTTCTTGACCTGGACTATTCCAATCTCTTCGATTTGCTGCCGCAGCGCACGTATCACGTGTTCACAGGCAATACCCACACCCATCGGCAGTTCAAGGAAAACTTCCAGGGACTCCGCCTGGACCAGAGCTGGCAGCGGCGATTGTCGCGCGCCCAGATATCGCTTCTGAATCTGCTGAGCACACGGTGAACACAACTGCGTCGCCAATAAAGGCAGAGTCGCAATTCCCCCGGATGTTGTTCTGACCGGGCCTATCTTGCGGGGGTTTCGGCTTCCGGCGTTTGCTCCGCCTCCTCTTCGAGCATGATCGGAATTCCCTCGCGGATGGGGTACCGACGATGGCATTCGATGCATTCGAGGTACTGGTTTTGCGCATCCTCGGTCACCGGGGGGCGGGATTCGCAGGCGGGGCAGGCAAGCAGTTCGACCAGGCTGGAGTCAATCATCGGAGGAACCTCGTTTTTTCCTGTTGATGGGGACGGTTCGGAATTTTCTGCGGTCGGACTCGGGAATTTCATGGAATCGGTCTGCATCCGGGGTTGCAACCGGGCAACCCCGGCAATATCTTAGCCGCAGTCAATTCAAGTTGGGGCGATGCGGCTGCGCCGCGCCCCAAAGGTCCATGTCCAACAAACAGACGGGTTTTATTATGAACATCAAGTGCATCGGGTATTATATCACAGTCTTGGCGATTGTGTGGATCGGCGCCGTCGTTCCCGCTCGGGCCGGAGACGCGGGGTCGCGCTGGATCGAAACGGCGCGCTGGCGGGGCAGTGGGACGGTCTATTCCGAGCCGTTCTACATCGCCGCCGAGCGCTGGCGGGTGAAGTTCTACCCGAAGGGCAAGCCACCCTTCCATATAAAAGTGTGCGACGCGACCGCGAAACCCGTGGCCGAAGCCGCCGTCTCCGATGACCTGGTGTCCGGATGGCGAACTTTCAGCGACCAGCCCGGCTACCGCATCCTGCGAATCCTCGGGCCGCAGGTGGACTGGACCGTGACCGTGGAGCAGCGCATGACCGTGCGTGACCAGTGGGCACTGGACCGCAAGCAGAAAGCCCATGTCCCCGTCTACAGTCAGACCGGCGTGTGGTCCGGCGAGGGACCCGCCGAACCCATTCGGTTCGAAGTCCCCGTCGAGGACGCGCCCTGGCGGATGGTCGTGCAGAACGAGGAGAGCGGCAGACTCGACGTGACGCTGCGCGACGCGTCCGGAAACGAGGTTGTCGAGTCCAAACTGCAACGGGCCGGCACGGTCGATAGTTGGGGGTACGAAGCCGGCGAGTACACCCTCGAGGTCGGTGCCGGGGATACCGCCTGGACGGTGCGGATGTATGCGGCGGGGTTGAGTCAGTGACGGGTGAGTCAGCGAAATCCATGCCGGTCGTGCTGACTGTGGCGGGCAGCGACAGCGGCGGCGGAGCGGGAATCCAGGCCGATTTGCGCGCCTTTCAGGCATTTCAAGTTTTTGGCACAACTGCGCTGACCGCTGTGACGGCGCAGAATCCGCACGGCGTGCGGGCGATCCAGGCCGTGGACCCGGCCGTGCTGAATGATCAGATCGAGGCGGTTTTTGCGGCGTTTGATGTGTGTGCGGCGAAAACCGGCATGCTGTTTTCACGCCCGCACATCGAGCAAACGGCGGAGGCGTTCGCCAAACGTCCGGAGGTGCCGTTGGTTGTCGATCCGGTGATGGTGGCCACCAGTGGCGCGCGTCTTCTGCAGCCCGATGCGGTCGAGGCGCTGACGAGCCGTCTGCTGCCGCTGGCGAATGTGATCACGCCGAATCTTGCTGAGGCCGCCATTCTTTCGGGAAATCCGGTTTTGTCGAAGGCGGAGCCGTGGCTGGCGCGGGAGCTGTCCGAGCGCTTCGGTTGCGCGGTGCTGCTCAAGGGCGGACACGGGGCTGCGGACCGGTCTCGGGACGTTCTTTGGGAGGAGGGCAGGGGGTGGTGGTTGGAGGCGGAGGTCGTGCCCGTTTCGGACGGCGCGGGACACGGCACGGGCTGCAGCCTGAGCGCCGCATTGGCCGCGTCGTTGGCGCGCGGAGAGACGATGATGCCGTGCGCCCGAGCCGCGAAGGAATATGTTCTCGGTGCGCTGAGCAATGCGGTTCGGGTGGGCGAGGCTGTCCGTGCCATGTGGCCCGCACCAAACAGCCCCGTCGATGCCGTGACAGTGCGCGAAACCTCATAGGAGGGTACCCCACAGTAAGCCGAAAAAAGCTCAGGCAGCACCCGGCAAAACCCGGCAGCACTCGGTAGCATCCGATACATTAGATCAGACCGATCGGTCTGATCGGTCTGATCATATCCCGCAACCCACCACGTCTCACAGGAGATCAAATGACGAGGACGCAGATGAATGACATTTTTCCGGCACGAGCACGGCACGGACGCCTCATTGCCGTTTTTGCCGCTGCCCTGGCGGTGGTGTCCGGTTGCGCGTCCCTGCGCCCGTCAATTCCCGATGAGCCCGAAGTGGGAGAGGCCGCCGCGCTGCTCGATCTGGGCGCGCCGACCGAAGGCGAGGACCGGGACCGCACTGTCTCGCCCGCCCTGAAAGACTACCACGAGTATTGGCGGCGGCGCCGTCTGCGGGTGGTCCGAGCGCATCACAAGGAGATTCTGGAAGCGGGAGAGGGCGGCTGGGGCGCCGGCTTCCGAGCGCTTCTGGATACGTTGTACACGGAGGAAAACTTTCGGGAAGCGGCGCAAATTCTCCACGACGGGTTGACCGGCGAATCGGACGGGGATCGCGAGAGTCTCGAATCCGCCCTGGTCCGCCACCGGGTCGCGCGCCTGACATACCTGGCGCTGGTCGCCGAGAAACGAGCCGACAAGGATTCGTCGTGGCGTCAAACGGCGGAGGAGGCGCGCCGACGTCTGCGCGCGGTGCGCGACCGCCAGCTGCCGGAGGTCGACTCGGACGCATCCCCGTCAATCACGGACTGAGGTCGAACATGACTGCTGAATACGACACCTTCCAGGCAGCGAGCGAACCGACAGACACCAACGGCCTCCCCGAGCCCGCGCGGATTATGCAGGAACGAACCCTGCGCTGGCTTTTGCTGGTGGCGTTGATGGTCAGCCTGGTGTGGATCGCCCTGCCAACACCGCTGTTCGACGTCGACGAAGGCGCCTTCTCCGAAGTGAGCCGGGAAATGGTTGCGAGCGGCAACTTCATTACGCCGCGCCTCAACGGGCAGGAGCGCTTTAACGCCCCGGTGCTGTTCTACTGGTGCCAGGCATTGAGCGGATCGCTTTTCGGGTTCAACTGGGAATTTGCCTGTTTCTGCTCATGGCGGGAACGGTGGACCGCTTGAAATCAGCCGCCTGGGCGCTGGTGCCGGCTGTTGCGCTCCTGCTCTTCTTCCTGTTCGTCCCCGAATTTGCCGGAATGGCGGCAGCGCGCGCCGACGATGAATTCGCCCGCCAAGTGCTTGCTCATGCGCCCGCCGTCTTTGGTTGGGCCTACCGGCTGGTCGTTCTGTTGTGCCTGGGGATTCTGGCCGCGGTTCTGGTGCAGCGGCGATTTTCAGTCCCGTTCAAAACCGCCATGGCGGGGATCGTCACCGTGGTGGTGGTCAACGGCGCGGTGGTGCCAGGAATTGCTCATCTGACTCAAAGTCCGGTCAAACAGGCGGGGCTGCTGCTGCGCGAGGAAAGCGGGGCGGTGTCCATGACGGGCACGGACAATCCGAGCCTGATGTTCTACGCGCGCCGCACGGTTTCCCGGAATGTGCCGCAGCCGGGAGATCTGGTCTTCATCCGCACCTCGAAGCTGTCCGAGCTGGACGGCGCCGTGACACCCATCTTCAAGCAGTACGGATATGTGCTGGGACGCTTCGAGGACGAATGAAACCTGATGCGTGATGCGTGAGACGGTCGCTGACCCCTTTGGTTCTACGATTTTGAGTTTACGTCCATTGCCAACGCCGGTGTCAACAGTGCCCTCGGGGCGCCGGCCGCAGCCGATGCCACCATAGAAAGCCCGGGTTATGTCAATTTGCGCTACATCGGCACCGATCCCGCCGGCCACAGCACCGACCGCGCGTTTACCACCACCCAGGCCCGACCGGCCTACATCGATGCGTCCGGCGCCGGACCACTCACATGCAACGGCACCGTCGATATCAACGGCAACGAAGGGGAGAAAGGCGGAACCATTCAGGGCAGCGGCGTCGGTATTGCCAACGGCAAAATCACCATCGGCAACTACGACGGCAACGACCTTGTCATCAGCGCAATCCCGGAACCGACCAGTGTCCTGCTGCTTGGCCTGAGCAGCCTCGCGCTGCTGCGCCGCAGGCGGCGATAAGAGGGGGCGGCTGCTGCCGGCGTGCCGGCGGCAGTTTAAGCCCCCCTTAAAGGGAGCGTTGCCAGCGTACGATAATCCGCTTCAGGGGCATATGTGGTCACACCGAATGCCCCGCAAATTCCTCTCCAGGCCCGCGCGCCTTGCTTCCGGCTAATGTCCGATGATTCCGTTTCCCCTCAGCGTAAGCGCGGGTCGGGAGATCCGCGACACTTTTGACACTACCGTTCTGTTGCCCATTCACTGCACGTACAGATCAAGCGCATAGCTCCATCCGACGATGTAGTTATTGGTCGGCCAGCTGGCTGAACTGCCGGGGATAATATTATTAGGCAACCACCCCCCGGACCCTTGATGCGTCATGTAATTGCCCCCGGTTTGATGCGCCCAGCGAAGCTGTCCCCAACCGGTGGTCGTGGTATTGGGCGTCACGCCGTTTGCCATGCGGTAGGCGGCGGATTCAGCGAACAGCGGTCGCCAGTTGACATCGTCATCCAGATGCACACGTGGTGTGTAGTCGGGATTGTTCCAGACATCGTAGTCATGGCAATTGTACCTGTAACCATAGCTCAGAATACCGCTTGAGGTAGTCTTGAGCGGATCACCGAGGATCGGGCGGTCCATGGCGGGGCAGCTTACCATTGACAGGGGAATATTCTCGCTTGCCAGAAAGCTGTACCAGCCCGTCGGATTATCGTCATGATTCGCCCAGCGCGCCATTGAGATCTGGTCTCCGGCGTTATTATTCCCCCAGCCCCCCCAGCTGCCAGGCACCCATACCGTGTGCGGCAGAATATCGTCGTTGTCATTCAGATAAAGGCTTGATCCGATGTAGACCTGCCGCATATTGCTGAGGCAGGCCACCCGGACCGCAGCGTGTCGCGCCTTGGACAACGACGGAAGCAACAGGGCTGCCAAGACGACAATAATCGACACCACCACGAGTAGTTCGATTAAGGTAAAGTCGCGCGCCGCTACAGGCCGCTCCGCTGACTCCCGGCTCGAATATCGTTTTCCGAGGGGCGATTTATTTTTCATTTATTGGCAAGTCCTAACCTGAACAATTTTTTCGGCTGGAATCGCTAGCCGGTGTGCTAACGGTTTTCCGTCGAAACACCTGAAATTTAACGGCCTGCTGTCGCATGGCGCCGATGCATGGCAACGTCGGCAGGGTGCTTGACTTTCAGATCAAGACTGCCGTCGTCCCGGCGTTGCCAGCGGATGCTCAGTGGACCACGCGGCGTCCGCACCGTACCCGAAGCCCACGCCAGATTACCGGGGCACGGGGTGATCTCCACCTGCGCCCAGCCCGGCCCGATCGGCTTGACGCCGAGAACATGGGCTGAGGGATAGGGAATTGCTTTTGCCTATCCTTAGACTTCTACTGTATACCCCCCCTTTAAGGGATGTCAAGCAAAGTCGGATATTTTTTTCTGCACTGCTCGAACAGCCCCCCCCCCGCCGGGGCGATGGTCCCATCGCCCCGGCGGGGGCTGTTGTTTGCTTTGGTGTGAAAATGAGTGGAAAAGAGGATGAAAACGGGGCGAATTCGGGCGCACCGGTCCAGAACCGACCTCGGGGCGGCG
>CAZSBQ010000173.1:0-8587 GCA_964604795.1 uncultured Victivallales bacterium | reverse complement strand
CGTGGCTCTGCCTTTTAGGCGGAGCTGTTGGACGTTGGGCGTACAGGGGCGTTTTGAATGTAGTCGGCCCATGTTGTATGAGGATGTTGTCGTCTCGGTCCCGGTCCAACGCGCCCAATGTGACAAGGTCTCCCACGCACCGGCTGGAAAGCCAGTGCTGCGGTTAGCCCAATACCACCGGCTGGAAAGCCAGTGCCACAGTTGGCCCCAATACCACCGGCTGGAAAGCCAGTGCCACGGTTGGCCCCAATACCACCGGCTGGAAAGCCAGTGCCGCGGTTGGTTCCACTTGGCGGACGCGAATTTTGCGCTACACTACGGTCCGACAAAATCTCAAACCGGCGCAACAGGTATCCCCGCCTGGTGCCGGAATTTGAGAAATCACCCATCGGATGCCGAATGAGCGAACTTGACACAATCAACTCCCGGATTGGAGTGACTTATCCCGCCGGCTACCGTGCCGCAGGCGTGAAGGCGGGGATCAAGGCGTCCGGCCGCGAGGATGTGTGCGTCATTGTCAGCGACCGTCCCGCGGCGGTGGCGGGGGCGTTCACCGCCAATCGATTTGCCGCGTCCTCGGTGCATTATGACTGCGGGATTGTCAATGCCGGACATCCCGTGCGCGCCATCGTCATCAACAGCGGCAACGCCAATGCGTCGACCGGCGAAATCGGCGCGGCCGACACCCGCGCCACCGCGGAGTTCGCCGCCGAAAAGCTCGGGATTGCGGCAGAGCAGGTGCTGGTCAGCTCGACGGGACGAATCGGCATCCCCTTGCCCATGGACAGAATTCGCAACGGCGTGGCCGACGCGCTCGGCAGGCTCAGTCCCGACGGCGGCGCCGATGCCCTGAAGGCGATCATGACTACGGACACCCGGCCCAAATGGGAACACAGCGAGCTGACTGCGTGCGGAAAAACCGTCCGCGTCGGCGGCATGGCCAAAGGAGCGGGGATGATTGCCCCGAACCTGCGCCCGGCCGGTCCTCCCCACGCAACCATGCTGGCATACCTGACCACGGATGCCGCCGTCGAGCCCGCCTTCTTGCGGCATTGCCTGGCCGCGTGTCTGGATGAAACGTTCAACCGGATCACGGTGGACGGAGACTGCAGCACCAACGACACGTTTCTGGCGCTGGCCAACGGCGCAGCGGGCAATGAGCCGCTGACCGCTGAGCATCCCGATGCCGAAGGCTTTGCCGCGGCATTCAGCCGGGTCGCCGCATCGCTCGCCCGGCAAATGGTGCTGGACGGCGAAGGTGCCACCCGCTTTGTCGAGGTGGTCGTCGCCGGCGCGCGTTCGTCTGCCGACGCTCGCGCGTGCGCCGAAACCATCGCCAATTCCCTGCTGTGCAAAACCGCCTGGTTCGGCGGCGATCCAAACTGGGGGCGGGTGATTGACGCCGCCGGATATTCCGGTGCGGACCTGAACCCCGGGCGTGTCTCGCTGGACTACGGCACGACGCCCATCGTGCGCAACGGCATCGATGCCGGAACCCCCGAAGCCGAGCAGGCCGCCGCAGTCAGGGGCGATGAAGTCCTCGTTCGCCTCGACTTGGGCATCGGCGATCAAACCTTCACCAAGTGGACCTGCGATCTCAGTTACGAATACGTCCGCATCAACGCCGAATACACAACCTGACGAAGTTCTCGCTGTATCACAACCTGTGTCCACTGAAGACGAAGAGGACAAGTCAATACGGAACACAATCATGAGTGAATCAAAAGATGCGTCGCCCACAGGCGACACAGTTAAACCCGTTGATCTCGGCAAGGAAAAGTCCAAGTCGTCGGATGCGAGTGAATCCGCTTCTTCCGAAGCAAATAAAACTGCGCCCGATAAGACGAAGCGTGCTGTCGCGTTGCCCAAAAGGGCGCCGGACTCGTCCGGCACGAAGCGCCCCGCCGCGAGGGCTGCGAAAGTGACGGTGACCGAAGACGCGGATGACTCGACGCCCGCCGCGCCGGATGTGAAAAAGCCGGCGTCGCCCCATGCAAAAAAAACATCCGCGGGGGGCAAAGCCAAGAAGTCCGCGGCGAACCGCTCGAGGAAGAGCGCAAAAGCTCAGGTGAAAAAGAACAACTCGGACGAGTTGGCGGAGAAGGCCAAATCGGACCGTCCGCGTTACGCGTTTGTGGTTCCGCGTTTTGATCGCTCCGGCACCCAAAGCGAGGCGTATGCGGTTTCGGTCGTTCACGAATTGGCACGGCGGGGCAACGAAGTCCTGGTCATCACCGGCAGCGGCCAGTCCGACGACGAGCGCGTCACGATTCGGCGTGCCAACCCCTTGATTATGGGACGCAAGGCGATCAAAACCTTCAAGCCGCGCCACATCATTGACTGGGGCTACAACATTCCCGCCGAGTTTCGACATGTGGACAGCCCGTACGAGCAGGAGTTGCGGCACAGCATTGGCGCGTGCAAAGGGCTGAGCCGGTTGGTCAAACAGTTTCATTTGCACTTCTCGCGCCATCACCGCAGCCACATTCACAAGCAGCGCGCTCTCATGCGCGTCTCGAAAGCCCAGTTTTTGGCCCAGTCGGATTTGGTGGCCGAGGATTTGAAGCGTGCGGGCGTGAACGCGGACCGCATTCACTTGTTGCCGTACGGTGTGGACCTGGACAGGTTTTCGCCGGACAATGCGGGAGAGGCAGCCGAAAAACTGCGCGCCGACCACGGCTTTATGGCCGATGATGTGGTGTTTCTCTGCGTCACCGACGATCCGGAGCTGGTGGATATCGGCAGCCTGCGTGCCGTTTTCTCGCTCGTGCACCAAAAGAATCCGCATGTTCGGCTTCTGCACATGGGCGAAGCGGATCCCGGGTGGGCTGACTCCTGGTTTGTGCATATCTCCAGGGCGGAGCGGCCCGAAGCCGTCTTTGCCGCAGCAGACGCATTGGTTCATCCGGCGGTCTATGACTCGGCCGCGCCCGTCGTAATCCAAGCCATGGCCGCCGGCTTGCCGGTGGTCACCAGCGAGAACATCGGATCGCTTCAGCTCGTCCGTGACTCCGGCGGCGCTCTCTTTGCCCCGGTGCGCGGCCCCGAAAGCAAAAATGCCTGGAGCGAGGCAGTTCAGCAACTTGCCGACAGCGCCGACAAACGCAAACAGCTTGGTCACGCCAGCCGAACCGCCGCTTCCCGACGCACTCTCGCTTCTTTCGTCGATCGATTCGAGGAAGTCCTGAACAAGGGTGCCTGACCCCCTATGTCCACAGAATTTGGTTGGATCCGGTCGGTTGAGTTAGCAATGGCTTTAGTGTCAACGGGCATCCCTGCCTGTTGTGAAGTTCTCCGCACCCGGGATGGCCGCAGTACGTAAGCAATCCAACCAATTTCTGTGGACATAGCTGACCCCGAGGTTCTCGAACCGGGGAAAGTCTCCGCAGCACTGATGCATCCCATCGGATAGTTGACCGCAAAGTGCGCAACGAAGAAGCGTTTGAGCATGTGCGCCCTCTTGAAGTATGGCGGCCAGGAATGATCCAAATCCGGCATGCGTGATGGCAGATTGGCACTTTCCGATTCCCTAATCCGACATTGCCTATGGGTTCGGGGATGCGTTCTCGGCGCAGCCGTATATAGTACCGAGTTTGCGAAACCATCACAAAACCATAAAACCGGAGGAATCACTCATGACCGCGCAACGTCAGGAATTCCAAGCCGAAGTCCAGCAACTTCTCGACATCGTCATCCACTCGCTCTACACCAACCGGGACATCTTTCTGCGGGAGCTGATCTCGAACGCCTCCGACGCCATCGACCGGGCCCGCTTCGAGGCGCTCTCCGACAAAACCCTCGCCGCCGAGGATTCCGATTGGAAAATCAAAATCATCCCGGACAAGCAGAACCGGACCCTGACCATCTCGGACAACGGCGTCGGGATGACGCGGGAGGAGGTGCAAAGCAATTTGGGCACCATCGCCCGCAGCGGCACGCGCCAGTTCCTCGAGGAGCTGAAGAAGAAAAAGGACTCCGCCGAGGCCGTCGAACTCATTGGCCAGTTCGGTGTCGGGTTCTACTCCGCGTTCATTGTGGCGGACAAGGTGACGGTGGTGACGCGTCCCGCCGGCGGCGGCGACGCGCGCGCCACGCGCTGGGAATCGACCGGCGGCAGCGAGTTCACCATTGCCGACGACGACAAGCCGACACGCGGGACCGACGTCATTCTGCACCTGGCCGAGGCCGAGGACGAGTACCTCGAGGAATGGAAGATTCGCAAGATCGTCAAGCAGTACTCCGATTTTGTCGAGCACCCCATCTGCATGGATGTCGAGCGCAGTGAGAAGCCGAAGGACGAGGAGGGCAACGTCAAGGAGGACGCCGAACCGGAAACCGTGGTCACCGAGGAGGCCCTTAACTCGCAGGTGGCGATCTGGGCCAAGCCCAAGGACCGGATCAGCGAGGATGAGTACAAGGAGTTCTACCACCACATCAGCCACGATTTTTCCGATCCGTTCGAGACCATTCACTGGAGTGCGGAGGGAACCACCGAGTTCCGCGCGCTGCTCTACCTGCCGCAGCGCCCGCCGTTCAACATGTTCATGCCGGAGGAGCAGAAGAGCGGCGTGCATCTCTACATCAAGCGGGTCTTCATCACCGAGGACTCCGAGTTCCTCGTTCCCCAGTACCTGCGCTTTCTCAAGGGGGTGGTGGATTCCTCCGACCTGCCGCTGAACGTGTCGCGCGAGACGCTCCAGGAAAACAAAATCACCCAGGTCATCCAGAAAAACATCACCAAAAAAGTTCTGGATCGCCTCGGTGAGATCAAGGACAAGGAGCGCGACCGCTATGTCGAATTCTGGAAGGAGTTCGGCAAGATCATCAAGGAGGGTATCCACCTCGACTTCGCCAACCGCGACAAAGTCACGGAGCTGGCCCTGTACGAGAGCGACCTCAACAAGCCAGGCGAGCTGATTTCCCTCGAGGAATACGTCAACCGCATGCCCGAGCAGCAGCAGGAAATCTACTATATCGCCGGCGACAGCCGCGAGACCCTCGCAAGCTCGCCACACCTCGAGGCCTTCCGCAAGCGCGGCTACGACGTGCTGTACATGACCGATCCCATCGACGACTGGGTCGTCCAGAGCGTCACCACCTACAGGGAAAAACCTCTCAAGGATGTCGCCAAGGGCGATGTCGAACTGGAAACCGAGGACGAGAAGAAGCAGAAGGAGGAGGAGCGCAAACAGGCGCAGGAGGAATACGGTTCGCTGATCGAAAAACTCAAGGGCGAACTCGAGGACAAGGTCAAGGACGTCAAACTCTCCAGCCGCCTCATCGACAGCGCCTGCTGCCTGGTCGCCGACGAAATGAGCATGGGTGTCCACATGGAGCGGATCATGAAGGCCATGAATCAGGAGATGCCGCCGTCCAAGCGCATCCTCGAAGTCAACCCGGACCACCCCCTGCTCAAATCAATGCACGACCTCCACGAAAATGCCCCCGAGCATGAAAAGCTCGGCGAATACGCCCAGCTGCTCTACGACCAGGCCCTGCTGACCGCCGGCATGCCCGTCGAGGATCCTCTCGATTTCGCCAAACGCCTCAGCAATCTCATGGCCCACGAGGCTCAGGAACTCAGCGTGGACGGCGGCGAACAAACCAAGTAGCTCGACCCGGTCCGAAAAAAGCCGATGAAACCACGGATGTGCCGGGTTTCAGGCGGAGCTGCGGGAAAGAGCGGGTTCAAGTTTATAAAAAGGGCACTACAGGATTTTTAGTGGCAATGAAGGTTTTCGGGGCAACGCCCCGGCCCATGAGCAGCCCAGGGTCCGCGACCCTGGGATTTGGTGCAGGAAACGAATGGCGGGCTGAAGGCTCGCACCAAATGCCTTGCGCCGCACTCAGTTTGGGGCGAGCCTTCAGCCCGCAACTCATTCCATTCTCATCCCCCTGGGCTGCGAGCCCTACGCGCTTGTCAGCGCTCGCGGACCCCGCAGCTGCGCGGTCGTTCGCAGACTCACTCCGGGTACATGAAACTGGGCCGTAATGCTGCGTTTTTTGTTATGTTGCGCCCCCTATTGTTCGTGTGTTTGTGTGCGTTGGCTAATGACTGCTATTCGCAACATAATGGCGCTTACGGGACAGGCGTTTGCCCCGTTGGGGCTGAAAGCAATAGCATATGTTTTCGAACGGGTGCTAGTTGAGCTATGTCCACAGAATTTGGTTGGATCCGGTCAGTTGAGTTCGCAATGGCTTTAGTACCAACGGGCATCCCTGCCTGTTGTGAAGTTCTTTGCACCCAGGATGGCCGCAGCACGTAAGCAATCCAACCAAATTCTGTGGACATACGGTGCGAGCACGGCCCAATTTTGTGCCCGCGGCTGCTCGTCAATACATTATTGTGCCGAATCGGGGAAGGAAAATTTTTCGGTCCAATTGTATTCTTTGTGCCTTTCATGCTGTGCCTCAAGGTCTTGCATCTTTCCTGGCAGGTTTGGCACAAGTCCTGCAAATGTCTTTCCGACCGCGGTTTTCCCCCCTGGCAACCAGTCAACCATCAACCAACAAAAGGAGACCGGATCATGAAACTGATCGTTGCGTATGTTCCGCCGGAGCGCTTGCCGGCCGTGAAGCAGGCCTTGTATGAGCGCGGGGTATTTAAAATGTCCGCCACCAACGCCTTGGGATGCGGCCAGCAAAAGGGTTATCACGAGTCCTATCGGGGCGTGGATATTGAAGTGAACCTTCTCAAGAAGGTCCGCATCGAGATCGCCGTCAACGAGGATTTCGTGGACTCGACAATCCAGGGGATCATCGCCGGCGCGCGTACCGGCAGCATCGGTGACGGCAAGATTTTCGTGCTTGAACTGCAGGACTGCATTCGTATCCGCACAGGCGAAACGGGCAATGAAGCAATCGGATAAGGATACTCATCATGAGATACAAAGCACCCAGTTACTCGAAAGTCATTCCGCTCGGCACCTTGGCTCTTGTCGGCGGGGCCATCTCCGCATTTGGCCAGGATCCAACCGCGGGAGAGGCCCTGGCCAGGGAGGCCATGTTTACGGTCAACAACACCTGGATGCTGGCGGCCACCTTCCTGGTCTTCATCATGCATCTGGGATTCGCCACGCTCGAGTCCGGATTGACGCGCGCCAAGAATACCGTCAACATCCTGTTCAAGAATACATTGATCGTCGCCATTGGCATACTCACGTACGCGCTCATGGGATTTGCGCTGATGTACCCTGGCGAAAGCTGGCTGCTGGGCAGCGTGTTAGGCTTTGCCGGCTGGGGCATCGACTCACCGGCCGGGGCGGCAGGCGCGATTGCATACGCCGAGGGCGCATACACTTACTGGACTGACTTCATATTCCAGGGCATGTTTGCCGCCACCGCCGCGACCATCGTCTCCGGCGCGGTGGCCGAACGTGTCAAGCTGAATGCGTTCCTGATTTTCTCGACGATGTATGTGATGCTCGTTTATCCCCTCGTCGGCTCGTGGGGGTGGGGCGGAGGATGGCTGGACGCCCGCGGATTTCACGATTTTGCGGGATCGACCTTCGTGCACTCGGTCGGCGGCTGGGCCGCGTTGGCCGGCGTGGTTTTCCTCGGGCCGCGCCTGGGCAAGTATGTCAAAGGAGCAAGCAAGCCCATCATGGGACACAATATGCCGCTGGCCGCGATCGGTGTTTTCCTGCTGTGGCTGGGCTGGTTTGGTTTCAACGGCGGATCTGTGCTGTCGGCGGACCCGGTTGGTGTCTCCTACGTTTTTGTCACCACCACCCTGGCGGCGGCGGCCGGAATTGTTGCCGCGATGTTCACATCCGCCATTGTCCAGCACAAACCGGATTTGACCATGGTATTGAACGGCTGCCTGGCCGGACTGGTCGGCATCACGGCGGGAGCGGATGTGCTTTCGATCCCCGCGGCGATTGTGATCGGCCTTGTCGCGGGTGTCCTGGTTGTGGCAGCCGTGCTGGGGTTCGACCGGTTGCACCTCGACGACCCGGTTGGCGCCTTGTCCGTGCACCTGGTGTGCGGCGTGTGGGGTACCCTGGCGGTCGGCATCTTCAGCGCCGATCACTCTTTCTTCGCACAGCTGACCGGCGTGATCGCATCCGGAGTCTTGTGCTTTGCGGCGGCCTCTCTCATATTCGGGGTTTTGAAGGCGACCATCGGCATCCGTGTCTCTGAAAACGAAGAGTTGTGCGGACTGGATATCGGCGAACACGGCATGGAGGCATACAGCGGATTCCAGATATTCACCACGCAATAAACAGATTCAGAAGCATGTGGCACGCCCGGAATGAATCAGGGATTTGCGATCCCCGATTTGGGGAAGGGTGTGGAGGCCACCGGGACAGCCGATTGTGTCTGTGTCCTCCCCATCATTGTGGAGCCCAACGTGAAGATGCACTGGCGCAAGGTGCAAGCGTCCAGTGCATCTTGCTTGTTCAACTGATAGCTGATGACTGGTAACCGGCAACTGAAACCTCTTCCAGTCTCATAGGAGCTGCGAGCTTGAAGGGCTGGCCCCGAATCCCAACGGGATTCCGTCCCATAGCCCAGGGTTGCGGGCGCCAGCCCGCTACCCTGGGACCAAAGCCCCCCCCCAATTTCAACCCCAACGGGGTTGCGT
>CAZSBQ010000172.1:0-8588 GCA_964604795.1 uncultured Victivallales bacterium | reverse complement strand
CCGCGACGACTAACCCCGTAAAAGCTCGCCTCAAAAACCCCAGCTTAACGGTTACGGGCAAAAGAGTTCTTAGGAAAACAGCTCAGACAAGGAGTTGCCATGCCACGCCCCCGCCGCAACTGGGAACGCCAAGCCTGCTACCACATTACGCACCGTTGCCACAACCGAGAGTTCCGGTTCCGGTATGAGAAATACCGGCGGATGTACCGACGATATCTGTTCGAGGCCACTCGTCGGTTTCGCTTCCGGGTGCTGAGCTGGATCGTGACCTCGAACCACGTCCATGTCCTTGCGACCGGCACCGAGCGCGAGGCTCCACAAATCTCGGAGGCGTTGCAGCACGTGCATGGCGAACTGGCGCAGCACTACAATCTGACGCGGCGCTGTGACGGGTCGTTCTGGAGCAACCGCTTCCACGCGACCAGAATCCAGAGCGGCCGGCATTTGGCGCGGTGCATGTTCTACATTGATCTGAATATGGTTCGTGCCGGTGTCGTTGCTCATCCTTGCGAATGGGAATGGGGCACCTGGCCCGAGCTTTCCGGCGACCGTCGGCGCTACCGAATCCTCGATCGCGATGTCCTGTTGAATCGGCTTGAGATCAGCTCCTGGAAGTCCTTCGTGAGATGGTACAGCCAGACAATTGACACTATGGTTGCGCACAAAGCTCAGTTGCAGCGGCAGCCGTACTGGAGCGCGGCCTTGGCCGTGGGAGATGCCGAGTGGCTGGAAGCCAGGGCGCGAGGGCTCGGGCGCAGGCGCTTCGAAATCCGCGAGGCGCCCCCCGCCGCTACAAGACGAAGAGAACGTTAGGACGTTTTTCCTCGGCTGGCAAAATCAATCTAAGGCACCTTAAACTACGGCTATAGACCATGTTCACGCACAATTTGACATCAAGTACAGTATCTGACCCCGTACTTACACACCAGGTCCCTTCGCGGACCATCCGTTTTCTCAAATTGGCGGCCATGCGGTCAGCATCCAAAGCACCCCTTGAATCCTTCCGAGGTTTGAGCTGCATTTGAATCACGCCACCTCCAGCTCGGGATTGCCCGGGAGCGATAGCCCACACACCGTCCTGAGGCAGGATGATCTCCCCGCGCAACACAGTGATGTCCGATTTGTCATCTCATCTGTGAACTTCTGCACTCCTGTAACTTCTGCAGTCCTGGCGACTGCTACAAAGCACAAGAAAACGGCAATAAGACCCCAAAGACACCTCTTCATTTTCATCATACCTCGAAATTTCGTGCTAATCAAACGCCATGAAATGGCGCGTGTGGGCATTTGTGAAATGACTTATCCGCTTGATATTTGGCAATATCTGCGTGCATTGCGAAGTTTCAAGCGTTACAGGGCGCCACCTCACTTACCAATAAGAATCAAAACTTCTGGAAGGGACTTATTCATGCAAATCCACGATTGAATCGCCGGTCAACATAAAACTGTAAGGATGGTCCAAAGTCAATTTTGGCGGAAGTTTGAACGCAGGGGACGCAGTTTGAGCGTGGCGCATCTCCTTTTTTGATTGAGACCACCCTACAAGCTTGAGACGCGCCAGTCGCTGCGGCGTCGGCGTCGCCCCCAGTGCATCGAGCATCTGGGCGGCGCGCGCGGAGATCGGCGAAAGTTGTTCGACAATCCCCAATTTTCTACATCCCCGGCGGTGTTCGCCGGGAAAGGGGAGAAGTGGATTGTTTCCGCAACACGCTGGAGATCAATCTCTTGCTCCACCGACGCAAGGTCGGCGGGGGCAGGAAACCCTTTCTGAACAGGGTCAGGCTGGACGGGGGCAGGCGGGATGCCTGTTCTACTGGGTTGTTTTGGCTTCGGCTCGTTTGGCTTCGACTTCTTCGGTGGTGCGGGCGGTGAAGCGGCAGCGGGGGAAGTTTTTGCAGCCGATGAAGTTGCCGTTGCGTCCGCGGCGGGTGACCAGCTTGCCGCCGCATTGCGGACAGGGGGCGTCGGGGTCTTTGTTCGGGGCGGTCGAGCCGCCCGGCAAACCGAGTTTTTCGGCTTTTTTCTCGTAGTCCGGGATTTGCGGGGCGTAGCGTTTGATGAGTTTTTTGAGGGCGGCGAACTGTCGGCTGGTGAGGGCGCGTCCGTCCTCGACCTGGGCTTTGAGGGAGCTGACGAATTCCTCGTCGTTGTAGGTTTTTCGTCCGCGGGTGGTCGGGTTGGCCCAGACGTCGATTTCCTTGGTAACGTCGAGCACGGCCTTGGTCTCTTCGATGGACGGTGCGCCGTCGCCTTCGATCTCGCTGAGGTTGTAGGTTTCTTTGAGCTGGTCGTAGTTGGAGAACTGGTCGCGGTATTTCACCGCCATTTTACGCAGCGCGTTGATTTGGGCGTCGGAAAGCGGTTTTCCGCCGTCGAGCTGTTCCGTGAGCGATTCGACGAATTTGGCGTCGTCGTACTGGCGATTGCCGCGTTTGACGGGCTTGGCGAAGGTCACATCGGCGAAGGCTTGGAGCAGGTTCCGTTGACGGTCCTTTTCCTCCTGGCTAACGGCGGAACTGACAGCTTCGGCCTGTTTTTCGGCGTCGTCGCGGGACTTGCGCACTGCGTCGAATTGGTCCTTGATTCCCAGCTCTTCAGCCTTGGCTTCGAGGGCGGGAACGCGGTCGCCGTACTTGACGGCCAGATTCAGGATTGAAATCCACTGCTTTTCGGACAGGGTCTTGCCCTTGTCGAGCTGTTCAAGGAGCGACTTTTTGAATTTGGCGTCGTCGAAGGTGCGCTGTCCCCGTCGTTCGGGCTCGTCCCAGGGGACACTGTCGTCGAACGCCTCCAAAAAGGCGCGCACGGTCTCGGCGGCCGGCACTTCCGGGGGGGCGGTGCCGGCCAGCCACTTGCGGAAATTGCTGTAGAAGTCATCAAGCATGGCCTGCCATTCCATCTCGCCCTCCTCGACTTGGTCGAGTTCTTTCTCCATGCGGGCGGTGAAGTCGACGTTGAACAACGAATCGAGCTTGGTCATGAGGAAGTCGTTGACGCTGAACCCGAGGTCGGTGGGATACATGCGCCCCTTGTCGCGGGCGACGTAATCACGCTGTTGGATGGTGCTGACGATACTGGCGTAGGTTGAGGGTCGCCCCACACCGTTGCGCTCAAGTTCGCGGACCAGGGTCGCCTCGGAAAAGCGCTGCGGCGGCTTGGTGAAGCACTGGTTGCGATCGAGCTTGCGGAGTTCGCAATCGGCGTTTTGGACGGCCCAGTCGGGGATGATCTGTTCGGCGTTTTCGCCGTCCTTCTTTTGGGCGCTGTCGTTTGTTTGTTGGGCTTGCGCCTCGCTGCCGTAGACTTTGAGGTGCCCGGCAAAGGTCAGGGATGTGCCGCGGGTGTGGAACAGGTAGTCGTGGCTGAGCTTTGCGGAGTCCGCGGGGGAGAGTTCGACGATGTGGTCCAGGAAACGCGCCGGGCTCATTTGGCTGGCCATGAAACGCCGCCAGATCATGCGGTAAAGGCGGAGCTGCTGCGGGCTGAGGAATGCGGCGACATCCTCGGGGGAGCGTGTCGGATCGGTGGGTCGGATGGCTTCGTGCGCTTCCTGGGCGCCGCCTTTGGACCGATACTGGTTGGGTTTCTCCGGCACGTACTCGTCGCCGAACTGCTCGCGGACATAGGCGCGCGCGGTTTCCTGCGCCTCCTTGGCCACGGCGACCGAGTCGGTACGCATGTAGGTGATCAGGCCGGTGGCGCCCTCCGCGCCCAGTTCGACGCCTTCATAGAGCTGCTGGGCGATCTGCATGGCCTGGCGGGTACTGAAGCTGAGCTGGCCGCCTGCTGCCTGCTGCAGCGTGCTGGTGATGAAGGGCGGCGGCGCCTTGCGCACGCGGGGTTTGTCGGTGACGTTGACGACTTTGCAGGCGGGGGCGGCCTCCAGCTCGTCGGCGATTTTGTTGGCTTGTTCGCCCTCGCCGATGCGGGCTTTTTTGCCGTCGATCCTGGTCAGTTTGGCGCTGAGTTGATCGGGTTTTTCGGGGTGGCTGAAGTGCCCGACCAAGTCCCAGTACTCCACGGGTTCGAAGGATTGGATGGCCCGCTCGCGTTCGCAGACCAGGCGCAGGGCGACGGACTGGACTCGTCCGGCGCTGGTGCCGCGTTTGATGCTGCGCCAAAGCAGCGGGCTGACCTTGTAGCCGACCAGACGGTCCAGCACGCGACGAGCCTGTTGGGCGTCGACCTTGAGAAAGTCCAGGCTGCCGGGGTTTTCAAAGGCGTCCAGGATGGCGCTGCGGGTGATTTCGTGAAAGGTGACGCGGTGAAAGGAGGCGTCGGTGTTGTCCTTGAGGATTTCGTGCAGGTGCCAGGCGATGGCCTCCCCTTCGCGGTCATGGTCCGTGGCCAGATAGATGAATTCGGCGTCTTTGGCCTCCTTGCGGATGCTCGACATGGTTTTCTTGCCCGAATCGGTGATCACGTAGGAGGGTTTGTATCCGCTTTCCAGGTCCACGCCCAGGCGGTTTTGGGGCAGATCGCGGACATGCCCCATCGAGGCGACGACCTTGACGTCGTCGCCAAGGAATCGACTGAGGGTTCGCGCTTTGGTGGGTGACTCGACGATAACCAGTGATTTCGGCATATTTACCATCTCGTGTTTCTGCGATTTTCCGCGATTGATTCGTGCTTGCCAGTGTTACTATAGCTCACAATCCTGGATCCGGCATTCCACCTCCTCCGCACGTCAGGCCGGTTGCGCGTTTTCGGTGCGGCACACTCGCTTGCCGGGCAATTGCCGGACCAGTCGCTGCATTTCGAGCTGGACCACGGCGGAAAGCACCTGCGCGGCCGGTTCCTGCAGTCCGGCAATGAGTTCATCCACGGATGCCTCGCCCGTGCCGATCCACTCGAACACTTTGCGCTGAAGACCCTCAAGTTCGGGCGTTGCCGGGGCAGCGGCGGCCGCCGAAGCGGACGACGCAGTTTTCAATTGACTCCGGGAAGGACCGACAGGTTCCCGAGGCAGGCCCGGAAACAGCAGCGTCAAGCCCTCGACAACATCCGCAAAGGTTTCCACCAGGGTCGCGCCGTCCTTGATCAGTTGGTGACAGCCGCGGGACTGCGGAGAGTCCACCGGCCCAGGCACGGCGAAGACCTGCCGCCCCTGGTCAAGCGCCAGGTTGGCGGTGATCAGCGATCCGCTCTTCAACCCCGCCTCGACGACCACGGTCCCGCGCGTCATGCCGGCAATGATCCGGTTGCGCATGGGAAACGTTCGCTTGTCCGGCGGAAACATCATCGGGAATTCCGAAACGAGCGCTCCGCCCGCCTCGACGATTCCGCGAGCCAGGGCCAGATTCTCCTGCGGGTACACCCGCCCCAGCCCGCTGCCCAGAACGGCCACAGTGCATCCGTTTGCATCCAGGGTTGACTGGTGAGCGACGCTGTCGATGCCGCGGGCCAGTCCGGACACGACGGTCCAGCCGGCAAACGCCGCTCCGCCCGCCACGTGCTTGGCCATGCGGATGCCGTAGCGAGTGGTGCGTCGCGAACCGACGACCGCAATGGCGTGATTCATGCTGCACAGTGCTTCCAGCCGTCCGCGCACGTACAGGCACAGGGGCGGATCGCGCAGTTCGTTCAGTGCCGCCGGATAGTCGGGATCCTGGCGGGTGACGATGACCACGCCGCCCCGTTCGGCCCGCTGTTTTTCCTCGTCGAGGTCGCCGGCCTCGCGCCATCCGGCGATGCGTTGTGCCAGGTCCGCGCCGATGCCGGCCACGCGCCGGAGCGTGGCCTGGTCCGCGGACAGTATCTGCTCGGGCGCGCCCAAAACACCGAGCAGCTGATTGACCCGGATCGGGCCGATGCCGGGGATCATGTTCAAGGCAATGGTTGCATCACGCGAGTTCACGGCGTCCCTCAATGGCTTGGGCAACGGCGGCCTCGTCGGCGACGTCATCGACAACCGCCTGCCCAATTTCCTTGCAGAGCACCAGCCGCAGGGCCGCGCTCCTCATTTTCTTGTCGCTGTGCATGATTTCGATGAGCGCCGTGGCTTCCGTGTCCGCCAACCGCCAGCGTGTGGGCAGGCGCAGGCGCTGAAGCAAGTCGTCCTGCTTGCGGGGAAGCTCCGGAGCGGCCAGAGACAGTTGAACGCTGAGGTCCGCAGCCATGCCCATGCCGATGGCGACGGCTTCACCGTGCCGATACGCGGCGTATCCGCCCCGGCTTTCCAGGGCGTGCCCGAAGGTGTGCCCGTAGTTGAGCAAGGCGCGGCGGCCGCGCTCCCGTTCATCCTCGACAACCACCTCGGTTTTGAACTCGCAGCACTGGCGCACAATCGACTCGACCGCTGCGGACTCCAAGCGGTTCAGCGCGTCGGCGCTTTCGGACAATTCACTGTAGAATTCCGGCGCCATGATGAATGCGTATTTCGCAACTTCAGCCAGGCCGCAGGCCAGCTCGCGCTCAGGCAGGGTGTCCAGGCAGGAGACGTCGGCCAGCACCAGCGACGGCTGATGAAAGGCGCCGACGAGGTTCTTGCCCCGGGGCAAATCCACACCGGTTTTTCCGCCGACGCTGCTGTCGACCATGGCCAACAGGCTGGTGGGAACCTGAACGCACGAAATCCCGCGCATGTACGTGGCCGCCAGAAAGCCCGCCAGGTCCCCGACCACTCCGCCTCCCAAACCGAGGACGACCGAAGTCCGGTTCAGCCCCGCATCCAAAGCGCGCTCATACAGCGATGTCATCGTGGACAGGGTCTTGCTCGATTCCCCGGCCGGAATCGTGGCTGCGGCAATGTTCGAGGCGCCGGCCTGCCGCAGAGCCTCGGTCAGCGGTCGCTCGTAGAGCGGCCCCACATTGCTGTCGGTGATGATCAGACAGCGCCGGCCGCTCACCGCCTCACCCAAACGCCGAATGGCCGAAGCGTCCTTGAACAACCCGCTTCCGGAAATGATAGTATAGGCGTTCGCCGGCAAATTGACGCAGACAGTCTGCATGGCATGCTCACTACTTAATTATGGTAGCTAGTAATTGGAAACATCGGTAACATAGTCAAGGGGCGGCTGAATGCAAATCCGCTTTGAAGCACGAGAGGTATCGACATGGAAATCCCGTTTGCGCCCGAAGACCTTCAAAACAAGACTGCGGTGATCACCGGCGGCGGCGGCGTTCTCTGCCGCTGCATGGCGCAGGCCCTGGCCGCGGCCGGAGCGCGTGTCGCCATCCTGGACCTGCGCCAGGACGCGGCCGAGGAAGTCGCCAAGGCCATCCGCGCCGAGGGCGGACAAGCTCTGGCGGCGCAGTGCGACGTCCTCAAGCGCGAAAGTATCGACGCGGCACGCGAGACGGTGGAAGCCGAATTCGGCCCCTGCGACATCCTGGTGAACGGCGCCGGCGGCAACCACCCCAAGGGGACCACGAGCAACGAGTTCCTCAAACCCGAGGATTTGGCTGAAAACGCCCGCGAGCTGACCACCTTCTTCGATCTGGACCCGGACGGCATCCAGTTCGTCTTCAACCTGAACTTCCTGGGCACGCTGCTGCCCACGCAGAGCTTTGCCCGCGGCATGGCCGAACGGGGCGCCGGGACGATCCTCAACGTCTCGTCCATGAATGCGTTCCGCCCGCTGACCAAGATTCCCGCGTACAGCGGCGCCAAGGCGGCGGTCAGCAACTTCACGCAGTGGCTGGCAGTGCATTTCGCCAAGACCGGCGTGCGCGTCAACGCCATTGCGCCTGGCTTCTTTCTCACCGACCAGAACCGCTCGCTGCTCACCAACGAGGACGGCAGCCTGACCGAGCGGGGCAACACCATCCTCGCGCACACGCCGGCGGGCAAGTTCGGCGATCCATCGGATTTGGTCGGCACGCTGCTCTGGCTGCTCAGCGACCAGGCATCGGGATTCGTCACCGGCACGGTGATCCCGGTGGACGGCGGATTCAGCGCCTTCAGCGGCGTGTAGCGCGGATCCGGCGCCCTGTGCCGCCTGAACTTCGCCAGGGATTGCCCTCTTTCGGCGCGCATCCCCATCGCCAGATAGCGCTTCAGCAAAGGATTCACCATCGGGTGCCGGTTCCGCAGCAATCCCGTCGGCGTGCATTTGCCGAATCTGAGCCGCCCTATGTCCACGGAATTTGGTTGGATTCGCTCAGCTGAGTTCGCACTGGCATCAGTATCAACGGGCATCCCTGCCTGTTGTGACGTTCTCTGCACCCAGGATGGCCGCAGTACGTAAGTCATCCAACCAAATTCTGTGGACATACAAAAGAAAGCCCGGCGCATTCTTTGTAAAATGCTGCCGGGCTGTGTTTTATGGTGGTGGGCGGTACTGGACTCGAACCAGTGACCTTCTGGGTGTAAACCAGACAGCAGGCAGGTTGTTGTCGGGATATTTGGTTAGATAGACTTTGAGTCTTGAGGCTAATTGACAAGTCAAAGGGTTGCCTTATAGTGATGACTGTTGACACCGGAGGTTAGATAAAAGTTAGATAAATCTCTACTCAGAACGGCACCAAACATGAACCAAAAAAAACACAGATTCACCAAGAAAACGCTGGAATCCATCATCCCCCCCGAATCGGGTGCGAACGGCGGGTTTATTTTGTGCCATTTATGGCGTTTTCTTGGGCTCCAG
>CAZSBQ010000171.1:0-8627 GCA_964604795.1 uncultured Victivallales bacterium | reverse complement strand
AACCACTGCGCCTACTGAAGGTGAGACCATGCCGCATCCTCCTCGGGGCGTTCCCAATCATGCGCCAGAGATTGCTGGCTCAACAGCGCCGTCTCCGGAACATCGGGTTCCTCTATAATGGTCACAATGGCGCGGCACGAATGCTCCAAATGAAGCGGTTCCAGTAAATGGATTCTGCCGTCACTTTCTATTGTCGCTTCTACTACTTTTAACATGTTTTCACCTCAGGTATAAAAGATTTCGCCATGTCGGAATTTTCAATCTTCATTTTTCAGCGAACGCTGCGTTCTCGCGCGCGGTCTTCCGCGTTGCTGAGCAACGCTTTGTTGGCATCCTGTTTTCTCTTGAAAATCCTCTCCGCAATCATCCCGATAAAGAAATACTGGATCGAGCCAAAGCATCCGAGAAAAATCCAAAATCCGCTATCGCCTCCCATTCGTCCAAATGGGACGACAAGAACTGAGGTCGGCAAAGCAAGAGCAACCGGCACCAGTGTTTGCCAGGCAATTGTGCTCGGTGGGTCTATGCTTAGCCACGTGAAGAACATGATGAGATAAAGCAGATAAGAAACAGCGAAGGACCATCGAAACGGCGGGATGCGCAACGCCCTTGCGGTTGCTCCGAAGAGAAGGGCCAAAACCACAAGCGTAGCCGCTGAAATGAGAATCAATATGGCAAAGTCCATTTCGGCATCATGATGCCAGCAACCTTATTAGTTTGCGGGCAAGAATTCCCGGAATCCGGCTGATTCTCGGATTTGCACATCTCTTCGCCGGAATGCTTGGTTGGCATCCGGCTTTCTTCTCCAAGTGTCTTTTGCCATGTATTATAGCATGATTCATCTTCTCGCGCAACTGACTGGATGCCATGCAAGAAAACCCCGGCAACCCCGGCTCGACGGAGTCTCGCCCTCTCCATCGGAGGCGGGATCACGCCGGTCCCCTCCCTCAGAAGAAAGGAATTGCACCGATTTTTCCACCCTCTCCCATTTTTCTGTCCCCCCATATTTCTGTCAACCGCGTTCCCGCTTTTGATTCCGTGCCGGAACATCATCGTCTTCCAACGTGTTATGCGCGACAGTCGTACTTTGGGTTGGTGCTTCGGTCTTTTTCCAGAGCGGCACCCGAGTTCACCCCGCAAGGAGTTTGAGCGGTCGCATCACAATCCTGCACCTGTGGTCAAGCTAGTACTGCTTGTAATATTTTTCGCATGAACGGCCCCTCAGGCACTGGCGGTTTGTATCGGTTGGAATGCGCGCGGCGCATGATTCGGGGTTTGCGACCAGCCTTTGGTTTGGCTGACCTGGTAACCGTTGGCGGAGAGGCGCGCGCGGGTGCACGGCAGGCATACGGCCGAGTCCTCGGATTTGCAGCGCTTGTTGGGGTAGATGGCGTACAGTTCCCGGTTGGCGGCCGGAGTCAGGCCCGGCATAACAACGTTGGCGCCGGCTTCGATGCCCTCTTCGCGTCCGGTCTTGCTGAGGGTGTCGAGCGCGGTTGTCGCAGGCAGATTGCAACCGGGCAGGGCGTGGCGAAGCAGGGCAATGACGTTCAGAACCACCTCGACATTGCCGTTTGCGGAGTCCGCAAGCGGGGTGTCCGGATTGGCGATGAACGGGCCGACTCCGGCCATGTGAACGCGCCGCTCGACCAGAACTTCGATGTCCCGGATCATGGATTCCTCGGTATGGCCGGGCAGGCCGATCATGAACCCGCTGCCAACTTCATAGCCGAATTCGGCCAGGTAGTCGAGACAGCGCAGGCGTCCTTCGGCATCATAGCCGGGATGGAGGCGCGCGTAGAGGTCGGGATCGGCGGTTTCGTGGCGCAGCAGGTAGCGGTCCGCGCCGGCGTCGCGCAGGCGTCCGTAGTCGTCGCGGCTGAATTCGCCGCAGGAGAGGGTGATGACGCGGCCCGTCTCGGTCTTGATGCGGCGGACGATGTCGCACAGATCCTCGGCGGAATAGATGCCCTCCCCGGATTGCAGGACAACTGTCGGCAGCTCGGCGGCCTGGGCAGTGCGCGCGCGCTCCACGATTTCCTCCGGTGTCATGCGATAGCGTTTGAGTGCTCGGTTTCCTGCGCGAAGTCCGCAGTACAGGCACTCCCGTGCGCAGAGGTTGGATATCTCAAGCAGTCCGCGCAGGAATATCTCGCGTCCGAATACCTCGTCGGTGATGCGTCGGGCGGCGGTGCGCAGCGCACGGTTCTGTTCGCAGTCGTCGGCGCGCAGGGCGGACAGTAGAGTTTCGCGAGGGGCGACTTGGTGGAGTGGCTTTTGCATGTTGGCTTTTTTATGCTAGGGTCGGCTTGTTCCCCGGCGCTTTGCGCTGGGGGGTGTTTTTCGGGTGCTGTCGGGTGCTGTCGGGTGCTGTCGGTAGCTGTCGAGGCTCGGGTGCTGTCGGGATATATCGGGGGCTTTCGAGTTCGGCGGCAGCCGAGAGCTTCCGACAGCATCCGGCGGCTACCGACCATCTGCCGCGCGCAGCGCGGCCTCGGGTCTCGACGGCTGCCGAAAGCGCCCGATTGCTTCCGGCAGCATCCGACATTAAAACAAGTAGAAAAAAATGACCAAATCTCTCTTCCGCAAATCTGCCGGGTACCGCTACATGGATGCATATATCCTTGCCAATATTATTGAGTTGGGGACGGAGCATTTCTGCGTGCGTTTCCTTAATTATCAGAATGATCCATGCGGGAAAACGTTCTCGCAGATGACTCAGGCGGCTCGCTCCGGCAGCCGCAATTTTGCCGAGGGATCTGAACGATTGATGACGTCGTTCTCCACGGCACTTGAGCTTTTGGATGTGGCGCGCGCCAGTCTTTGCGAACTTCGCGATGACTACAATAAATGGCTGATGCGCCATTGGAAGGCACCATGGCCGATGAAGTCTCCGGAGGCGCAGCGCATCTTTAACGTGCGCTTGGACACGCCGAAATACGGCGATGACGTCAATCGCGAGTGCTGTCTTCATGTTTTGGCTCAGTTTAAAAAGTTCGAAGCCGAATTGCTGGCCGATGATGATGCGGTGCGGGCAAATGCGCTGCTGATTCTGATTTCTCGTACGGCCAACATGATGAAGAAGTACATTGAGTTCCTTGGAACTGAATTTACGGCCGATGGCGGCTTTCGCGAACGCCTGGGCGCTGTGCGAAGCGAAGCCCGCGCTCAACAGTCCGACGTGCCCGAGAACGCGCCCGAGTGCCCGAAGTGCGGGGCGTCCATGCAACTGCGCAGGACGCGCAGCGACAATCAGCCCTTCTGGGGGTGCTCCGAGTACCCGGGATGCCGGGTAACCCGACCGGTCCAGCAGGCGAACGGGCGGTAGCTGCCTGGGGACTGCTGGGGGCGCCGGGGGCTGCGGCTGCGCCGCAGGGGGCTGTTTTTTCGGATGCTGTCGGGGGCTGTCGGGGGCTGTCGGTAGCTGTCGGGGCTCGGGTTCTGTCGGGATTTTTCGGGGGTTTTCGAGTTCGGCGGCTGCCGATGGCATCCGGCGGCTACCGACTGTCTGCCGTGCGCATCGCGGCGTTCAATGCCTCCTCCAGCGCTGTGCGCCGGGCTTCAGTCAAGGTTTCGTCGGCGTACGCCACAGCTTCCAGCTGGGGGGCAGCCTGCCAGGTGTGGACGGCCATCATGGGCACGTCCGGATCAGTTCGGCCGGCAAGATAGGCCCGTCGCCGTCCGGTCCGGTGGACCAGGCGGACGACCACGCCGAAGCGGTCGCCGAGTTCGGTCAGGCGCTGAGTCCAAGCGTCGCGTTGTTCAGAAATAGAGGTCGCGTTCACCATTTTCGATCCGTTTGTAGGACTGCATGAAGGTTTCGAAGAAGGGGCGCTGGAAGGTTCGGCGAATCTCTTCGATTTCGCTTTGCAGAACCGGTTCGCAGAGTTGCAGGGTTTCGGGGGAGGCGAAGTCGTCCAGCCATTCCCGGAAGGTGAGTACGGCATTGATTTTGCAGAACTTTCCCTCCTTGCCGGTTTTGAGCATGTCCATGATGCATCCGCCGGTTCGTCCGCAACGGTATCCGGCGGTGCAGAAGGAGGTGATGATGCCCTGCTGCGCCAGGTCGCGGACCAACTCCTCGAGGGTGCGGGTGTCGCCGAGCATGAATTGCTGGCGGTTCTCGTCCTGGTCGTCGGAGGCTTCGGCATAGGCGCCGATGCCGATGTGCGTGGAGGCGTCGGTTTGGGTGCATCCCAGCGGGATGATGTCGCGGCGGAGCTGTTCGGTTTCGCGGGCGGTGATGATCATGCCGGTGTAGGGTACGGCCAGGCGCAGAACGGTGACCAGGCGCCGGAAATCCTCGTCGGAAACCTGGTACTTGCTCGAACGCGTCAGTTCCGAACCGCTGGCGGGCTCGAGACGCGGGAAGGAGATGGTGTGCGGCCCGATGCCGAAGCGCCCTTCGAGTTCGCGCGAGTGCGCGACCAGGCCGAGCACTTCGAAGCGCCAGTCGTACAGCCCGAAGAGCGCGCCGATGCCGACGTCGTCCACACCGGCTTCGAGGGCGCGATGCATGCAGTACAGGCGCCAGCGGTAGTCGGACTTGACGAAGTTGCCCGGATGGACGCGGGCGTAGGTGTCGTGGTGGTAGGTCTCCTGAAACACCTGAAACGTGCCGATGCCCACTTCATGAAGGACGGCCAGGTCCTCGATGGGCAGGGGGGCGGCGTTGACGTTGACGCGTCGGATGGCGCCGACGCCGCGCCGGGTGGGTGCTTCGACGCCGTAGACGGTTTCGATGGTCTCGGCGATGTAGTCGGTGCTGGTTCCGGGGTGTTCGCCGTAGACCACGATGAGTCGCTTGTGGCCGATTTCGCCAGCCAGTACGCGGGTTTCCCCGCGAACCTCGTCCATGGTCAGTTTGCGCCGCGTCTCCCGGCAGTTTTCCGTGCGGAATCCGCAGTAGAGGCAGCTGTTGACGCACAGGTTGCTCATGTAGAGCGGGGCGAAGGTGACGATTCGGTTGTCGTAGACGGTCTTTTTGACCTTGAGAGCGGCTTCCTCCATTTCGGCGATCAGCTGCGGATCGCGCACGCTAAGCAGGACGGCGGTTTCATCGAGGGTCAGGGTCTCGATCTGGAGCGACTTGGCGAGAATGTCGCGCACCTGCGCCGGATCGGGATTCCGATTGTCGGCGATGGCCTTTTCGATGGCGCCGTCGTTGATGAAGTCGCTGCCGTCATCGTTGAGATAACGGTCGATCTGGTCCTGACGGATGAAGTTGTCGACGTATTCGCGGGGCGAATCGAAGCGCCGTAGCGCCTCACGGTCGGCGGCGACGGTGGGGGCAGGGGAATGAGCTGTGGACATTTTGAGGCTCCTTTTTTTGGGCCGGCGCTTTGCGCTGGGGGCTGTTTTTTTCGTTTGCTGTCGTTTGCTGTCGGATGCTGTCGGGCGCTGTCGGATGCTGTCGGGCGCTATCGGGTGCTGTCGGGGCTCGGGTGCTGTCGGGATTTTACGGGAGTCTTCGAGTTCGGTGGTTGCCGGCGGCTGCCGGCGGCATTCGGCGGCGGCCGAGATTTTGCCGCATCAAGCGCGGCGGGGAAGGGGGAGAGGACGCGTTCGAGCACGCCCTGGGTTTTGGAAATGGCGAGTCCGTAGTTGGTGATGGGGACCCCGGCGGCCTCTGCGCGGGCGATTCGGGAGAGCATTTCGCGTCGGTTGTTCATGCAGCCACCGCATTGGACCACAAGGTCGTAGTCGGCCAGATTGTCGGGGAAATCGCGGCCGGCGGTGCTGTCGAATTCGAGGTCGGCACCGGTGTACTGGCGCAGCCAGCGGGGGATTTTGACGCGTCCGATGTCATCCTCCATGGCGTGATGGGAGCAGGATTCGGCGATCAGCACGCGGTCGCCGGACTGCAGGCGGTCGATCTGTCCCGCGCCGGCGGCAAATTTCCGCAGGTCGCCCTTGAGGCGGGCAAACAGGATGCTGAAGGTGGTGCAGGGGACCTCGGGGGGAGTGTCCGCCACCATTTTGAGCACGACTTGGGAGTCGCAGACGACCAGGTCCGGGGGGATGCCCAGGCGGCGAATTAGGGAGGAGAATTCGCGCTCCTTGACCACGAGGGTGGAAGCGTCGCTGTCGAGGGTGTCGCGGATGGTCTGCACCTGAGGCAGGATCAGGCGTCCCTTGGGCGCCTGCAGGTCGATGGGCACGACCAGCACGGCCAATCCGCCGGCGGGAAGCAGATCGCCGACCAGGGGAGGGGGGCGCAGGAAATCCTCCGGGCAGACGCGGATCAGGGCGGCTTTCAGGTCGCGCAGTGCGGCTTCGCGTCCGTCCGCGCCCACCGAGGATGCCTGCATGAAGGCATTGGACCGCGCGGTCAGAGCGTCGACGAACGCGGGATCGGGCGTCTCAATGTCGATCTTGTTGATCACGCTCACCACCGGGATGTCGCGTTTTGCGGACTCCGCAAGGACGGATTCCTCGAATTCGCCCATCTGATTGGGCTCGCAGATCAGCATCACGATGTCGGCGCGGTCGAACACGCGCCGTGTTTTGTCCAGTCGGAGCGCGCCGAGTTCACCGGTGTCGTTGAGGCCTGCGGTGTCGAGGAACACGACAGGTCCGAGGGGGAGCATCTCCATCGGCTTTTGAACCACGTCGGTGGTCGTGCCGGGCTGGGCGGAGGTGATTGCCACATCCTGGCCGGCGATGTGGTTCAGAAAGCTGCTTTTGCCGACGTTGGTGCGCCCGAACAGGGCGATGTGCAGGCGAACGCTGTTAGGAGAATTCTGCATCGTCTCGGGTTCCCAGGGCTGTCAGGTTTTGCGGAGAGAGCACCTGCTCCACGAGGTCTTCACCCAGGCGCTCGGCGAAAAAGGTGCGCAGGTTGGTCTCTCCGGAGGTTTGAAACTCGGCCAGCAGCTCGGCGGTGCGCTCGTAGCCGAGCAGCGGCAGAAAGGCGGTGGCGACGGACGGGCTGTGTTCGAGGCGGCGGCGACAGACCGCTTCGTCCGCTTCGATGTCCTCGACGTGCGCGGCCAGCATCCGGCATGCGCGGTCGCCGAGGTCGAGAGATTCGAGCAGGGACGTTGCCAGCAACGGCATGAATTCATTGATCTGCAGCGAAGCGCTGCCTGCGCATTCCGCAACCGTCTGGTTGTTGGCGCGCATGCGCATCCCGGCCTGAATGGTGCACTCGAGGATCACGGGGTTGACTTTGCCCGGCATGATCGACGAGCCGGCTTGGACGGGCGGAAGCCGGATTTCGCCGGCGCGATGCAGCAGGCGCAGATCACCCGCCACTTTGATTAGATTGGCCGCCAAGGCCGAGAGGATGCCCGCGGCTTCGACGAAGGCGTCGCTGTTGGCCGTGGCGTCGACGAGATTCTCGGAGCGGCTCACGCCCAGACCAGTGATGGTCCGCAGCTTGTCGACGACCAAAAAAATGTAGCTGCGCGGTGCGGTCAGGCCGGTGCCGACCGCCGTGCCGCCCAGATTGACCACGCGCAGACGCTCCTCGCACTTGAAGGTGCGCCAGCGGTCGCGCGCGAAGGCTTCGGCAAAGGCGGAAAACTCCTGTCCAAGGGTGAGCGGGACGGCCGGCTGCAACTCGGTCCACCCCAATTTTGCGATGTTCGCAAATGCCTTTTCGCGCCGCTGAAAGGCGCCTTGCAGGGCGGCTGCGCTTTCGCTGAGGCGGCGCAGGTGATGGATGGCCGCAACCTTGACGGCGGTGGGGTAGACATCGTTGGTGGATTGGTGCAGATTGACGTGGTCGAGGGGGTGGACGGTCTCGTAGCTCCCTAAGGGATGCCCGAGGTGTTCGAGGGCGCGGTTGGCCAGGACCTCGTTGACATTCATGTTGGTCGAGGTTCCCGCACCGCCCTGGAGGGCGTCGACACGGATGTCCGCGTCCAAATCCCCGGCGATCAGCTCGTCGCACGCCGCCAAAATGGCATCGGCGACCGGCGCATCCAGGTGTCCCAGCTCGAGATTCGCCGCGCAGCACGCCTTTTTCACCTCGCCCAGGGCTCGAATGAGGATGCGCGGCACGCAGACCTCGGAAATGTCGAAGTTTTCGACGGCGCGCAGCGTGTGGACGCCCCAGCGCGCACCGGCGGGGATTTGACGCTCGCCGAGCATGTCGGTCTCGGTCCGAGATGCTGAATTGTCGCTAGTGGTGTTCATTTTGTCAGCAGCAGGGATTTGGTTTGCACGCCGGGGACCATTCCCAGCTTGCCGGTCAGGGTGCTCAGTTGATCGGTGGTGCCCTCGACGATCAGCGAGATGATGCTTACCTCGCGCTCGCGGTAGGGTACCCCGATGCGGCCGATGATCAGTTCGCCGAATTCGGTTAACAACTCGTTAACACGCGGGATGGATTCCTCGCGCTTCTCGACTAAAATGGCGATGACTCCGATGCGTGTGTTCATGATTGTACGGGGCTGTTTTTTGGCTTCTTTCGGTTGCTGTCGGTTGCTGTCGGATGCTGTCGGATGCTGTCGGGGCTCGGGTGCTGCCGGCAACTACCGACTACCCGCCGCGAACTGCGCGGCGGGATACGAAAAAACCCGGCACCCCAAGGGATGCCGGGTTTAATGGTGCAGACACGCCGCACCTACATATTCCGGCCAACCTTGGGGTCAGGGCGAACCCTCGCCGCGGGAAGGCAA
>CAZSBQ010000170.1:0-8706 GCA_964604795.1 uncultured Victivallales bacterium | reverse complement strand
TTTCGGATTGGGGGAAGGGGGCGGCGAGGATGTAGCAGGCCAGGACCGGCATGAGCAGGACGAAGTCCTCCTCCGGCTGGTTCAACGAGAGTTTGTGGATGCCCTCGAGACCGTTGGTGCATTTCGCCGTCGCGTGGGAAAGCAGGCGGGCGAGGGGACGGCCAATGCGCCGGTCGAGTCGCGCAAGCAGGTGCAGCAGCTTGCGTTCGCAGACCGCCGGTGCTAGCAGCACGTGCCACAGACGGAGAGTGGTGAAGCGTTCGGTGTCCCGCGCCATGACGCGGTGAAGATGGGTGGTGCCGCTGCGCGGGATGCCGACGATGAAGACGGGAGCCTGGACGCTGACATCTCGGTAGCGCGGGAAGAGCAGTTCGTCCAGCAGAAAGGCAGTCCAGTGGATCAGTTGGACCAGGACGAAGGCGGGGAGGAAGGCGAGCATGACCAAGCAGCGCTTCAGCGAAGGACGGGGATGGGGATGCGGCGGGAAAAAGGTGGTGAAGCAGAGCGTGAGAAGGCGTTGGGCGGTGTCGAGAAACAACCCGAGCGTGATGGTTGGCCCCATGTCGGCGGCGCCGCGCCGGTGATTGAGCCATTTTCGGATTGCGAAGACCGCAAGTGCGGTGGCGGCGGCGATGGCGACGACGAGGGTGGCGCGGGGGAGAGGGTCTTCCAGCAGCCACGGAATCCACCCTTGGCCGATGTAGGTGTAGAGGAGCATGCCGGGGAGGCAGCCCAGCGCGGTGCCGAGCAGGTAGTCGCGGACTCTGATGCGGCTGAGTCCGAGCAGCCAGTTGACGGGGGGGAAGAGGAAGAAGAGCAGGCGCAGAGTGATGGTGGTTTCCAGGCCGCAGGTTCGGATGCCGTCGTTGTAGGCTTGCAGTTTGGTTGGAATGTGGCGGGCGCAAAAGTCATGAGCGGCGTGACGGCTGATGAGGAAGCCGAGGGACGCCGAGGTCACACCGGCGATCAGGGATAGGAGCAGCGCCTGCGGGAACGGCCAGATCACACCGGCGGCAATCACGAACAGCACGGGAGGAATGACGCTGCCGCCGATCATGAAGACAAGCATGAACAACAGCAGGCCGCTGATGGGGTTTCCCCCCGCATCCGCCGTGAGCGTTTCCGGATCGGTGACCGCGTCCGAGCCAAATTGCAGCATGATATATGCGAACGCCGCAGCCAGGGCCAAAAGCGGCAGGATTTTCAGTATCCGTTTGGGCATGGGTGTGTTTGGGTTTGTGGGTGTGTGAGTGTGTGAGTGTGTGAGTGTGTGGGTGACCAGTGATCAGACCGATCAGACTAGCCGAAGGCTGGATTACTGATTACTGATCACTGATTACTGATCACTGATTACTGGTCACTGCTCACTGGTCACTGCTCACTGCATATCTGGGTTATTGAGGGTGGATTTGGGGCGCTAGTTGGTTCAGGTTTGTCAGGACGGCTTCGGGACGGACGGCGGCGCATTGGGGGGCGGACTCTCGTCGTCGGAGGGAGCGGCGGTCACCGGCGAACAGGGCGGTTCGGCAGCCGGCCTGGGCGGCTGCCCACACGTCGTTGAGCATGTCGTTGCCCACGTAGAGGGTCTCGGAGGGGGCGATTTTGTGTTTGTGCTTCAGTCCGTCCAAGGCCTGCTCGAACAGGCGTGGGGATGGTTTGGCTTCGAGCAGACGATAGGACCAGGCGGAGAGGTCGTCGTCCAATCCGAGGTCGGCGAGTGTGGTTTGCATCAGCGCGGGAAACAGCAGCGGCGTGTAGAACTGGGAGTTGGAGACGATGCCGAGGGGCAGGCCGCGCCCTTGCAGCTCGCGTAGGATTTCGAGCGCGCCGGGCATGGGCCAAGTTGGGTTGACGCGACACTCGTACTCGACTGCCAGGCGTTCGACGGTTTCGTCCGATGCGGAGAGCGACAGTTTCTCCAGGACTTGTTTCCAGACGGCTCGGACCTCGATTTCCGGGCAATGTGTTTGCGGTGTTTGGGCGCGCCGTTTCTGCTGTAGGCGGCGGACGGTGTCTTCATAGCATTGCACGATGTTTTCGCCGTCGGGGGCGGGGCTGGGGCCGCACACGCCGGCATCCTCGAAGGCCTGTTCCGCAGCCTGCGCGGTATTTTGGGCGGCGGCCGTTCCGATGTCGCCGGAGCCGCTGATGAACAAGGTTCCGTAGACATCGAACAGCACGGCTCGGATGCCGCCGCCGTTCGCGAGCGGTTGCTGCACCTCATCGGTGGACTGCGGCGCAAGCGGTCGGGACAGCGCGGCGATGCGCGCGATCAGGGTGTGTGCTGTCATGACTGTTCCAAGCCAAGGTCGACGTGCTCCAGCACGTTCACGCCTCCCTGCCGGAGGCATTCGATGGCTTCCTCTGGTTTGTCGAAGCGAAAGATGAAGGCGGCGGCACCGCCGGGGTTCGGTTCGGACAGGGCGTACATATACTCGATATTGATGGAATTGCCATCCAGCAAATGCAAGACTTCTGGTAGGCGCGCGTGTCCGTCGCCCATTTCCACGGCGGTCACTTCGTTGATGCGGCAGATCACCTGGTGTTCGCGCAGTGCGGTGGCGGCAGCTTCAGGCTTGTCGAGGATCAGCCGCAGGATACCGAACTCGGCGGTGTCCGCCAGGCTGAGTGCGAGGATTGTCACGTCGGCGCCGGAGACGACTTCGGCGATGTGGGCCAGGTGCCCCTTCTTGTTTTCCAAAAACACGCAAAGCTGCTTGATCTTCATTGTTTTCTCCTGTTGTGGGGGAGGTTGGGTGTGGGTGTGGGTGTGGGTGTGGGTGTGTGTGGGTGTGTGGGTGTGTGGGTGTGTGGGTGTGTGGGTGTCAGGTGTCAGGGGGCAGCCCAGTTGGTACCCGCGGGCTTCAGCCCGCGTATCCGGGAACACGCGGCCTGAAGGCCGGTGGTACACTAATTTCTGATCACTGATCATCGATTACTGGTCACTGATTACTGATTACCGGTCACTGATCACTGGTGTGTGTGGGTGTGTGTCGCGGTGGGCACTCCCTCTTCACGTTTCACTGCTTTGTTTAGCGTTGGTCCAGGACTCGTTTGGCTTTGCCTGCGCTGCGTTCGATGGCGCCGGGCTCGACCAGAGTGACCTTGGCGGACAGCCCGAGCAGGTCCTTGATGCGTTCGCGGATGCGGTTGCGAATGGCTTCGAGGCCGCGGATTTCGTCGCTGAAGATGGCTTCATTGACTTCGACTCGGACCTCGAGGTCGTCCATCGCGCCGTCACGCGTAATGATCAGCAGATAGTGGGGCTCGGTGCCTTCAACGTCCATGAGGATTCTTTCGACCTGCGACGGATAGAGGTTGACGCCGCGCACGATCAGCATGTCGTCGGAGCGGTGGGATACCTTGTCCATGCGCACAATGGTTCGTCCGCATTCGCATTTTTGATAATGCAGCCGGGTCATGTCGCGCGTGCGGTAGCGGATCAGCGGCAGAGCCTGCTTGGTGATCATGGTGAAGACCAGCTCTCCCTCTTCGCCGGGTTCTTTGACCTCTCCGGTGACCGGATCGATGATTTCGGGGTAGAAGTGGTCCTCAAAGATGTGCAGCCCGCACTTGCATTCGCATTCGCTGGAGACGCCCGGCCCGATCACCTCGGAGAGCCCGTAGATGTCCAGCGCGGAAATGCCGGTCAGCTCTTCAATCCGCCGGCGCATTTCTCCGGACCAGGGTTCGGCGCCGAAAATGCCGCGCCGAAGACGGGTCTGGGAAAACGGCAGGCCCATTTCTTCGGCCTGTTCGGCCAGGTGCAAAAAGTATGACGGCGTGCAGCAGATGGCGGTGACGCCGAAATCGTTCATGACCAATATCTGCTTTTCGGTGTTGCCGCCGCTCATGGGGATGACGGTGCAGCCGAGCCGCTCGAGGCCGTAGTGCGCACCCAGCCCCCCGGTGAACAGCCCGTAGCCGTACGAGTTCTGCACCACATCGTCGGACTGCAGCCCCAGGCATTGGAACGTGCGCGCCATGGCCTCCGACCACACCGAGATGTCGTCCTGGGTGTATCCCACAACGGTGGGTTTTCCGGTGGTGCCGCTGGAGGCGTGGATGCGGACCACCTCGCGCATGTCTGCGGAGAACAGGCCGAAGGGGTAGTTCTCGCGCAGGTGGTCCTTGGTGGTGAACGGGAAGTGGCGCAGGTCTTCGAGGCTTTGCAGGTCGTTCGGATGCAACCCGCTGTTGTCGAGTGCGTTTCGGTAGAAGGCGTTATTGCTGTACACGCGTTCGAGAGTGCTCTGCAGGCGACGCAGTTGAATTTCGCGCAGGCTTTCGCGGTCCAGGAAGTCTTTGAGGTGCAGGTCTTCGCGCATGCAGGGGTTTCCTTTGGTGGTTTGTGGGTGTGTGGGTGTGGGTGGGTGTGTGTGGGTGTGTGGGTCACTGGTCACTGGCCACTGATTACTGTTGTTGTAAATTTAGCGGGTTTGCTCGTTGTGGTTGCAAAGGGGTGTATTGTACACCGCAATAGTACAGTTGACAATCCATCCAAAGGCGGAATCGAGGCGTGAGCGAGACCTTCCAAAAGACGAGGACAGTGTTGGGGCGCGGGATCACGCCGGTGACGCTGTGTGCAGTGATGCTGGGGCTGCTGGGGTTGCTGGCGGTGTTCAACGCCAGTTATCACCTGCCCTCGGGCCATCGGTACGTGTTGCGCCAGGGGCTTTGGCTGGCCCTCGGCACGGGGGTGCTTGTGGTGTCCGCAGGCATTCCCGCGCGCCTGTATCGGCGGGTTGCACCGTGGTTGATCGTGCCCGGCTATGCGGCGTTGGCGGGGGTGCTGGTATGGGGCATCCGCATCCGTCGCATGCAGGGGTGGTATTCCTTTCCCTGCTTTTTGGTGCAGCCGAGTGAAATCGTCAAGCCGCTGTTCGTTCTTTCCCTGGTGCTGCTGGCGGTTCACACCGCAGCATGGCGCGACTCGTTCGTCAAGGGGTATCTGCCGTGGCTGGGATTGCTGTCGGTTTGGTTGGTTCCGTTGGTTCTGCAACCAGATTTCGGAATGGTCCTGGTGTATGTCGTGGCGTTTCTTGCGGTCTCTGCAGTTGCCGGCGTGCCGGGGCGTCATCTGGCGGGTGCGGCTGTGGGCGCGGTGCCGCTGGCACTTCTGGCGTGGCGTCAGGCTCCCTATTTGCGCAACCGCGTGCTCGGTTTTCTGAATCCGCAGGACTTTGCCGACACGTCCGGATGGCACCTTCTGCAGTTTCGTCGGACATTGGCGTCCGGCGGGCTGTTCGGACGCGGTTGGGGCGATTGCGTGTGGGCGCGGACCCATTTGCCGCTGGGGCACACTGATTCAATGTTCGCCACCGTTGGGGAGGCGCTGGGCTTTGTCGGGGTGTTTCCGTTGCTGATTCTGTTGCTGGTTTGGTGCGCGTATGTCTGCCAGCGCGCCCGCAGTTTGGGCGATTCCTTTGCTGCTCTGGCCGCCGTGGGGCTGATGTCGATGGTCGCCGGCCAGGCATTGATTCATTTGAGCGTGAATCTGGGGCTCATGCCGGTCACCGGCCTCACCTTGCCGCTGTTCAGCTACGGCGGCAGCTCGATGATCGCCACCATGCTGTGCGTCGGGGCCTCGGAAAGCCTGCTGCGAAGGAATTTGTAGGAAGGCCTTGCATGTCCTGCAATTTATTGGTAGAGTATGGCGAGCACCGACTCGGCTCCGAACGGCAGGCGGCAGTTTTGTTCGAATTTTGTTCAACTCCGCAAATCACTCCGCCCAGCTGTGGAAAATGTGACGAGGTTGAAGATAGTATTCCAGAACTCAGCACAGTAGCCTCAAGGGGTGCGCAAGTTGAACGACATAGTGTTGGATGAAATTATGTGCGTGGCTGCTCTCGGGCTGAAAGCCCGGTCCAAACCCAGCCCAGGGCTCGCAGCCCTGGGTTTGTGGCACACCAAAAATCGCGGGCTGAAGGCCCGCACCAATGGAAACACATGCGGCGCAATACATTGGAGCGGACTTTCAGCCCGCCGATCGTTTTGCAATTGCAAACCCAGGGTCGCGGACCCTGGGCTATAATTGGGCCGGGCCGTTGGCCCGAAAACCGCAACGGAATTCGGTCGTTCAATTTGCGCGAAATTACGAGTTCTGGTATTCAGGTTTCAGCTTTCAGCTTTCAGCATTCAGGCAATCCCCCTCCGGGGTGCCCGTTCTGCGCGACAGGCCCGGTGACGCGTGGAGCATGGCAGCGAGAAAAGGAATAAGAAAAGGCCGGGTGAAGGAGCACAGGACGGTGAATATCTTTGTCGGAAATCTGCCTTATCGCTTGAGCGATGAGGACCTGCGCGAGCTGTTTGAAGCCCACGGGAGCGTCGACTCCGCTCGTCAGATCATGGAAAGGGACACGGGCCGGGCGCGCGGATTCGGGTTTGTTGAAATGCCCGATGACGCTGAAGCCCAAGGCGCCATCGAGGCGCTCCACGAGTACGAAGTCATGGGACGCAAACTGGTGGTCAACCAGGCTCGTCCTCGCGAACGCCGCTAGCCTCGCACGGCCGCGTCCGTGCGGGGGCGAATGTCGCCGCACTCGGACGCGTGTTCCTGCGGGACTGCGGCGAGAATTCGATGCGATTATCGAGGGAGCCCCACAGGCGCTTGGCCGCGGCTTTTTCGCGAGCTGGACTGTCTTGTTGACCTCTTGATTTTTTACGCCAACGCATGTCTGTAACCAAACCAAAGGAGTAGCGGCAATGAGCAGCGGCTATCACGAAACCAATCTTTCCGCGGAAGCACAAAACGTCCACCGCGCCCTGGCCAGTCTCCAGGAGGAGTTGGAGGCCGTGGACTGGTACAACCAGCGCGCGGATGTCGCCGACAATCCGCAGTTGACCGAAATTCTGCTGCACAATCGGAACGAGGAGATCGAACACGCGGCCATGCTTCTGGAGTGGCTGCGCCGCACTGTTCCGGATTTCGACGAGCAGTTGGGCACATACCTGTTCACCAAGCAGAATGTGACTCAAATCGAGGATGCCGAAGGCGAGGCTGGAGGCGACGCGGACACCGCGCCGGCCGCCGGTTCGTCAGAGGGATCTCTCGGAATCGGTCGACTGTAGCCGTTTCGGTGTTTTCACGAACTGAAGGACAACCCCAAAAAGGAGTCATCATGGCTGATTTGCTCAAACGCTCGCTTGCCCCCATTCCCGACGAGGCCTGGGCGGAAATCGATGAGGAAGCCTCTCGCACCCTGCGCAACAATCTGTCCGCTCGTGGCGTAGTGGACATGAACGGCCCCACCGGTCGCGAAACCGCAGCGGTGAATCTCGGACGTCGCGAAGCGATAAAAACCGACGCGGTGCCGGGTGTGGAGTGCGGCCTGCGGCAGGTGCTGCCCCTGACCGAAGTCCGCGTGCCCTTCTCGCTGAGCCTGGAAGACCTGGAGGACGTGGCCCGCGGTTCGCAGACTCCAGACTTGCAACCAGTTGTGGATGCTGCGACAAAGATCGCCCTGTTCGAGGAAAAGGCGGTCTACGACGGCCTTGACGCCGCCTGCATCGGGGGTGTCCGCAGCGCCGCCTCGTCCGAGTCCGTGCCGTTGGCCGATTCCGCCGACGCCCTTCTGAGCATGGCTCAGGATGCGGTCGGGCAGTTCCGGAAGAACTCCATCGCCGGCCCCTACAGTCTGGTTCTCGGCAGTGCTGCCTATCGGATGCTGAAGCTCGGCGACCAGCGCGGCTATCCGCTCATGCGGCGCATCGAGGAGCTGCTTGGCGGCAGTGTCCGTTGGAGTCCCGCCCTGGAGAATGGCGGCGTGGTCGTAAGCCAACGCGGCGGGGACTACGTCATGACTGTGGGGCAGGACCTCTCGGTCGGGTACGCCGGCCAGAGCGGCGACCGGCTTGACTTCTTCATCACAGAGTCGTTCACCTTCCAGGTTCTGGAAGAGGCGGCCGCCGTCGTGCTGACATAGCCGGGCCACCTCGCACTCAACAGAAAAAAGTCAAAAGAGCGCGCGCAAGGGTTTGACGGCACTACGGGTTTTTTAGTGGCAATGAAGGTTTTCGGGGCAACGCCCCGGCCCATGAGCAGCCCAGGGTCCGCGACCCTGGGATTTGGTGCAGGAAACGAAGGCGGGCTGAAGGCCCGCACCAAATGCCTTGCGACGCACTCAGTTTGGAGCGGGCCTACAGCCCGCAATCAACACCCACTAAAAATCCTGTAGTGCCTCCACCGTCCTGGCGGCAGCACGCAGCCGCTTCGAAAAAAAATGACGCGTCGACTTGCTTTTCCGACAAAAGATGATACCTTATTTACATGCACGTAGGCAGGAGTAAATTTCTATCCTGCACATTTTGGGGCAACCCCGACTTGTCCGGCGGCGAAAGTGGTTTGGGGGAGGCTTCTGAGACCGGCAGCGGGGCGGATGCGTTCGGCTCAGCATTTGACACTATGTATGTGTCTGCCGATGGTGGCGGGCTCGTCGATGCGCTCCGAATCAGCGACGATGCCACGAGCGCTTTCCAATTCGTCACTGTCGGCACGATTCCGGAACCGACCACCATGCTGCTCATCGTGCTTGGTGGCATCCCGCTGCTGAGCCGCCGCCGGTGAACGTAGTAGGCGATCAAAAAAAATGTCGACAGTGGGTCGTCGGTGTCCGGATTGCGACAGCGGTATGGTTGCGTGCCGTAGTGATCCATGTCCACAGAATTTGGTTGGATTGCTTACGTACTGCGGCCACCTGCCTGTCG
>CAZSBQ010000169.1:5994-8710 GCA_964604795.1 uncultured Victivallales bacterium | reverse complement strand
TGTGCTCCTGACTGTATCCGCCCGGGGAGGTGCGCGATCCCGCGGACAGGCGGGTGATGCCCAGGGGGAGCACGTGGTCGCGGAAGTCGGCGTCTTCGCGGGTGGACAGCACCAGTCCGACGTCGGGCAGCAGCAGCCGCAGTGCGCACATCATCTGCACCAGGTCTCGGTCGGCAACGGGATGGGGGACGGAGTTCAGGCCCGCCGCGTCGCGCATGCGGGGCAGGGACACGGAGACGTGCCGACGCCAGTAGCGCTGTTGCAGGTGGCGCGCGTGCAGGGCCAGGCAGAATGCTTCGCGCCGCCAGTTGCCCAGTCCCAGCAGCGCGCCGATGCCGAGGAACTGGATGCCTGCGCGAGCGCCGCGTTCGACGGTGTCCAGCCGCCAGTCGAAGTTGCGTTTCGGGCCGGCGGGATGCACCTCGGCGTAGAGGTCACGGTCGTAGGTCTCCTGGTAGAGTGTGAGCGAATCCACGCCGGCTTGGCAGACGGTTCGGTAGTCCGGTTCGGATAGGGGATGGACTTCGAGGTTGACGGAGCAGAACCTCCTTTTCAGGCGCCGGGCCAGCTCGGCCAGGTAGTCGACGGAGATTCGTCCGGGGTCTTCTCCGGCGACGATCAGGATGTGGGCGAATCCCTCGGCGCGCAGGCGCTCGGCCTCGCTCTCAGCTTCGTCCAGGGTCAGTGCGCGGCGCTCGACTTGGTTGCGGCAGTTGAAGCCGCAGTAGCGGCAGGAGTTGATGCAGTAGTTGGAGACGTACAGCGGGGCATAGAGCTGCATGGCCCGCCCGAAGCGTTGGCGGGTGAGCCGCGCGGATGCCTGCGCCATGGCTTCGAGATGCCGTTCGGCGGCGGGCGAGAGCAGGGCGGCCACTCGCCCGGCGGAAAAGCCGCTTTGGCGCAAGGCGCGCTCGACGCCGGCGTCTCCGGCGTCGGCCGCAGTCGCCAGTGCCGCGTCGATTCGTTCCGGCGGCCACTGGTTCAGGATGTCGACAAAGTGCTCGGCGGTCATGGGGGGGCCTGGGGCTGGTGGCGAAGATCAGGCTGATAAGGCTGATCGGTCTGATCGGGTGCTGTCGGGTGCTGTCGGACGCTGTCGGACGCTGTCGGACGCTGTCGTGTGCTTTCGGTTGCTGTCGGGTGCTGTCGGACGCTGTCGGACGCTGTCGGCGGTCTGTTCAGGTTAGGAAACCGGTTAGGGGGCTGCTGGCGGATGCGGCGTGCTGTTCGCCGCGCGGATCGGCGTCGCGGGCCATTTCGGCGGCTCGGATGGCGGTGTCGAAGGCTTGTGCCATCAATACGGGATCGCCGGCGCCGGCGATGGCTGTGTTGACCAGCACCGCGTCCGCGCCCAACTCGATGGCTTCCGCGGCATGGGAGGGCATGCCCAGGCCCGCATCGACGATGACGGGCACGCGCGCCTGTTCGACGATGATCTCGATCATGTCCTTCATGCGCAGTCCGCGATTGGTGCCGATGGGCGCGGCCAGGGGCATGACGGCGGCCGTGCCGACTTCCTCCAGGCGATGGGCGAGCACGGGATCGGCGTTGATGTAGGGGAGAACGACAAACCCCTCTTTGACCAGGATTTCCGCGGCCTTCAGAGTTTCGATGGGATCGGGCAGCAACCAGTTGGGATCGGGAGTGAGTTCGAGCTTCACCCAGTTCAGTCCGGCGGCGGCCTTGGCGAGGCGCGCGATGCGCACGGCCTCTTCGGCGGTGCGAGCGCCGCTGGTGTTGGGGACGATGACCACGCGCTTGGGATCGAGGCGCGAAAGCATGGGGTCCTGCTCGGTGTCCCCGTCCAGATCGACGCGGCGAAGAGCGACGGTGACCATTTCCGCCTGGGAGGCGCGAATGGTTTCGGCCATGAGGTCGTGACTGCCGAATTTGCCGGTTCCGATAAACAGCCGGGATGAGAATTGTCGGCCTGCCAGTGTCAAGGGACGCATCAGCCTCCTCCTACGAATTTGATGATTTCCACTGTTGCGCCGTTGCGGAGTTCGCAGTTTTCGAGCGCGTCGCGGGGGATGATGTTCATGTCCACCTCGACGACGACGTGTTCGGGGTGGATGTCAAGGGTTTCGAGCAGGGCGGCCGCGGATGTGCCGTCGGGCAGCTCGCGCTGTTCTCCATTCAGTGTGATGGTCATGGCGAAGTCCTGTGAGGCAATAAAAAACGCGTTTGCGGGCTGTGTCGCCTGCGAAACGCGCGGAGAAGTACTCCCTTCGCAGGCATTATCCTGATCAGGTTTTCGGGTCGATCCGTTGCCTCGGATCCTCTCAGCCCGCTCGCGTTATCGGGCTCCCCGGCGAATTTGTGATGTCCGGCAACGGCGGTTGCCGTTCCATTTCCGTTCCATTTTACTGACCGCAAATCGACAGTATAGTTCCGCAGAAGACGAAACGCAAGTGTCCATACGGAGTCCGACTAGGACAATTCCTTTTCTGGCGAGACTCCCGTTGAGCCGGGGTTGCCGACACTGGCAGTCCGTGTGTCCTCCGAAGGCGATGGTTTTTTCCGGTGCATGCGACCGGCCCCGCCTTTGGTCCGACGGCGGGGCTCGACGGAGTCTCGCCCTCTCCAAAATTGCTACAGGCAGGGATGCCTGTAGTACTGGAATTCGGCTACAGGCAGGGATGCCTGTAGTACTGGAATTCTGCTACAGGCAGGGATGCCTGTAGTACTGGAATTCTGCTACAGGCAGGGATGCCTG
>CAZSBQ010000169.1:2492-5894 GCA_964604795.1 uncultured Victivallales bacterium | reverse complement strand
GCTACAGGCAGGGATGCCTGTAGTACTGGAATTCTGCTACAGGCAGGGATGCCTGTAGTACTGATATCTGGAATATGATGAAGCGAAACGTTGACAATCAGGCTGTGGAGGCGCTTGGGTGCCCGGCTGAGCCGCCGGAGTGGCTGTCGCAGTGGCCGGGGGTGGAGCGTTTGGGTGCGGAGTTCGCCTCAGGGATTCGCGCTTATGCGGGGCGGGTTCTTCGGCAGGAGAGGGGACGGAGTCTTTCATGGGGGAAGGACCGTCTGGTGCTGCGGATCGGAGCGCAGCGCGCGACATGGCAGTTGCGGGGTTCGCAGTGGCAGTCTTCGTGCACGTGCGGGTATAAGCAGGGAAAGTGTCCGCACGCGTTCGCGTCGGCCAAATTGTTCCAGGAGGTGGCGGAGGCGCGCGGGTGGCTCGGCGATGGCGCTGCGGAGTCCGCAGCGCGGACGGATGCGCCGACGGTGCCGCGCCGTCGGTCGCGCGGCAATGAGCGCCGTGGCTCGACGCCCGGGCAGTTGAATTTCGAATGGGACGCCAAGCCTGCGGCGCCTGCGCGCTTGACGGTCGAGGTGGATGTGCATCATCAGCCCGGGACGTATGTCCTGCGGTTCTACCGGGACGGCGGGGAGCGCTCGTGGCTGTCGCTGCAGGGGCTGTACAACTTGTGCCGGCGCGCCCAGGCGAAGGTGCTCGACAACTGGCCGGAGCGCGACGTCCGATTTCTGGCCTGGTTGACGGGGCGTCTGAACAAGCGCTCGCTGCTGCGCAGCAACGTTAAGGTGCTCAAGCTGGACCCGGAGGAGTTTGCCCGCTGGCAGGATCGCTGGGCGGAGGACCCGGGGCGCTTCATCGAGCGCACGTCCCAGCAGCCGTTCGGGGGCAGCCGGGAGGCGTCCTTCCATTTCGAATTGTCCCCGGCGGGGGACGGGCGTGTCGAGATCGCGGCGATTGTGACGCTGGCCGACGGAACGAGCCTAAACTACCACGAGCTGCTGGCCAACATCTCCGCCAACCGCAGTGAATTCATGGTGGACGGTCAGCTGATCCGTCTTGAGCCGCCGGTGAGCTGGGACCTGCTCACCAGTGTGTTCTCCAAAAAGAGTCCGAGCATGGAGCGTCGCCACGTGGTGGAGCATTTGCCGCATTTGCTCGAGCACCGCTTGGACTTGGTGCACGGTTCGCTGATGGAGCGCAACCGCCGAACGGTTGCCGCGACGTTGGCCCTTCGCCCGGATGGTGCGAACTTCGCAGGTCGAATTACGCTGGGCGGGCAGGGCTTTCAATCGGAAACGGGGCGCGCGGTCGGCCCGCTGACCGCCAAAAACGGCAAATTTCAGGTGGAGTTGTTCGAGAGCGAGGACCGCGATGAGCTTCGCGAGTTTTTGCGCCGCACCGAAGCCGAAGCGGGCGAGGGCGGGCGGTTTCGGATTGCCGGCGGGCGGGAACGTGCTCGGCAGCTGGTCGAGGCGTGGAAGGCGTTGCCCGGCAGCGTGAAGCTTCGACCGGACGGAGCGCTGATTCCGTTGTTGGATGGGGTGGGAGCGGCTGTGGCGCAAGTGCATCACCAGCAGCGCGGCGCCGGTGTGGATTTCGATGTGTTGTGGAACTGCGGGGGGCGCACGCTGACCGGCGGCGAAATGCGGGACCTGGTCCGCAGCGAAGGCGGGATTCTGCGGACCAGCTCGGGAGAGTGGTTGCGCATGAGCCAAGAGGACGCTCGGGAAACCGCCAAGCGCTTTGAGGCGGTGCTCGAGCTGGAGTCGGCGACGCTGCTTGTTCCCGAAGCTCGCCGGGCCGCGGCGGCCGTCGAGCAGACCGCCGGGGTGGAAATCCGCGGGCTGAAACGTGGTGCGGGAAGCGAGCTGCTGAGCGCGCCCGCGCCCGAGCCGCTGAAGGTGCCCGAGTCTCTTGGCGGGATTCTGCGGTCGTATCAGCGCGAGGGATTCGAGTTTTTGGCGGAGAGACTGACCTTCCGCACCGGGCCCTTGCTGGCCGACGATATGGGGCTTGGGAAGACGTTGCAGGTGCTGTCCGTGCTGGAGGCGCTGCGGCGCAACGGCGGGCTGCCGGCGTTCGCGGGAGCGCAAGTCTCAAGCGGGCGGCTGCGCGCACTTGTGGTGTGTCCGGCTTCGGTGACCTCGGTCTGGCGCAGCGAGGCGCAACGCTTCTGTCCCGAGCTGCGCTGTGCCCTGTACCGAGGCAGTCCTGACCAGCGGGGCACCATCCTGGACGCGGAAAACTGGGACGTGCTGATTGCGAACTACGCACTGATTCGACAGGATCAGGACGCGTTCCAGAAGGCCTTTTTCGATGTGGTTGTCCTGGACGAGGCTCAGGCGATCAAGAATCCGGACGCTCAGATCACCCGCGCGGTGAAGGCCGTTCCGCGTCACTGCGGATTGGCGCTGACGGGGACGCCGCTGGAGAACCGCACGTTGGACCTGTGGTCCATCGCGGACTTTCTCAATCCCGGTTTTCTGGGCGACCGTGCGGAGTTCGAGGAGGAGTTTGCGCCGTCCACGCCGGATGCGGGACCTCGGCTGGCGCGGCGGATACGTCCCGTGCTCTTGCGTCGGACCAAGGGCGAGGTGGCCTCGGAGCTGCCGCCGCTAACCCAGGAGGTGATATCCGTGGATATGACCGAAGAGCAGCGCGCGGTCTATCAACGGGAGCTGGTGCGCGCCCGCCAGGCCGTCAAATCGCGCGGTCCGATGGAGCTGTTCGCCGCTCTCACTCGTCTGCGCCAGCTGTGCTGTCATCCCGATTTGCTCGAGGCCAACCACGGGATGTCCTCGGGGAAGCTGGACGAGCTGGTCGCCATGATCGAGGAACTCGCCGCGGAGGGACACAGCGCGCTGGTGTTCAGCCAGTTCGTCAGTATGTTGGAGCTGATCGCTCCGCGCATCGAACAGGCGGGCATCCCACTTTTCACCATTACCGGCAAGACTCCGGTCGAGCGTCGGGCCGAGCGGATCGAAAGCTTCAGCGCATCCGAGGAGCCCGCCGTATTTCTTCTCAGTTTGCGGGCCGCCGGAACCGGCATTACCTTGACCAAGGCAGATTACGTGTTCATCTACGACCCGTGGTGGAATCCCGCCGTGGAGCGGCAAGCCATCGACCGAACTCATCGCATTGGCCAACAGCAGCCCGTGATGGCCTACCGGATGATTGCTGCGGACTCCGTCGAGGAACGCGTCCTCGCCCTTCAGCGGGAAAAGGCCGAGCTGTTCGAACAGGTGGTCGGCGCCACCGAAAACGCCGTCCTCGAGGGGCTGACCCGAGACGTGCTGGAGTCGCTGCTGACGTCAACATGATTTTTAAACAAAATATGGAGAAACGAAGCAACAAATGTATACGTGCCTACGGGCTTCAGCCCGTGTACATAGGCATTCGGGCACC
>CAZSBQ010000169.1:0-2392 GCA_964604795.1 uncultured Victivallales bacterium | reverse complement strand
TGCCCCAGGGAGTATGCCCGGAAAAGTGGGTGCTGGACAATCCCGACGTGCTGCGCGACGTGCAGCAGGCCTACATCGCCGCCGGCGCCCAAGGGGTCTACTCCTGCACCTTTGGCGCCAATCGGCCGAAGCTGGAGGAGTTCGGACTGCACGCGGATGTCCATGAACTCAACCGGGACCTGGTGCGGCTTTCGCGCGCGGTGGCGGGCGACGAGACTCTGGTGGCCGGCGACATGTCCCCGACGGGGCGGTTTGTCGAGCCCTTCGGCGACCTGGCGTTCGACGATGCCGTCGAAATCTACCGCGAGCAAGCCGTTGGGCTGCTTGAAGGCGGCGTGGACTTCTTCATGGTCGAAACCATGGTGGACGTTCAGGAGGCCAGGGCGGCCGTGCTGGCCGTGCGCGAGGTGTGCGACTTGCCCGTATGCGTCAGTCTGACCTTCGATGAGTCGGGGCGCACGCTGACCGGGACCGATCCGCAAACTGCGGTCATCACCCTGCAGCACCTGGGGGCGGATGCGGTGGGCTGCAACTGTTCGACCGGCCCGCGTCCCATGCGCCGCGTTCTCGAGTCGATGGCCGAAGTTGCCCACGTCCCGCTGCTGGCGCTGCCCAACGCCGGGATTCCCCGGCTGGTCCGCAACGAGACGGTGTTTTCGCTATCCGCCGAGGACTTTGTTGCGGAGACCGCACCGATCGCGGAGACCGCAAGCATGATCGGCGGCTGCTGCGGAACGTCTCCGGAGTACATCCGCGTTCTTGCCGAAGCGGTGGAGAAGATGCCTGTTCCCGCCATTCCCGATCGGCATCCCCAGGCTCTGTCCTCGGCTCGCCGGACGGTTTTTCTGGATGCCGGGAAGCCGGTGCTGGTCGTGGGCGAGCGGATCAACCCCACGGGCAAGGAAACGCTGAAAGCCGAACTGCGCGAAGGCAAAACCGGCGAAGTCCGCCGCTTGGCGCTCGAACAGGGGAAGGCGGGGGCGGACCTGCTCGACGTCAATGTGGGCGCGTCCGGCGTGGACGAGGGCGCGGCGATGACTGCGGTGGTCGACTGCCTCTGCACGGTCAGCGATCTGCCGCTCTGCATCGACTCGTCCGATCCCGCGGTAGTCGAGCGCGCCCTGCGCATGTATCCGGGCAGAGCCCTGGTGAATTCGGTGTCCGGAGAGGCGGGCAAGGCCGATGCCCTCCTGCCCATTGTCGCACGCTACGGCGCAATGTTCATTGCTCTGCCCGTCGGGGACGAGGGTATCCCAGCCACGGCCGAGGAGCGGGGCGCAGTTGTGCAGCAGCTGCACGAACGCGCCCGCGCCGAAGGCCTGGACAAGGACAGCATGGTTGTCGACGGGCTGGTGATGACGGTCTCCTCGGACCAGACAGCCGCCGTCGAAACCCTCCGGCTGGTGGACTGGACGGCCAATACCTTCGGTGCGGCCAGCGTGGTCGGATTGTCCAACGTGTCCTTCGGACTTCCCGCCCGCCAGTGGATCAACGCCGGGTTTCTGGCGATGGCCACGCATCAGGGGCTGCGCATGATGATCGCCAATCCCTCCGACGAGGTGCTGATGAATACAAAACGGGCGAGCGATGTGCTCACGAACCGGGATCCCGGCGCGCGCCGCTACGCCGAGCACTTTGCTCCCCCCTCATCCGCGGAGTCCGCACCAAGCGGGGCGGACATCGCCGGAACCGCGCTCGAACCGGTGCACGAGGCCGTCCTCGAGGGCGACCGCGAAAACATCGTCAAGGAAATCAACAAGGCGCTGGAGGCCGGCTTAGAGCCCGAACGCCTGATGCAGAAGGCCATGATCCCGGCCATCACCCGCGTCGGCGAGTTGTTCGAGAAGCACATCTATTTTCTCCCCCAACTCATTCGCAGCGCCGAGACCATGCGCTCCGGGTTCGAGCGGCTGGAACCGCTGATGACCGAGGCCGAGCACGCCGCCGAGGAGCGCCCGGTCATTGTGCTGGCAACCGTGGCGGGCGATATTCACGACATCGGCAAGAGCATTGTCGCGGTGATGCTGGGCAACTACGGTTTTGACGTGCGCGATCTGGGCAAGGATGTGGGCACCGAGGCCATCCTCGACGCCATCGAGGAAAGCGGCGCGTCTCTGGCCGGTCTTTCCGCCCTGATGACCACAACAATGGGGGCCATGAAGGATGTGCTCGACCAGGCCCGGAAACGCAATATGAGCTGCCGATTCATGATCGGCGGCGCCGCCGTGGACCGTGCATACGCCGCGGAAATCGGCGCGGACGGCTACGCCGACGACGCCTACAGCGCGGTCAAGGAAGCCGAACGGCTTTTGAATTAGTTCTTTTCGGACCGGCAACCGTGGCTCTGCCTTTTAGGCGGAGCTGTTGGACGTTGGGCGTACAGGGGCGTTTT
>CAZSBQ010000168.1:0-8818 GCA_964604795.1 uncultured Victivallales bacterium | reverse complement strand
AGCTGTGAAATTCGGTCCATCGTGGCTCTGCCTTTTAGGCGGAGCTGTGAAATTCCGTCCATCGTGGCTCTGCCTTTTAGGCGGAGCTGTGAAATTCCGTCCCGTGAGGGGCGGAACCCGGAAGTTCCTCCTTGCATGCGCTGCCTTCGGTTCCATGTTCCTTGGCTTTCCGGTCCGCCGACACCCCCCCCACCGGCTGGAAAGCCAGTGCCACGGTTGGCCCAATGCCGCCACTCGTGGCTCTGCCTTTCAGGCGGAGCTGTTGTGGTCAGCGCTCCTCTTCGGTGGAAAACAAGGTTGTCTCCTGGCGGGCATTCAGCCAGTATCCCCGACAGGGAAGAAGTTCCTCCGCAGTCTGATATGTCTGACTGTCCGCATCCCACCACCACGCGCTGCCGCGCAGGTGCGGGTTGTCGGGAACCGCGACGGACGCGGCGGGTCCGCGCAGATTCCAGCCAGAAGAAAGCGGCAGCTCTTCGCCGACCACAGGCTGTCCTTCGAGCAAAAAGGCGGCTGCGGACTCCGCATACACCCAATATCCCACAAGCGGCGCCAGCTCCGTGACGGCTTGGTAGTCTCCATCGGTGTAGGTCCAGATTTCTCCGGAATAGATTTTGCCGCGCATGCCGTCGCGCAAGGCTGTTCCTCGCGGTGAGCCGGTCACGCCGTTGACATCGTAAAACAGATCGGAAACTTGCGGCGTCTCCGGTTCGATTGGCAGCGAGATCAGGTTCCAGGCTTCCCGCAGTACGATGTCCGCAACCAGCGTGTCCGCGTAGCGGATGACGAAGAACGCGGTTTCGCCTGCGTCAATGGAGCGATGTTGAGTGGCCATCATATTCCGTGCCGTGGCGCCCACCGGCAGATGATCGGCGTCCACCTCGTACATGGTCAGGTACTTCCCGTCGGGGAAATCCGACGAGCGGGCGGCGCTCCACGAAAGCTCGACAGGGTTATCCGCGCCGGCTTGAACCACCAGGAACCATTCGCCGGAACCTGCGGTTTCGATGATGTCCGTTCGATACGCCTGATCCGGAGTGGTGCGATAGAGATAGGAACCTGCCTGATCGGCAGCCGGCATGGTCATCGTTTCATCAATCCCGTCGTCGACGCCACCCGTAGCGCCGGAACTCATGCCGAAGGACAGCGAATCGGGCGTGACGCCATCGACGTTGATCGTGAACTCCCAGTTCAATTCAGAAGCGTAGGCCGCCGTTGTCGTGAAGTCCTCGGTGATCGTGTCCGGCAATTCCGGGTCCCATCCCTCAAAAACCCAACCGTTTTCAACGTTGACAACCGTCGGGAGCGTGGGAGCGGGTTCGCCGTGTTCCACAACCACCTCGACAGTGGGATCGCCGGTGTCCAATTCGCCATGGTCGCCCGGCTGGAAGATTACGGTGTATTCGTTGATCGCGAATTCCGCGGTAACGTCCACCGTGCCGGTCACCCCGGTATCCGTCCGCGGGTTGTCGGTGACCCCATCGCTCCACTGCACAAAGTGGTAGCCCGTTTCGGGAGCCACCTCAACGGGTTGGCCGTTTTCGCCGTACTCGACCGTTTGCGGGTTCGGGCCGTCGATGCGCCCGTTCTCACTTGCGGTGTATGTCAGAGTGCGCGTGTCGAGCAGGAAGCTTGCCGTGATCATTCGCGGGCGGTCCATCGGGACCGTGATCGTGCGCCCGTCGAGTGTGCATCCCTCGGTGGCTCCAGTCCATTCGACGAACTCCCGGCCTTCATCCGGTGTGGCGGTGATAGTGACCTCATCTCCTTCTGAGTGCCACGAGTCATTGACGTCAACGCCCCCTTCGCCCGCAACTTCCGTGTCAAGGTGGTGCTCGGTTCGCCAGTTCCAGGTGATCGAGGAGTCGTCGGTCAGCGTGAAGCTGCGGGTGTCGGTCGTGTCCCCGGTCACCGGCGTGCTGCCGGCACCGTTCCAGCCGGTGCACACGTAGCGGGTGCTGCCTTGCACGTCGGGCGAGGACACCGAACAGGTCAGTTCCGTGCCCCAGTCGTGGGTGTGTTCGCCGACAGCGGGGGCGGGCGTGCCGTGCGGGGAGGCGACCGTGAGGGTGTGTGTGATCCGCTCGTACTGCGCGGTTACGGTCAGGTCGTCAGTGACGCCTGCGAAGTCCGCGTTCCAGGCGGTGAAGCGCCAGCCGTCGTTCGCGGTGACTGGCGGGGCTTCGGCGTCTTGCCCGTCGGGAACCACCTGCCAGGCGAGGGCGGCGTCAGCCAGAGAGCCATGCGTGCCGGCGCTGAACTCCACACGATGAATGCTCGGCAAATACGGGGACATGACGGTCAGTTGTTGATCTTCCTGATCGAAGTCGGTTGGATCGGCGGGCTGGATGCTGAAGCGTTCGTCCTCCGGCCACCACTGGCCCGCGGCCCAGTAGGTCCAACCGAAGAAGACATCGTCCGCTTCAGTTTCGATATAGTTGAGCGTATCGTCGAGCACGGCATCGCCCTCGTCGGTGGCCGGTGCGCCGACCTCGCCGAGGAAGCCACGCATGTCGTGGGTGCGGCACCAGTAGACGAAGTCGGCCAGGTGCTCGCGCCCGATGGTGGGGCTGACCACATCGGAGGTGGTCCCAGAGTTGTCCTCGTCGAAGTACAGATGCACCTCGACGGCGAAATTGTCCTGCGAATCGACGATGCCGGTCATGGTTTCGGCGTTGCTGCCGTAGCCATGGTCGTCGTACCAGGAAAACGAGCTGGTCCAGTTGATGCCGGGAACCAGGATCAGGTTGGTCGCGCCGGTGTCGCGGATGCCGGCGATGGCGGCATTGGCGGCGGACAACCAGGTCGCCGCCTGGATGTCATGCGGCTCGTTGATCAGGCCGAACGCCACGCGGTCGTTGTCTGCGAACTCCGCAGCCAGGCGCGACCAGAAATCGGCGAATGCATCCTCGGTTACCTCGCCCGTCCCGAGGATCTGGTCATGATATCCGGTCGTGTTGTGGGCGTGTGGATCGAGGATCACCGTCCCGCCGGCGTCGGTGATGGTTTCCACGGTCGCATGCATTCGCGCCAGTTCGGTTGCGTCAAGCTCTCCCCCGAGCGTGCGCTGCAACCGCTCCCAGCGGAAGGTCAGGCGAATCGTGGTCATCCCCTTCGCCAGGAAGTAGCGGATCGTGTCCGTGTCGGGGTAGATGTAGTCCGTGCCGTAGGTTCCCGGCAGATTGTACTGCCCGAATTCGGCGCCGCAGAGATTGACGCCGCGACGCGTTAGAATGCTTTCGCCGACTTCGGCGTAATGTGCCGTGACAGTCAGATCCTCAGTCACGTTGTCGAAATCCGTGCCCCACCCCGCAAACCACCAGCCCTGGTCGGGAGAGATTTGCGGCGCTTCGGCGGCTGCGCCGCGGGCAATGGTCTGTACCAGATCGCCGTCGGCAAGCGTGCCGTGGTCGGCGAGGTCAAACGTGACGGTGTACGTGTCGATGGCGAAGGTCGCGGTGAGCGTGCGGGCTTGCGTCATCGGCGCGGTGATGGTTGCGTCTTCGATGATGCAGCCGTCGGTGTCGCCGGACCAGCCGGTGAAGTGGTGATGGGCGGCGGGTGTGGCGGTCACGGTGACGTTGGTCCCGGCCGTGTGCCATTCATTGCCGATGTCTACGCTCCCTTTGCCGGAGATCCCCGTGTCCAGGTAGTGCTCGGTGTCCCAGGTCCAGGTGATTGAGGAGTCTTCGGTGAGCGTGAAGCTGCCGGTGTCGGCCGCGTCGCCGGTCGCGGGAACGCTGCCGGTACCTGTCCAGCCGATGCAGACATAACGAGTGCCGCCCTGCACGTCGGGCGAGGTCACCGAGCAGCTCAGCTCCGTGCCCCAGTCGTGAGTGTGCCCGCCAGCTGCAGGATCGGGCGTGCCGTGTTCGGATTCGACTGTCAGCGTGTGCGTAATGCGTTCGTACTGCGCGGTCACGGTGAGGTTTTCCGTGACCGCCGCGAAGTCCGCATTCCATCCGGTGTGCTGCCACCCTTCATCCGGTTCAATTGTTGGTGCAGTTGCACTCTCGCCGTGTTCGATATTCTGTTCAAGCTCTCCGCCTCCACTGCGGGTGCCGTAGCTACCGAGTTCGAACGCGACGGTGTAGTAGACGTTGGGAATGTCAACCTCGACCGCCTGCACCTCCGACAGGTCGCTGCCATCGTCCGTGCCAACCCGGTAATAGTATGTCCCGCGGAACTTGTCGCTGATCTCGCAGGATCTGCTGGATGGCGCGAGGTCGTCAGCCACGGTTGTCCAACTTAACGATTCACTGCCTTGGCAGGATATATTGTCAAGCCATATTCCCCCGTCCCTATAATACCTTCCCGTCTCGTAGGCAAAGCGAAGCCAAATGGATTGACCGGCGTATTCGGACAGATCGACCGTTGCTTCTCGCCAGGTATTGTGCAGGACATCCGAGACGCTGAAAACAGTGCTGTACGTGTCCCCGGCGTTCGCGGACACTTCCACACGCAAAACATCCGTAGACAACTCTGCCTTGTAGCGGAAGGAAAGGGTACTGTCCTCCCCGGGGAAGAACGGATCCTTGGCGGCAAGGGACTTGATGCTGCCGGATACGCCGCCGGAAACCAGACGGAAGAACGTGTCCCCCGCTGCACTTTCCACCTGCCACTCCCCCGCACGCCATTCCGCAAGACTGTCACACGTACATTCGTAGGGTTGGCTGACGCGCACGCCCTCTTGGACGCGGAAACCGCCGATGTCTTCAGTTCGGCTGTCAGCCACGCGCCAGTCTAGGGTGAACCGGCTTTCATCCTCGACACGTTCCCATTCCCCGCTCAGCAGCGGCGTCCGCTGGGGCTGAATATTAACAATGGCTTCGTCGAGTCCTGCTCCGACGACATCGGTGACGATGTACCAGCCGTCGTTGGTGCCGCCCCATCCGTAGTTGATGTGGTAGTAGTCTTGCCCGGCCTCTCGTCCCAGCCCATCCGCTACGATGGCGTGGCCGGGCACGGAAACGGGTACGGGCTGACCCGCCAGCAAGTCGTCCTCGATGGCGCTGTCGAATGCGTCCGGGTCATCGGAGCGCCGCAGGGCTTCCCCGCCTTCGTAGTAGAAATGCTCTCTAAGCGCCCTCATGAGTTGCCGTTTTGAAGCACTGGATCCGTCGTCTCGATAGTCAATTTCCGCAGCTACACCCAGCTCGTACAGCAACTCGGCCACAGCGTGCACTTCCGCCTCCGGTTCCTCGTCCCACGGATCGTAGCTTGTTTTCATACGCTCCCAGTCGTACGGATCGGCGAAACGCGCCGAGCGGGTGCCGCCGATCGGCTCGGGGTCCGCATACTCGTGGCTGCCGGTTCCGCGCACAGGCCAGTTGTGGAACTTCATGACCTGCGCGAAGGCCACCGGAACGCAACCGGTCGGGACCCGCCCGTCATAGTACGCGGAGGCGTCGGGATCCGGCGGACAGAGTTCATTGTAGTGGTTGTTCTGGTTCCAATTCGTCGTCAGCAACGGTTCGACCACGATCTCCCCGGGAGCGTCTCCGCGCTGCCCATTGCCGATCAGCAGGTGTTCCCAAGCATCGCGTTCTTCTTGAGAAGTGGTGCCGGACCGCTCCGCATTGTCACGCAGAAGCTTATGCGCGCTTCGCGAATAGGCAGTCAACATGGCTCGCAGCGCGTTTCCTGCCGGCTCCTCAAGATCCAGCGCACTCGATCCACTGTACGCAACAACCGGCGGCAGGCGTCGGTCGACGGTGGTGATCACGTACCCCGTCGGGCGAAGTGCGACCGCATAGAACGCCATGCCGTCGGCACATGGTTCGATCCGACGCACCGTTTTGACCTGGAATGTCCGGTCCTGCTCCCCTCTCGTTGCGGGAGGTTCGTCGAAAACGGGGCTCCGGGCGATCCACGACCGGGCTGCGGCCACAGCCATAAGCTCGGCGTTGATGGCCAAGGGCGGTAACGACGATGGCAGGTCCTGCATCTCTTCGACAAATTCATCCAGATAGATGTCGAAGAACTCGTAGGCGTTCAGGATGTCGGAATGATCGATGGTGCTCAGGCGCGTGGCCTCGACTTCAGCATCTGCGCGTGCCCGATTGATCAGTTCGACGGCCAGCTGCTCGATATCAGTGGGCGCACCAATACTGCACTCGGTAGGTTCGCTGCGGCTTGGCTGAGATTCTGTGGAGAGCTGCCGCGTCGGCGGGACGGTAATCGTCGGCGGATTGGCGGGGGGAGCATAGTGTCGCTCGGCGGCAGCGTGATCCTCGGCGGAAGCGGCAAGCACCATACATGCAAAAACCGATGCAATCCAATCCGAGACACGCCGACGCAGTGAATAATTCTTTGCCGACAGATTAAAATTATGACATCCGAAATCTCTGAACAAGTTCTTCACCCTGCACCTCCGTGCAAACGCTACAGGGATACTACTGTACAGACACCTGTGCAAAAAACAAGGTAGCCTTAAGCGGCGCGCAAACCGAACGCTATGTTTTCGCTCATACCATGAACTTAGTCTCCTCGTGGCTCTGCCTTTCAGGCGGAGCTGTGAAATTCGGTCCATCGTGGCTCTGCCTTTTAGGCGGAGCTGTGAAATTCCGTCCCGTGAGGGGCGGAACCCGGAAGTTCCTCCTTGCATGCGCTGCCTTCGGTTCCATGTTCCTTGGCTTTCCGGTCCGCCGACACCCCCCCCACCGGCTGGAAAGCCAGTGCCACGGTTGGCCCAATGCCGCCACTCGTGGCTCTGCCTTTCAGGCGGAGCTGTTGTGGTCAGCGCTCCTCTTCGGTGGAAAACAAGGTTGTCTCCTGGCGGGCATTCAGCCAGTATCCCCGACAGGGAAGAAGTTCCTCCGCAGTCTGATATGTCTGACTGTCCGCATCCCACCACCACGCGCTGCCGCGCAGGTGCGGGTTGTCGGGAACCGCGACGGACGCGGCGGGTCCGCGCAGATTCCAGCCAGAAGAAAGCGGCAGCTCTTCGCCGACCACAGGCTGTCCTTCGAGCAAAAAGGCGGCTGCGGACTCCGCATACACCCAATATCCCACAAGCGGCGCCAGCTCCGTGACGGCTTGGTAGTCTCCATCGGTGTAGGTCCAGATTTCTCCGGAATAGATTTTGCCGCGCATGCCGTCGCGCAAGGCTGTTCCTCGCGGTGAGCCGGTCACGCCGTTGACATCGTAAAACAGATCGGAAACTTGCGGCGTCTCCGGTTCGATTGGCAGCGAGATCAGGTTCCAGGCTTCCCGCAGTACGATGTCCGCAACCAGCGTGTCCGCGTAGCGGATGACGAAGAACGCGGTTTCGCCTGCGTCAATGGAGCGATGTTGAGTGGCCATCATATTCCGTGCCGTGGCGCCCACCGGCAGATGATCGGCGTCCACCTCGTACATGGTCAGGTACTTCCCGTCGGGGAAATCCGACGAGCGGGCGGCGCTCCACGAAAGCTCGACAGGGTTATCCGCGCCGGCTTGAACCACCAGGAACCATTCGCCGGAACCTGCGGTTTCGATGATGTCCGTTCGATACGCCTGATCCGGAGTGGTGCGATAGAGATAGGAACCTGCCTGATCGGCAGCCGGCATGGTCATCGTTTCATCAATCCCGTCGTCGACGCCACCCGTAGCGCCGGAACTCATGCCGAAGGACAGCGAATCGGGCGTGACGCCATCGACGTTGATCGTGAACTCCCAGTTCAATTCAGAAGCATAGGCCGCCGTTGTCGTGAAATCCTCGGTGATCGTGTCCGGCAGTTCAAAATCCCATTCTTCAAAGCGCCATCCGTCGTCCACGTCGACGACATTCGGCGGTGCGGGAGCGGGTTCGCCGTGGGCGACTACGATCTCGACATCCGGGTCCCCTCCGTCCAATTCGCCATGGTCGCCCGGCTGGAAGGTGACGGTGTATTCGTTGATCGCGAATTCCGCGGTAACGTCCACCGTACCGGTCACCCCAGTATCCGTCCGCGGGTTGTCGGTGACCCCATCGCTCCACTGCACAAAGTGGTAGCCCTCGTCGGGCTCGCCCAGAATTTCGGTTCCGTCCTCGCCGTGTTCGATGGTCTGGGGGGAATCGCCGCTGACGGCACCATTGTCTCCGGCAGCATAGGTGAGCGTGTAGGTGTCGATGGCAAACGTGGCGGATATCTCATGGTCTTCCGTCACGTCGGTGAACTCGTACGAGTCTTTTGCCCCCACGCTTTCGCCGTCCACGAGAACATCATCGATGTGGTAGTGATCCTCCGGCGAGATCGTAAAGACCTGGCTGTTGCCGACCTGAACTTGAACGTCTCCGTCGGGACTGATCGCACCGTGTTCCCCCGCACTCGCCGTGATCGTGCGGATCACGGATCGGTATGTGGCTGTTGTGGCGACACTGTTCGAGATGGTTTGACTCAATTCCGGACCCCATGAATCGAACTCCCACCCCTCATCCGCATTGACAGCCGGGGGTTGGGGCGCCTCGCCTGCGGGGGGGACTGCGACGACCACATTGCCGTCCTGATCGGCCCCGTCCAGGTTTCCGTGGTCGCCGGGTTTGAACGTGACCTTGTATTGCTCCACGTCGCCATATTCTACCAGATAATAGGAAACGTCACCCGCTTCGACTGTGAATTCCGTCTCCAATGCCATGTTGATCAGTCGGCCGTCCGTGATTGCGGTGCCCGTCCGATTGGACTCGCGCAGCAGGAGCTGCTTGCCCTCGTCCATACCAAGGTCGTCGGGCCATGAGATCGTCACGGGGTTGTCGGCTCCGGCTTGCGCGACCAGCAGCCATTCGCCGCTCTCCGCCGTCCCGATGATGTCGGTCTGGAACGACATCTCAGCCGGCTCGAACCGGTAGAAGTAGGCA
>CAZSBQ010000167.1:0-8852 GCA_964604795.1 uncultured Victivallales bacterium | reverse complement strand
AAGCTCGACGCCAGTGTCCGTTGGATTTCTACAGGCAGGGATGCCTGTAGTACTGAACGGGCGTTTTTAGCGTTGACAACTGGGCAACCCCGGCAAAGCTGAACGAGACACAAATCGCCTGTACCCAGTTGCCCAGTCCCCAGTTGCCCTCTTGAATCATCGCAAGCCACAAGTACAGTGTTGAATACACAATTATCCTGTCATCAATGTGTTCTGCCCCCAAGGTGTCGCAAACAAAAGGAAAACCAATGGATATGTTATTGCGAAATGTGCGGCTCAATGATCTCACCGGCATGTATGCCCGACACCAAAACTGCCGTGCCATTTCCCGCCTCTGCGCCCCCGATGCAGTAAACAATGCAGTGGAGCTTGCACGCCGGAATGGCGTATGGCAACGAGTGGACGAAGAATTTGATCCCGCTTCCGCGATCATTGTCATGAGACGCTCGGCCTACCGCAACTACGAACGGGCCGGTGACCGGCAGGCTTCGGAACAATTGGGGCGCGCTCGCGGCAGACAACTGGAGCTTGCGGCGCTTGCGCTGTGGCTGGGGCATCCGAAAGCCGATGTCGACCGCTTGCAGGACCTGATGTGGGCATACTGCGATGACTGTACCTGGGTGATGGCTGCACACGGATATACGCAGGTGGATCTCGGTGCTGTTGCAATCGGGCGGCGTTTGGCCGAACTGCTCGTGCTCTTCGAGGGCAAGATTGAGAAGGAAGTCGATCAACGGGTGCGGGTCGAAATCGAACGTCGCATCTTCAAGCCTTACTGGGATTATCACGCCCTGCACTACTGGAAAACTTGCGGGATGAACTGGAACCACGTGTGCAATGGTGAAATCATTCGGACCGCGCTGCTTCTTTTTGACGATCCCGGCATCCTGGCTCATCTGACGCACACTCCAATTCAGCACATGACGTACGCCCTGGACGGATTTACAGACGACGGCGGGTGCACCGAGGGACCGTCGTACTGGCGCTACGGCTTCGGCAATTTTCTCGAAGCCGCGCATGCACTCTTGCTCCGAACCGGCGGGGAGCTGGATATTGCACGGGACTCCAAGATCGAGCGCATCTGCCGGTATCCGCTGGCCGCCCATATCGCCGGGCCGCTGTTCGTACCATTCGCCGACGCCAGCCACGGCCATATCCCGGCACTCGTGGCGATGCTGGCGAACAAGTTCCACGACGTTCCCCGGCTCTACGATCTCTGTCGTCTGCATGACGACGGGACTCTTCGCCTCAACACTATGCACGAGCTGGCACTGTACACGGGTCAGAAGGCGCGGGGAAACGAGACTGCCGGAGATGCCTTCCTGCCGGATCTGGGGCAGGCAAAGCTGCGCGGACGTCCCGGACCCGAGCAGGTGACATTGGCGGCGAAAGCGGGCCACAACGGCGTCAATCATAACCACAATGACATCGGAAGTTTTGTGATTCACCGCAACGGACGGCTCTACCTGACGGACCCCGGCGGGCCGAAATACACGGCCAAAACATTCTCGGACCGCCGCTACGAGATCCTTTTCTGCAATTCGTACGGCCACTCAGTGCCGGTCATTAACGGCAAACTGCAGCCGACCGGAAGCGAGTACTACGGCACGTTGGCCGTGGAGAACGTGGACGGTGTCGGCGAGAAGGACATCGAGATCGACATGACGCATGCCTACCCGCCGGGGATCGTCAGGAACCTGCACCGAACCTTGCGTCTGGACTCCAACAAGAATACGGTGCGGATTGTCGATAAATTCGCGTTTGACGAGACGCCGGAGTCGGTGGAGGAAGCGTTTATCACCTACGAGGGCGTAACGGTGCACGCAAACGGCGGGACCGTTGCCATCGGCCCGTCCGACGATGCCATGATTCTGTCTGCGGGTGTCGACACCACGGGCCGCTTCAGCGTTGACGTGCTGGATGAAGAGTCCAAAGAGGGCAGAACCGATCAGGTGGTGAAGCGCATCCGATTCATACCGGACAAGCTTGCGACCGCCATGGATTTGTCATTCGACATCCGCTGATGGGGTTTGCCTCAGGATGGGGCGGATGGCCATGGGGACGTCCATTTCCGTTTTGGCCGCCTCGAGGCGTTTGCGGCTGGAGACGACTCTGCGAATCCGGTCGGCGAATCCTGGGACGTATCGGCGTATATTGTTATTGCTGTTCAACAGGCCCGCGCAGACCATCGAATCCAACCCCCCGAATCTTCCGTCAGATCAAGAGTTCTGAAATCATTCCGGCGCCAAAGTCCCGCGAACGCTGGGAAGAAGTGTTGAGCGTCAGAATGATTTTGAGAACAAGACGAGGGGGGGCAGACTGACTCACCCAGGGTTCCCACGACTTCATCGCCGTTTCAGGGTCACAGTTTCAGCCAGCCGATCGTGTAGAGGAAGGCGATCAGGATTGCCAGCGGGCTGAGGAAGCGGATGAAGATTCCCCACACGGCCGCCAGGGTCCACACGTGTTCGGATGAGTTGTGGGACTCGTCGTCCTTGAGTCCGGAGAGCAGGGCGGCCAGATGCACGTCCGCAAAGTTCTCCGAGCCGTGGCGAATCTCCACCACGGCTTTGCGCGTGCCCCATATCCAGCCTACAAACAGGCTGATGAAGAATCCGCCCAGCGGCAGCATCCAGTTTGATGCCAGATTGTCCATAATCGCGAAAAACGACGCGGGAACCGTCCCGAATACGGACTGAAGCGCGTGCTTGAGCCACAGCAGCCGACCCCACCCGTAGAAGGATACCGCACTCAGGCAGCCCAAAAACCAAATCACCAAACCGAACACCACTGTCGCCCGCTTGCGCGACCAACCACGCTCATCGATGAAGTATGCTGTGACCACCTCCTGCAGGCTGATCCCCGAGGTCAGCGCCGCCACCGACAGCAGCAAAAAGAACACCATGCACCACGCAAACCCCATTGGAATTCGCGCAAAAACCTGGGGAATCAGCTGGAAAATCAGAGCCGGCCCCGCATCCGGCGCGAATCCCATTGCGAACACCGCCGGAAAAATCGCCAATCCGGCCAGCAACGCGATCACCGTGTCCAGAACCACAATGCTCAGCGAGGAAAGGAACACATTCTGTTCCCGGTCGACATAGCTGCCGTAGGTGATCATCGCGCCCATCCCCAGGCTGAGCGAGAAAAATGCGTGCCCCAGCGCCGTCAGTACGCCGGCGGTGGTAAGTTTGCCGAAATCCGGACTCAGAAAGAACTGGATCCCCTGGCCGGCGCCCTCCAGCGTCACACCCCGAAGAATCAGTGCCACCAGAAGCAGCAGCAACAGCGGCATCAAAACCTTGGCGGCCACCTCGATGCCGCGCTGGACCCCCAGCAGCACCGTGCCGAGGACGCACACCATGAACAGCGTGTGGAAGCCCAGCGACCACCACGGCAAATTCATGGAGGCGTTGAGTCCGCTTGCAGTGCAGTCCTTCAGGGTTGCCCGATGGACCACGCCATTCGCCACATCGGTGACCCGACCGGAAAGCAATCGTCCGCGGGTGATCACTCCTCCCTGGGGGACGCTGCGCGTCAAATCGATGGTCGTGTTGTCGTCCGCCGTTGCCGTGCCCCGGAGAAAGATGCCGTCGGTTACGGCGATGTCCTCCACCTCGAGCGGACCTTCCAGGCGGAAGGGGGTGATTTTGCGCTGTCCCTCCACGATGGCCAGCCACTGAGCTTCGTCCACGGGTTTCGACCGGCTTTGCCTCCAAGCCTGCAGCAGCTTTTCGGCGGGCACGCCGGACACTGTCGCTCCGGCCAACTCCGCGTCGACGGCGCTCAACCCCGTTTTGGCCGCGCTGGTCCGCGCCCACATGTGGTCGACCATGAGCGTCTCGGATTCGGCATGAGTGGCATCGTCGGCGACCGCCAGCCTGCCGGCGCCGGCATCCACCATGTAGCCGATCGTCCAGCCGGCGATGACGCTGTAGAACGACAAAATCACAAATCCGGCCAGAACCCCCATGCCGCCGACCACCCGCCAGCTCCAGCGAAAAACCGCCGCGCCGATCAGCAGAATCGCCACCCCCCATCCCCAATGCTGGAACGCCAGCAGAAAAACTCCGCTCAGACAAAGCAGAACCCCGAGCAGGTGGGCAACCGTGCTCGAATCCGGAGTCAGCGCGCGAAACGCCCCCACCGGGTTGCGCCGGGTGTGACGTCCCAGCAATATCTCGCACAGCATCACCGGCAGACCGATGATCGCAATGCACAGCAGGTAGATCAGCACAAAGGCGCCGCCGCCGTTTTCCCCGGCGATGTACGGAAACTTCCAGATGTTGCCCAGGCCGACAGCCGATCCCGTGGCCGCCAGAATGAATCCCAGATTGCTGCCCCACGTCTCTCGAGGTCCCGTGCTCTTAGCCATGCCGTTCTCCTATGAGGCTTAAGTTGGTGCCATTGTTCAGCTGTCGGGTTTTTCGCCCTGTTCATGAAAGCAGCACGCCGGTAGTGTAGCGCATATTTCAGATTTGTCAGATTCGCGCTGCGGATGATGTTTCCAGGCTTGACGCTTGTCTCTGCCATTGTATATTGCGCCCCCTTTGAGCATCGAATGCAACGTGCGATACCGATTGAGCGTTCCGCCAACCGGGACACGGCAAAAATAACCGACGAAATGCAGGAACTGAAAACTATGCCGACAACACCAAGAAAACAGATCGAGGCCAATCTCGCCGACAAATTAACCGGAAAAAATCGGCGCCATTACGACTTGCTCCTCAAGAAGCGCGACCAGCTCATCGACCAAATCCAGCATCTTTCGGAATCATCCCTGGCATCCAACCGCCAGGCCGGCGAGGAACTTGCCGACGTCGGCAGCGATGATTTCATGCGCGAAGTCGAACTGGCCCTGGCCAGTGAGGAGGAACGGCAATTCGTGCTCGTCCAGGAGGCCATTGAGCGTCTTCATGAATGCTCCTACGGCCAATGCGTCGACTGCGGCGAGGCCATCGGTGACGGTCGCCTCGAGGCGATTCCCTATGCCAAGCTCTGCGTGGACTGCAAAACTTTGCGCGAAGAAAACAACGGTATGCCGCCCGAAGAGAACGTGGAGCCCGAAGAAGCGGAGCAGCTCGTTGAGTGATCGCATCGCTGCCGCCGACGCTGACGCGCGCCCCTCCGCCGGACGGGCCGGCGCCATTGCCCTGGCTGTTTTGCTGCTCGACCAGGCCACCAAGGCCCTGGTCGTCCATGCTTGGAGTCCGGACAGTCACGGCGTCGCCGTCATTCCCGGTTTTTTTCGCCTGGTCCATTTCCGCAACCGCGGCGGCGCCTGGGGGGTTCTCAGCGAGTATCCCTGGGGATTGACGGTCTTTTCGGTTGCGGCGATTTTCTTCATTGTCCTGCGCTATCGCAGACTCGTGGAGGGCAACGTTCTGCGCGGCCTGTGCGTTGCCCTGATTCTCGGCGGCATTCTGGGCAACCTGGTGGACCGCGTTCTGCGCGGCGCCGTAGTGGATTTCCTCTACTTTTCGCTGGGCAAATACAGCTGGCCCGCCTTCAACGTGGCGGACTCGGCCATCTGCATCGGCGTGTTCGGTTTCATTCTGGTCACGATGACCGAGCCTCAGGAGGAGGAGCCGGGTGAACCCGCAGGCGGCAAAAAGGAAGAGGAAGGCACGGGCTGATGGATCGGTTGTCCTCCATTGTCCCCGCGATTCTCGGCCCCACCTGCTCCGGAAAGACCGCCGTCGCGGTTGAACTCGCGCTGCGCTTCGGCGGCGAAATTGTGTCATGCGACTCCATGCAGGTCTATCGCGAGCTGAATGAGGGCACCGCCAAGCCCTCCGCGGAGCAGCTGGCGAGGGTACCCCACCACTTGGTCGACATTCTCTCCATGCACGAGCGTTGGGATGCCGGACGCTTTCGCGATGCCGCGGAGGCCGCAATTCACGACATTTCGACCCGGGGCCGAACACCCGTCCTGGCCGGCGGCACGGGACTCTACGCCAAAGCGCTCATCCATCACCTGCCCATGTTGCCCTCCGACGAGACGATTTTTCAAGCCGTCATTGCGCAGGCGCTAACTTCGCAGGGCCTGCACGACCTGGCCGCCGAGGCCGCCGAACGCGATGCCGAGACCGCCGAGCAACTGCAGACCAATCCGCGCCGGCTCATGCGCGCGGTCGAAGTCCTGCGCATCACCGGCAAGCTCCCCCGCGAACTGCAAGCTGCCGCCTCCGCCGACGGGCCGGATCCGGCATTCCGACAGTTCATACTCATGCCCGAGCCCGATATCCACAAAAAATGGATTAGACAACGGACCGAAGCCATGCTGGACAGAGGGTGGATTGAAGAGGTCCGCACGCTGACTGCACAGGGCCTGTTCGACACGCCCACCGCGCATCAGGCACTCGGGTATCGGCAAATCGCCCGATTCATCGAGCGATACCCCGACGGCGGAAGCCGAGAAGACCAGGTCCGGCTTGCCGATGAAATTGCGGCGCGCACCTGGCAGTTCGCCCGCCGGCAGCGAACTTGGTTCCGGCATCAGCACCCCGGCGCAACCACAATCCCAATCACCAACACATCACCCCCCGAAGCCATCGCGGCCGAAGTGCTCGACGACAGTGGCATTCGGCAATAGCAGGGCAGGCGAACCACATGCATCACGACAAGCAGCACGTGCGCCCCAGCGGAAACGGCCGACGGCGAAACCATTGCCCCGAAAAACTCGTCGGCAACATCCTCCGGACACGCTTCGCGGAACAAGCCGGGCCGCAGGTGGTCGCCGTCGGCGGCCCCGGCGGCATCGGCAAAACCACCTTTGCCCAAGCGCTGGCCCGACAGTTGGGCGAGGAGGCCGTCGTGCTTCGCTTGGACGACTACAAAACCACGCGCGAAGAACGCCTCCGAAACGGCATCTTCGGAGCGCATCCGGAAGCCAATAAGATGGTCCTCATCGCCGCGCACCTGGAGGCCATACGCCGCGGCGAGAGTATCCGCAAGCCGGTGTACGATCCCGCCACAGGCGATGCGCACGCTACGGAAGCATTCACGCCCCGGCGCTGGACCATCATCGAAGGGGAAGTCAGCGAAGTCGACTGGGACGGTTTGATCGTGCCCCTGCTTACGCCGTTCGGCGCGGACGGAGCGCTTGCGCCCCGCGCCTTCGTCGAGCATCTGGCCTGGTTGGCGTCCCATGGCATTACCCGTGTGTTGGTGGGGGGAACCACAGGCGAATTCTTCTCGCTCTCGGCGGCGGAGCGCATCGAGTTGCTCGAGCTGGCCCTCGAATACTTTCCGGGCCTGGTGCTGTTCCACGTCGGCGGCGCTTCTCTGCCGGACACGCTGGAATTGTCGCGCCGGGCTCAGCAGGTGGGTGCTGACGGCGTCCTGTGTCTGCCGCCCGCCTACTTTGCCCAGGCGCCGACCGAAGGACTCGTCCGGTACCTCCAGGCGGTGGCGGAGGTTGTCGAGGCCCCCCTGCTGCTCTACAACTTTCCCCGGCACACGCAGAATCCGCTGACGCCGGACATTCTGCGCCGAGTTCCGCATTTCGGCTTGAAGGATTCCTCCGGAGACTTGTCCCTGATCCCCGAAACTCCGCGCTATTTCCTGGGCGACGACAAACAGTTGGCGGACGGTATTCAAGCCGGCGCGACGGGCTTTGTCAGCGCGGCGGCCAACGCCTTCCCGGAACCATACGTGCAGCTCGAACACGCCGCCCGCGACCAATGTCGTGCGGATGTGGCCGCGCGCCAGAATTCCATCCTCGAGCTTCTCGAAGGCCTCGCGTCCCCGCTGATTCCCGCCCTCAAAGACGCCCTCCAAACCCGCGTCCCCGACTACCCGCTCTCGACACGCCCCCCGCTGTGCTGAACAGCCGGCTGTTTGTAGAAAGGACAATGAGAGGCTCAATGTCGAGTGGCACGCTGGGACGAGTGAGAGCCGCGAGATCAAGCCGGTTCCTGATGGCCGCGACGGGATGGCGTTGGCGTCAAAGTGCTATGCAAGCTGTTTCGGGAACAAGTTTCGCGGCCTTCCCCCCTCGTACCGCGATCCCTCGTGTTCGATCATTGATCCACGCGGTGTCTTAGGGGACGTTGAGGGCTGCGGGATGAGCCGAGTTGGCTGAGGGTTTCGACGGTGACGGTTGCCCAGTCCGGGAGGGAAAGCAGGTGTTGGAGCAGGCGTGCGCTGGCCGCGGCGTCGTAGAGGGCGTCGTGCCAGGTGCGTCCGGGGCAAAGCTGGTCGAGGTCCGCAATCAGGTCGAGCGATTCGATGACGTGCTGCAGGGAGTGCGAACTCAGATGGGGAAAGGCGTAGCGGGACAGGGCGAGGGTGTCGATCCAGGGTCCAAAGCGGTGCAGGGGGAAGCAGTCGCTGAGCATGCGCTTCTCCGTGGAGACGTTGTGTGCGATCAGCGGCCGCCCTACCAGGCGGGGGTGAAGACGGCACCAGAGCGACGTGAGAGTTGGGGCAGCCGCGAGTTCGCGGCGAAGTTCACCATGGCGTCCGGGAGCGTGCGGGTTGAAGCGGCGCTCACCCACGCGCAGGAGGCTTGCGACGGTTGTGCCGGGGGCAATGGCGCCGTGCTGGAGTTCAACGAGCCCGATTTGCCAGGGTTCGTTGCGGTATCCGGGCACGCTGCCGGTGGTTTCGAAGTCAAGTGCGGTACAGATGGCTTCGCGGGCTTTCATGGGTTCACATGCTCTCCAGGTGACCGATGGTGAGGGTTTCAAGGCCGTGTTCGAGAAGGCGGCGCACGCGGCGGCTGAGTTCCAGCCGCGCGCGGCGCTGCGAGGGGGTGGGGGCGCTCAGCACGGGGCACTCGCGGTAGAAGCGACTGAAGGCTTTGGCCAGTTCGAGCAGGTGGGTGGCGAGGGCGGAGGTGTCCAGGT
>CAZSBQ010000166.1:0-8977 GCA_964604795.1 uncultured Victivallales bacterium | reverse complement strand
AAGGGACACCCGGGGTTCCAGTGTCGGCCGCCCCCCGGCTCGACGGAGTCTCGCCTTCTCCATCGGGGGGCGGGATGACGCCGCTCCCCTTCCTCAGAAGGGAATTGCCCTGGCCTGGCGGTATGGCGAGTTGCACATGGACGGGAATGCGATAGAGTTTCAATCTCCTTCGTTCGCGCTTTTGTGGGCGTGAACAGAGCAATGGAATCAGAAACAGGGAAAGGAGAGACGGCAATGAAGAGTATTCGAACAGCGGGAATGATGGCAGTGGTCGCGGCAAGCATGGTTCTTCCCCACCGTGGAATGGCTGAGGACAAGCCGCAGGATGCGGCCCTGGAGCGGCTGATGAAGGCGAAGATGGAGGCTTCCGGCAAGGCGGGGGCGCTCAAGCAGAAGCTCACCAAGGAGACGCCGGAAGCGCTTAAACGCTACGAGAAGATCGTCGAGCTGCGTCAACAAATTGATCAGTTGAACTCGGAAATCGATGACATCCTTTCCGACAAATCGGCCAAGTACCGGCATTTTCTCCGCGAGAAGGAGCAACTGGACCGTCGGTACAACGAAGCGAAGGCGGCGGCGCAGAGAAAGGAACGATAGGCGAGACCGATTCTTCGGGAGTTTCGTCTTCAGGCTTGCAGGGCGGACTCGGTTTTGCGGCGGTCTTCCGGGTCCGCGGATTGGAGGGAGCGTGGAGAGCGAAGGACACCGCGTGTGACTGGCCGTCCCTTCATCGGTGCGGGTGGCTTACACCATGCCGAGTGCGGTCGCTGCGGCTACAGCTCGGTGAGCCCGTCACGGACGGCGTATTTCGTCAGCTCGGCGATGCTGAAGGCATTCAGCTTGTGCATGATGTTGCGCCGATGAGTCTCCACGGTTTTGACGCTGACGAAGAGTTTGGCCGCAGTGTCCTTGGTTGAATTGCCTTCGGCAAGCAGTTGCAGCACCTCGCGCTCTCGTCCGGAAAGCAGGCGATAGGTGTCCCCGCCCTCTTCCTCGCCGGGATTCCGCACATGTCCGTCCACAACCTTGCCCGCAATGGCGGGGCTGAGGTAGGTTGTGTTCCGGCACACCGTTTTGATGGCTCGGGCCAACTCGTTCACCGCGCTGTCCTTGAGCAGATAGCCGTGCGCGCCCGCGCGCAGCATTTCGGTGATGTAGTGTTGTTCAGAGTGCATCGACAGGGCGAGCACCTTGGCGTCGGGATTGTCGCGCAGAATTTCCCGCGTGGCCTCGATGCCGTTCAAATCCGGCATGCCGATGTCCATGATCACCACGTCCGGCTTGGTTTTGCGAACCTCGCGGATGGTGGCCTGTCCGTTGTCGGCCTCCCCGTTCACGTGCATGCCGTCTTGGCTCTCCACGATCTCCTTGAGTCCCGCCCGCATCAGCTCATGATCGTCGGCGATGAATACCCGAATGCTCACTGTATTAAGAACCTCCAATCCATCAAGTCGAATTTTTGTTGGGAATGTAGCATGCCATCTCCGCCAACGCAAACCATGTGCGCCAGAAGAACAAGGTTGTCTTGTTCTACTGCCCCTTTGTCCAAACACGTTCCATGTCGAGAATGTGTCCTCAGAAAGGAATTGCTCTGGGCCCAGTCAGTGCGGGTTGATTTTTGTGCTCGAACAAGTAGTTTATGCGGTGCGAGCAAAATTTCCGATGCCGTCTTAGCGGCATTGGCACGACAGCCAGAACCAGTCCAACCACAACGAGCAAGAGGTGCCCCAAGTGAAAGAACTGACAACTGCCGCCATCCGCAATTTTGTGCTCACCGGACATGCCGGAACCGGGAAAACATCCCTTGCGGATTTGATGCTCTACAAAGCCGGCAGCGTCGGCCGAGCCGGCAGTCCGGACAATGGCACCAGCGTCTCCGACTTCCGACCCGAGGAGCAGGACACCGGGCACAGTCTCTACAGCGCACCGCTCAATGCCGAATGGAAGGACACGCAGCTGTTCTTCTGCGACACCCCGGGGTACCAGGACTTCCAGGGTGAAGCCGTCGCCGCCCTGACCGTCGCCGACATGGCGCTGATCTGCGTCGACGCGGTCAACGGCATCGAAACCGGGACCGCCCGCGCCTGGAAGCAGGCCCGCAAGGAAAACAAGCCGCGCGCGTTCTTCATCAACGCGCTCGACAAGGAGCAGGCCGACTTTCAGAAAATTCTGACCGCTCTCCAGGACGCCTACGGCGCCACCGCCGTGATCCCGTTCGCTGTGCCGGTCGGGCAGCAGGCCGAACTGGCCTCGGTGGTGCGCGTGCTCGGGGCTGCGGACGACATTCCGTCCGATCCCGCCGAGATGGTCGCAGGCTACAAGGAAAGCCTCATGGACACCGTGGCCGAGTCAGACGAGGAACTGATGACCAAATACCTCGAGGGCGAAGCGCTCAGCGAGGAGGAAATCTCGCACGGTCTGCACACCGCCATCCAAGCGGGCGACATCGTTCCGGTGTTCGCCGGCAGCGTGGCCAACGACATCGGTGTGACCGAACTCATGAACGGCATTGTCAACCTGTTTCCCGCCCCCGACGCTCGCACCTTCACGTGCGGAGGGGAGGCCGTCACACCCAATAGCGACAGCGAAGCCCTGGGGCTGGTCTTCAAGTCGGTCAACGACCCGTTCATGGGCCAGCTCACCTACTTCCGTGTCTACAACGGCACTTTCGCCGCGGACACCGAAGTGCACAATCTCAACCGCAATCACCGCGAACGCTTCGGGCACCTGATCCGTATCTGCGGCAAACAGCAGGAGCAGGTCGATCAGGCCGTGCCCGGGGAAATCGTCGCGGTCACCAAACTCAAGGACACGCACATCTCCGACACGCTTTCCACCGGCGCGGACGGCTCCAAGGCTCTGCCCCCCATCGAATTCCCGAAACCCAACATGTCCTACGCCGTCTACCCCGAAAACAAGGGCGACGACGAGAAGATCGGCACCGGTCTGCACAAAATGGCCGAAGAGGATCCGACCGTGCTTCTGGACCGAAACCCCGAAACCCACGAGCTGGTTCTCTCCGGAATGGGCGACCAGCACCTCCACAACATCGTCAACCGGCTCAAATCCACCTACAAGGTCGATGTCAACCTGGAAATTCCCAAGGTCCCCTACCGCGAAACCATCACCTCCACCGGTGACGCCCACTATCGGCACAAAAAGCAAACCGGCGGGCACGGACAGTTCGCCGAAGTCTACATGCGCGTCGAGCCCATCCCCGAGGACGCCGAGGAGGACTTCATCTTCGCAAGCGAAGTCGTCGGCGGAAACATCCCCAAAAACTTCATTCCCGCCGTCGAAAAGGGAGTCGTCGAAACGCTGCCTTCCGGCCCGATCGCCAACTGCCGGATCATACGCCTCAAAGCCGTCGTGTACGACGGCAAGCACCATCCCGTGGACTCCTCCGAAATGGCCTTTAAGATCGCCGCCCGCAATGCCCTGCGCGAAGCCATCAAGCAGGCCAAGCCGATCCTTCTCGAGCCCATCATGAAGATGCGGATCATGTTCCCCGACGAATACATGGGCGACGTCAGCGGCGACCTCAATTCCCGGCGCGGGCGCATCATGGGCATGGAGCGCGAGGACGCCATGCAGGTGGTGCACGCCGAGGTCCCCATGGCCGAATCCTTCACGTACGGCACCCAGTTGCGCTCGATCACCCAGGGCCGAGGCTCCTTCGAGCTGTCCTTCGAGCGCTACGAACCCGTTCCGTCGAATCTCATGCAGCAAATCATGGACGAAGCCGCCAAGGAGGAAGAGGAGGAATAGCGCTACTCAGGCTGGAATTGCAGGAGGCGGGGTCCGCCGTCGTCGATTCGGACGTAGTGGAACTCCTCCTCGGTCCAGGACCCGGTGTTGAAGTAGTCGACGCCCTCCTCCTGCACGTGCTCGGCGAAGTGGACGTGTCCGCAGACGACTGCGGAAAATCCGTTCTCTCGGGCGTGTTGCAGGGCGCTGACCATGACGCTTCGGCGCAGCAACCGGTAGAGCAGGCGCCAGTTTTTGGCGTAGTGGGCGACATGCACCGGCGGCGCACCCAGGCGCACGCGCAGGCGGTGGAATCGTCTGAACCAAACGATGAACCAGCGGTTGCGCGGCATCAGGTTGTCGAAGGCGTCCCCATGGCAAACCAAAACCGAATGGCTCGCCGCCCAGGTTTTTTGCAGGGCGACTGCGTCCGTCGCCGGTGTCCAGCCGGTGTCGTGGTTGCCCTCGATCAGGACGACTCTGCGGCGGGTCGCTTCGGAGTACAGCCGCGCCAGCACCCCGCTGGCTTCGGCGGGAAGCTCGCGAGTTGGATCGTCGATAGTGTCGCCCGCCAGAATCAAGTCCGCATCGGGGGGCAGCGCATCCAGGAACGCTCGAAAGGCGTCATGCTGGAAATACGGCGATCCCAGATGCAGGTCGCTGGTTATGATCTGAACGGGCATTGGTTGGCGTTGGCTGAGCGCGGGATGCTCCTCAGGCGCTGCGGATAGGGACGCGCACGCCGGTTTTGGAGCTTTCGATGGCGTCGAATACCATGGCCATGGACTGGATGTTGTCGTGGCATTCAGTCTGGGGCGTCTCGCCGGTTTCCAGGTAGCGGAGCATTTCGTGGAGCGCGCCGTGCTGCCCTTGCTTTTGCAGGTCGACGGGAGGGATGTCGACGGGGACGACGTTGGCACTGGTCGGGCCCTGGGGCACGGCCGCCTCGCCGGCCTTTTCACCCACGGGGGGCTGATCGTTCTCGAAGATCAGGGTTCCCCGGTCGCCGACAACCCGCCAGTTGCCGTGCCAGCTTGTGTCCTTGCCGGTGGAGCACCAGGAGCCGGCATAGGTGAACACCGCGCCATTGGTCATCTCGAAGATGCAGCTTGCGGCCACGTCTCCTTTGTACCAGGAGCCCTTCGGGTTGTATTCGTGAGCGAACACCGAGACGGGCGTGCAACCGGTGAAGAACCGCGCCAGGTCAAAGTGGTGCACGCCCATGTCGAGGATCAGCGGACTGTCCATCTCCTCGCGAAATCCGCCAAAGTGCATGCCGAGGAAAAACTGGCAGTCAATGGCGGTGATTTCGCCGAGTTGTCCGGTGTCCACGGCGGCGGCGACCGTCGCCGGCAGCGTCGCCCAGCGGCGGCTCTGCCCCACCATATACATGCGTCCGGCATCCTCCGCGGCGCGAACCATGCGCCGCGCCTCGTCCATCGAGGCCGCCATCGGTTTTTCGCCGATCACGTGACAGCCGGCCGCGAGCGCGGTGCAGGTGACTTCGCAGTGTGCGCCGGGGACAGTGAGGTCCACCACGAAATCCGGAGACTGTTTTTTCAGCACCGCCTTCAGATCATCGGACACGGGACATTCGAGACCGTGTTTCTCCTTCGCCGCTTCGGCGCGGGCGACATCCAAGTCAACCAAGCCGAGAATATCCACGTTTTCCGCCTTCAGCGGAGGAAACCAGGCATTGGAAATGCCGCCTGCACCAACAACAACTGCTGTAGCCATACTGAGTACCCTTTTTCTTTTTGAGGGAGGGGTGGGAAATAACGTTCAAGCTTCTCGCGCACATGGACACAACCTATGTCCACAGAATTTGGTTGGATTGCTTACGTGCTGCGGCCATCCTGGGTGCGGAGAACTTCACAACAGGCAGGGATGCCCGTTGATACTAAAGCCATTGCGAACTCAACTGACCGGATCCAACCAAATTCTGTGGACATAGGACACAACTATAACGACACTGCCGCAAAATACACGTTCACCCCCTATGGTGATGGTTTCAGTGTTCAGGTGTCAGGATTTTGCAGTAGCACAGGCATTCTTCACGGGTTCAGGACTTGGCCGAAGAGGAGCAGGGCGAAGGCGGTTGATGCGGTGGATGCGGGACGGTCGGTGCCCGTTTCGCCGTCCTTGCGGTTTCCGCAGGTCCACTGGCCGCGCCCGCCTTGCAGGTTGAGCAGATTCAGAGCGGTCCGCCTGCGCCAGTTGTCGCCGTTTTCCGCGGCGTCCGGCAGTTCGAAACGGATCGCCCGCAGGGCCCGCCCGAGCACGTAGATGAATGTGCGGCACTCGCGGTTGTCTAGGGCTTGCCGGGCCGGGCCGGTGTAGTAGGTGCAGGCCCACTGCAGTGCGCTTTGCAGATCGGGGGGGGGAACGGCCTCGGGCGTTAGACATTCGCGCAGGCGCACGGCGGTCACAACGGCCGCTTCGAGGGCCGCCGGCGGGTGTCCCGCAGGCAGGGCCCGGGTGGCCAAGTCCGAAAGCCGCGGATGCTTCTCGCCGCTGACCGCAGTCATGATGCGCAGCACGGTTTCGGCCTGACGCGACAAGCCGTTTTCCGAGCGATCCGCCGACTCGCTCCTGTCCTCGTCATTCCCGGCGATCTCGTCGTCATTCGACTCGGTGTCCGGGGGATTGCGGGGTTCGTCAGGGGGTTCGCTTTGCAGATAGCTCAACGCCTGACGAATAGCTTGATCGACCTCGTCGGACTCCGCCTCCGAGGTTTGGGCGAGCGCGGCCAAGGCGAGCGAGGTGAGCACCGGCGACTGATCCCAGGCACCGTCGTCTCCCTGCCTCTGCAGCAGAAACGAGACGGCGCGGCCGACCGCAGCCTTGCTTTCCAACTGAACGCTCAACTCCAAAGGCGGACGCTCGGCGATGGGCAGCTCTTCGCCCGAAACAGATGCGGCGGCGCCCACGACAAGCAGCAACGCAATCATTGCAGCGAGCGGGAACGGGTTTTTCGCGGATCCAGGCATTGTTAAGCTCCTAGGAGACTAGGGGGGGGCAGGTGTCAGGTGTCAGGTGTCAGGGTCAAGTCCTTCTTCGACAAGTCTCAGCCGCGGGTGTCCGCCGCATGCTGGAAATTTGCCTCTTGTGAGGCTGTCCGCAGGTCAGGAGAGCATCACCTGGCCGCCGGTGACGGGCACGGCCTGGCCGGTTTCGTACTGCTGGTCGACCAGGTAGAGGATGGCGTTGGCGACATCCTCCGGCGTGCATCCGCGTCCCATGGGAACCTTGGCTTCATAGGCGTGCTTGACATCCTCGATGGTTTCGGCGCCGGCGACCTTGCCGGTTTGCAGATACTGCACGAACAAGCCCTTTTCCGGATCGCTCCAGAGCGGGCCGTCGAAGAAGTTGCCGGGGCAGACGCTGTTGACCTTGACGCGTTCGACGACGAGTTCCTTTGCGAAGCTTTGGGTCAGCCCGATGGTTCCGAACTTGCTGCCGGCATAGGCGCCGTTGCGGTTGCTGCCCTCCAGTCCGCTTTTCGAGTTGATCTGGACAATGTCCATCCAGGGCCCTCGCTGGTCCTGCCATTGGCGCCCCATGATTTGGCTGCAATGCTTGACGCAGAGGAAATATCCGGTGTAGTTGACATTGGTCACCAGGTCCCAATCGCGCTTGTCCAGCTCCTTCACGCTGCCGGCCTTGAGCACGCCGGCGTTGGCCACCAGCATGTCCAGTCCCCCCGCAGTCTCGACAATCGTCTCCGCCATCGCCTGCACGGAGTCCTCATCGGCGATATTGACCGCCATGGAAAACGCCGTGTCCGCCCCAAACTCATTGTTCAGCCGGTTTGCGGCCTCCGCCGCACCCTCGTCATTGAGGTCCGCGATTGCCACCGTGGCGCCCTCCGCGGCGAGCGCCCGGGCAATGCCCCATCCGAAGCCCTGCGCCGCACCCGTGACCAGGCAGACACGCGAGGCCAAGCGCGGGCGCGGCCCCGTCGAGCAGCATTCGCACGATGAGCAGCCGCAGGAACGGCGGAGGTCGCGACAGTCGGATTCGGAAAGATACCGGGGGCCGCCAAAGGCCTTCGTCAGACGCTCGCCCAAAAGCGCCTCGGCAAAATATGTCCGCAGAGCGTTCGCTTCGCGCAGCGACCGCCCCGCAAAGAAGACCGCCTCGCCGAACACGGCCGCCAGACTCGCCTTGCCGCCCGTCTCCCGAGCGAACTGGTCGATATCCTCCGCCAGCGTTTCGGGTTGGCAGAAACAGGTGTCGCCCAGCGGCAAATGGTCGGCAAGCAAGCCCCCCTGCGGGAACTCGCCGAAGCCGCTTGAGACCACCGCCGCACGGGAATCGTCCGTGCCGAGCAAACTGCGCATTCGCGGTGCCGTTTCGAGGACAAACGCACGCTCGGGCGTCGGCAGTTGGAATTCCGTCGACACTCCTTCCTGTTCATAGGCGGCGCGAAGTTGCTGGAGAGCTTCCCGAATTCGTTCCCCGAGCGCTTGCTCGCTGCTTGCCCACACAAGCAAGCCGCGGTTGCCGAGCAAAACACAGCCTTCGTCCTGACGGATGCAGCCCAGCGCGGCAATGCCGGCGCGCAGCTCCGCATGCGCGGCTCGGAACGGCAGAAACGCGTCCGCCTTCATAACCGCAGAGGCCGCGGATTCCGCATCGCGCGAACAGGCCAGCCCCGCAATCTCGGGAGAATGCACCAGCATCGCCGCCGGGGCGCCCAGCATCTCGAACAGCAGCGCCTCGTCCGGAACATCGACAAGGTCTGCCGCGTCGCGGTCCAAAATTCGACGCAGATAATCGCGGCTGTAGTGAGGCGTGGTTGCCGCGCCGTCATCCAGCGCCGCCACGCAAAGCGTTTCGTCCCCCAAAATCGCCAGATGCCCGTGGAGGGGCAAAACATTTTGACGCAGAGATGATTGTAGTTCTTCCAAGTCACACGCGGAGCAGCCGGCCATAAAAGTCACCATTGGAGTTGAGCGTTAAAAGTCTGTGTACACTATAATTCGGAAAAAGCCCGCCGCACCCAGCCCCGAAGGTCCGTCTACCCCGAAGGGGTTACTGTTCGGGGGAAGAAGAGGTTTGGTTCTACAGGCAGAGATGCCTGTAGTACTTGAAGGCCGCCGCTACCCCGAAGGGGTTCCGTCCGCACCCCCACATTTTCGACGCGACGCAACCCCGTTGGGGTTGAAATTGGGGGGGGCGATGCCGTTTTCCCAGGGTAGCGGGCTTGCACCCGCAACCCTGGGCT
>CAZSBQ010000165.1:0-8995 GCA_964604795.1 uncultured Victivallales bacterium | reverse complement strand
CTTGGACGCGGACATTGACGTTGATTTCGATGGGCTCGACTCGGACTGGATCGCTAGAGACGTGGTGCTCGGTCCTCAGGGGGCCGCATCCGGCCAGAACAACAATCGCCGCAGCCGGCGCGCTCAGCAACAGTTTCATCGCTGTCTCCGTTTTTTCAGGGTGTCAGGTTAAGGCGCTTCATTGCGCGGGTCATGTCCAAAAGATCATTGATATCGCTTTCGATATTGGCATTGAGTTTGACCGCCCTAAGGGTGGGATCGTTCCTGGCATGGCCCAGCAAGGATATTTTCAGCGGGGTCAGCTCATCGCGCGTATTGATGTCTAACCGCAGATAGTCGTACTCCATATCCTTGAGCGTTTGCTTGACTACTGTAATGCGCGGACTGTCCTTCGGCAAGCCGGCGAACAGCGCCTCGGCGTCGTCGAGCTGCAATATTCCGGGGATTCCCGGCGGACTGTACAGATAGCCGTTTTGAAAAGAGATGTTGCCGTCCAGGTAGCGAAACGGCAGCTGTCCGTACAGAAGTCCCTCCGCCCTGCCCACCACCAGTGTCTGCAGCTGGAACAACTCCGCCAAGTGCACACCGTCCACGAAAAAGGTCACTTCGATGTTTTGCTCCGCCGGGCGGACCTGCACCGCATGGGTGGTGACGGTGCCGCCGCACCAGCTCATCTCGCAACGCTCCAGGAACAACAGTTCCGGGCTCTCCACCTGAAACGCCAGTTGCCCCCCGTCCACGGGAATGCTGCCGAACAGCGCGGAGGCGAACGACAGCCGTTGATGCGATGCGGTGCGCACCGCAATCAGGTCGGTCAGTTCGATCTCGCCGGACAGCCTCTGCACAACAACCGGCGGCTCATCAAGCTCAAAGTGAATGTCCTGAAGCGACAGGGTTCCGCTCGTGCGCACCCCCCTCCCCTCCTCCACGCTCGCCGCGACCGTCAATTCGACATCGCCCGAGAGCACGTCGGGTTCCGGAAGCGCCATGCCCGTTGCCTGCGCCGCCATCCCGCGGGCATCCTCAAGCTGCGACGTTCGCAGACGCAGATTGGCCTCCACGCCCGGATCGGAACGCCAGCCGGCGGTGGCGCGGCCGTCGACCTGGATAATCGGGTTTTCCGCCTCGCCCACCGAAACCGCTCCCTCTACCTCCGCCGAGTGGTCGGCCACCCGCAGGGTAACCGGTTCGATCTGAAGCGTCCGCCCGAGCCAGCGGCATGAACCCGCGGACAGCGTACCGGGCACCGTGCCGGCCGAGCGCACCTCCGCGCCGCCATGCCACGCGAGGGGAACGGACAGCCGAATGTCCGACAGCTCGAGTTGCCGTTGCGGAATCCGCAACTGCGGCACGCCTGCCTTCACGTCGACAGCGACGGGATCACCGCCGGGGAGTCTGCCTGGCCCGCGACACCAATCCAGCCATTCCTCGACGGAGCCCCGCACGGCGGGCACCTCGACGAGAAGTGTGGCGGCTTCGTCCATCTGCACTATTTCGCTGTCGACACCATCGAGAGAGAGTTCGGTCTTGGCGCTCGCCTCGACGGTCTGGTCACTCAGGCGCGCGGCGACTTCCGTCATGAGCGAAGCCTGAGCGTCGATGCCGTTCCACCGTACCCGGAGTGCGTCGTCGGCCAGGATGGTCTTCAACGTCCTAATCGACCATTCATTGTCGGCATTCTCCACGAGCGCTTGAGCGCGAAATCGGATTTTTCCATCCTCCACCAGCTCGATTCCGGAGTCTGCGGGGATTCTGCGCGCCACCAGTTCGACGGGCAGATGCGCAAGGCCTTCCGCCGACCAGGCGCCGGCAATCGTTGCGGGCGCACGCAGTTCCAAGTCGCTCAGGCGAGCATCCGAAAACCTCGGCATGCTCAGCTCGGGGATGCGCAGTATCCGCTCCGTCCCCTCCTCGGCGAGTTCGAGTTGCCATGCGGAGAAGCGGGAGCCATCCACGACAAGCCCCCGAATGTCGGCCTTCCCCGTCGGCACCCAAGCGGCAACGGCAGAATCGACGGCGGGCTTCCCGCCATCCATCATCGGCGGCAGCGGCAACCTCACGTCCTTCGTGCTCAGGCGCTCCAGTTGCATGGTGTGCCCCCGCGCCGAAGCTTCGAGTCCCTCAACCTCCAGATCGACGGCGGCGAATGCGGAGTCCGCAGCGGACTCGGCGGCGCTCCACTGCGCGGACACGCGGTCGAGCCCCACACTCACGATCCCGCCCTCGGGATTCGGCAAACTGGCAAAGAGGTTCTCCACCTCAAGCGAACCGCCGCCCTGCCCCGTCCACTCAAGCGTTTCCGAGAGGACAATGTCTCCGTCCACGGCCATAAATCCGAGCGTTGCGAATCCCGCAGTATCCGGCCACCCGAACGATGCCGCCCGGGCATTAAAGGAGTCCGTACGAAGACGGAAGCCCAGAGTCCCGTCCAGCCGGTCCAGACGGAACTGGCCGTGAACATTCACACCGGCGCCGACACCGACGGCTCCTTCGCCGGACAATGAACTCCCTCCGCCTTCCTGCAGCCGCCCCTCCAACCTCAATTGTTGCTCGCCAAACCGTCGGGTGGCGACCGTTACGGCGACATCGCTCCAGTCCAGGAATGAAACCGGAAGGGACGGGAACCCGAATTCCGCAGCATAGCCAGCGTCGGCGGGGATGGGAACCCCCTCGACCACCCAAGCGGATTCCGTTTCGCGCAGGCGGACGCTCGCCCCGGAAATCCGAATGCCGACCCGGTCCAATCGAGGCGGCAGGGCAAGCGGATAGCTGATGTCCAGCCGGCGAATGCGCACCCCCGGCCCTGTGCCGTCGCTGACAAGCACGTTGCGGAATACGCAGCCCGTCATGCCGATGCGAAGTTCGCCAAGCGAGGATGCTTCATACCCAGCGTCGTGCAAACGGGACAAAACAAACGAGCGCGCCACCCGATGAAGCGCCGGAAGCGCGGCGGCACATGCAAGCACGAGCAACAGCAGGCCGAGCACGAACACACGCCACAGCACGCGGAACTTGCTCCGCAGCCCCTTTGCACCAGACTTTTTTGCGTTGCGAGTCATTTCATCATGCCATCCATTCCAGCATTTCCAGAGTCACGCCGTACTGCAGCGGCTTGCCGTCCCGCCAGTCCATGAAGGACTGGATGGCATAGTCCGCCATGCGCATGACCTCGTTGCCGATCGAGCCGGCGATGTGGGAGGAGAGTTGCACATTGTCCAGAGAGTACAGCGGGCTGCCGGGTTCCGGGGGCTCGGGATGCGTCACGTCCAGCAGAGCGGTCAGATCGGTTCGGCGCGCCAGGACATCGGTCATCGCCGGCTCGTCCACCGTGGCGCCCCTGCCGGTGTTGATGAATGTGGCGCCCGGGCGCATGGACTCGAAATGCTCCGGTTTGATCATCCCGCGGGTTTCCGGCAGGTTCGCGATATGGTTGCTGACCACGAAGGCGGTTTTGAACGCTGCCTTCAGCGAAACCTTGCTCACACCAAGCTCGGCGGCCTTCTCTTCGCTCAAAAACGGATCGTGGACCACCACTTCCAGCTCGAACGGCTTCAGCAGTTCAATGACCTTGCGTCCGATCATCCCCGCCCCCAGCAGCGCGACCGTTTCGTCGAATATGCCGGGAATGCGCGGTTCCCCCTCCATGCTGCGCCCCGCGGGCGAGCTGGCAAGCAGTGCATTGCGGAAATAGCGCTTCATCGAGAGAAGAATCTGCGCCAGCGTGAACTCGGCAACCGGGATGGCGTTGGCCGCCCACGACGAAGCCACAACAATCCCGCGTTCAAGCAGCGGGCGCGCAAAGTTGCGCACACTGCCCGCAGCATAAAACACCGCCTGCAGACGCGGCATGGCGTCAAGCTGATCCGCTGTGAATTCAGGCATTCCCCAGGTGCTGAAAATGACCTCCACGTCGGCCAGCTCGGCAAGATGGCCGCCAATGGCCGTGGGCGGAATGAACGACGGCTGGATGTCGACCAGCGACTCGACCGTTTGCCGCCGGCCGCCGCCGTAGACCAGCTCAATGTTGTTCGGATTGCCGATGAATGCGCCGCGCAATGCTTTCTCTGTCATGTCTGTTGGTTCCATTCGGGTTGTTTGTGGTTCAATGGTGCTCCCGTACCATACCATGCCATGCCGGGATCACGCTTGGGTTTTCGGGGCGGCGGGTTCGGACGCCGCAAACCGGCGCACAACATCCAGAAAAGCCTCGGGGGCTTCCGCATGCACCCAGTGCCCGGCACCGGAAATGGTGACGAACTCCGCCTGCGGAAAGCGCTGTTCGAGCACGGGAATATCCGCGTCGGCAAGATAGTCTGATTGTTCGCCGCGCACAAACAGGGTCGGCCCGTCAAACCCCCATTCTGCGGGCACCGGACCCATAATCGCCTCGTAGGCGCCCGCGATGGCAGGCACATTGACCGTCCATGCCAAGCCCCCATCCGGCCCAGCAACGACATTTTTCAGCAGAAAACGCCGGATCGCGGGCATGGGGACGTGCTCCGACAGCGCCCGGTCCACCTCGCCGCGGGTTGCAAAGTCCGCCGGATTCACCGCCTGCATGGCTTCGATGGCTTTGCGGTGCCGAATCGGATAGGCGCGCGGCGCGATGTCCACCACAATCAGTCGAGCGATCCGACACGGACAGACCGCCGCCACCTGCATGGCGGTCTTGCCCCCCATCGAGTGCCCGAGCAGCACGACCGTGTCCAGTTCGCGATCATCCATGAACTCGCACACGTCCGCAGCCATATCCTCGTAGCTCATCTGGTCGGCATGAGGCGAACGCCCGTGATTCCGCTGGTCCAGACAGTGAACCACATGGTCCCCGGCCATCGCCTTCGCCACCGTCGTCCAATTGTCCGCCTGTCCCAGCAGACCGTGCAGAATCAGCACCGGCGCGCCCGCCGTCCCAAAGGTTTTGCAGGCCAACTTCACGCCAACCTCCGACTTGTATTCGTGAATTCCGGATCCTCTAAAGAGACGTGGTTGGCATCGCGCAGTAGGCTCGCATATCGATCCGGAACAGTTCGGCGAAATAAGCCGTCCGGTTCAACAGCCGTTCATTGTCCGCATCATTCTCGTGAACCGGCAGCTGAGTGTTGCCCCGGCACATAACATGGTAACAGGCACCGGGAAATTCGATTCGCAATGGTCTGGGCATGGTCGCAAAACTTTTTTGAAAAAACTACAGGAACCATGCCGCCAAATATGATAAAGTCAAATTAGAAGGACTTCCCCGCCACCACACCCGGCATTTGTCATCTGCCGCGCGCAAACGGGGCAAAAAGGCAAGCACAGACAGACTGGAATGCATAGGTGATCGCAACCCCGGGGGGGGACCCCCGAGGCGGGCCGGAAGGGGCACACATCCTTTCTGGACGGAGTCTCGCTACAGGCCGCACTTCGATCCGCTCTCCGGCAGGTTTCCGCGTGTTCCCCAGTCGCAGGTTTTCAGAAGCGGACAGTAGAGTGATTCCATCATAAACTTCGAACCGTACCGTGTTGTCGACCTGCAGTTGTCCCCATTTCCTCCGTGGGCTCCGTTGTTGTCTTCGCATACCGCCCAGGTTCGAAGTGCCATGGCATATCCGCGGCTCAGCCACGCTGTGTCACCGGTGTAATAGTGTGCCGCAACCATCTGGTCGCAGGCTGCCTGGTCAATGGTGTGTGATTCCTCGTCGACGGCCGCAGCCCAGGCAAGCATCGGTTCGCGGTACGTGTGGGTTCCGGTCGCCATATCGTGTTTGAGTGCCATGCGCGCGACGAATACCGCCGACTGATTGACGGCCGCCGACAGGTTGTCCCGCACGATCCCAACAGGGTCGTAGGTCCACCGACCTCCCGCAAATGACCTGGGCGGTCTGCCATCCTTGGCATTCAAGAAGAAACTGCCGAGCAACTTGCGAAACGCACTGAGGTATTCGCGCTTCTCTGTCAGCATGTGCAGATCGAGGAGTGCCATACCGATATCGTAGGCGGTGTTGCATGCCATTATGGCGTAGAAAATCTGGTAGATGTCGTCACGTGTTGCGGCACCGGCATGCCCCAGTTCCTCCAAGACTGCGCCCGGCGGCAGGATATGACAGGGGATAGGGGTGCCGGATGAAAACGCTTCAATGTGTTCGCACCAGCGGCTTGCATAGTCCTCGGCCAGTTTCAGGTAACGCGCTTCCTGCGTCCCCACAAAGGCGGTTGTACAGAGGTCTATGAGGCGAAAATGATTGGCTTCCTGATAATCGAACGGAGGACGGTCACGGACCGTTTTTGTGCCCAGCCAGGTGCTGACGAAGCCGTGATCGGCCCAATCGTACCAGCTCGGCACGCCGGGAGTCCAGTTGCCGCAGTGGTCTGCGACTGTGCAGATTGACCGCAATACCTCGTCACTGCCGCCCCCTCCCAGATGGAAGAGCGGAATCTGGAAGTAAAGGAATGTCTCCGTGTCATGGTGCACTTCACACTCATCGGGATATCCATGCCGGTAGTTTTCATCGACGTACCTCTGTCGTGCCGCCACAACCTCTGCCAGATGCCGGCGGACGCAGCGATTCGGGCGGACACGAAGATGCGGAAATATGATGCGCCAGTTACCACCTGCTTCGTGATACTGAATGAGGTGATGGGGGCCCTTGGCGATCTCATCCTGTGCATACGCGTCGATGAGATCGAGAAACCTGTCGCGACGCGAGTCCCAGGATGGATCGGCCAGCCAATCTTCAACTTGCCACCGACGGTGCTGCACGGCGTGATCGAGAAATAGATTTGCGGCGTTCATTGTTGTTCCTCTCAGCATGGTTGATCGTTCCTTTCCAAGAAACTGCTCTCAACTAGACCCGGATCCGGCGAGTTCCGGCCAACACTTCCCAGTCACACCACCAGCAGCCGGCGCACGATGACCGACGCCATCTGACAACCGAAAACGGTGGGGATGTATGATATCGTGCCCAAGGTGGATTTCTTGTTTTGCTCCTGCACCGCGATCACGGCGGATGCAGGCACGGCCTCGGTCGAAAACACCACCGTCACGCCCTCGCGAACCCCCAACCGCCGCAGTCGCTTGCGAAGCGCGGCCGCCAACTTGCAGTGACAGGTGTCCTTCAGGTCCGCCACTCCGATTTGTGAGGGGTCCAGCTTCCCTCCGGCTCCCATCGAGCTGACAATGGGAATTTTGCGCCGCACGCATTCAGCCATCAGGTACACCTTCGGCGCCAGCGTGTCAATGGCGTCAGCGACATAATCGTACTGATCTGCCAGCACCTCCGTCGTCCGCTCGTCGCGCAGAAACTCCCGCAGCACCGTGATGGAACAGTCCGGATTGATGTCCTGCAGTCGCCGAGCCACCACATCGATTTTCCACTCGCCCACCGTCGACGTCAAGGCGGGCAGCTGACGATTGATGTTGCTCGCGCGAACCTGATCGCCGTCGACCAGCGTGAGATGCCCGATCCCGGTCCGGCAGAGCATCTCCGCCGTCACCGCGCCTACCCCGCCGAGTCCCACAACCAGAACTCGGGCGCGGCGCAACCGGTTCACGCCCTCTTTCCCCAGCAACTGCAGCGTGCGCTGCTCCCAGGGTTCATCCTGCATCATTGCCGGCACGCGAGCATCCTCGTCCTCCGGCATCCCAACTGCTTCTGTCATGGATTCTTCGTTCATGGTTTCTCCGCGGCGAACATGTCGGGAATGCGAAAAACATTTCGGGCATTGCCTTGCACCGCCCGCACCAAATCGGTCGGCTCATCACCCCGAATCCGGGCGGCAGCCTCAAAGACCGCCTCAATCCCGCAAGCGGCCTCGTCCGTCTCCAAAAACAGACGCTCAACGGGCACCGCCCGAACCGCTGCCTCCAGCTTCTCGGAGGGCGTCAGCAACGCCGCTCCGAACGAAAGGCGCCCGCCCCAATCCATCAGCTGCGCAGCCATTTCCCGCGATCCTCGGAAACCATGAACGACAAACGGCACCGACAGCGCGCAGTCGCGGAACACCGCGAAAAACACATCCAACGCTTTCACCAGGTGGACAATCAGCGGCAAGCCCGCCTCCGCAGCAATGCGCACCTGCGCCTCGAACGCTTGCCGCTGCACATCCATGGCCGTCTCGCAACACCCATCCAATCCCGCCTCCCCGATCGCCACCACCCGCGGATTCTCCGCCGCCCGGCGAACTATCGCCACATCGCTCTCCCAGGCACCTTCCCGCGCGCGCCAGGGATGCACCCCGACCGAGCAAATCCCTCCCTTCCACTTTCCCTCCGCGTACTCCCGCGCGAAAACACTGCAAAGGCGCACCACATCATCCCTTCCACCGGCCTCACGACAATGCGAATGAACATCAAAATACATCGAAACACCATTAACCATATCCGCAGAATGATGAAGGCGGATGGTTTCATTGCAGAGTCGCAATTCGCCTATGTCAAAGACACCGGCCCGTTCCCTCCAGCAAACCGTTGCACTTGCGCCCCAATGTGCCATGCATCCTACTCACGGCAGAACTCCTGTCAGGACACTAGTCCGGTATCGGGAAATGTACGCACGCTCCTTCGACTTGCAAACGGTGTTGTCTTTGCGTCAGGGCAATTCCTTTCCGAGGAAGGGGCGCGGTGTGATCCCGCCCCCCGATGGAGGGCGAAACTCCGTCGAGCCGGGGGCGGCCGCCGACACTGGAACCCCGGGTGTCCCTTCGAAGGGGATGCGTCCCCCCCTCACGGGCCGTCGAGGCGCCGGCCCCTGCCAAGTAGAGGGCGCGGCCTCCGCGCCCTAGGTGTCCCCGAAAGGCGACGCGTTCCCCATCGCCACCGATGGACCGACACGGGGCGCGGAGGCCGCGCCCGCTACTTGAGTCCAACTCCTGCTCGACGGCATCTCGCCATCGACTGCAGCTCAGGTTCGCTGGCGAACGGCTTCGAACAGAAAGAGGATGGTGGCTGTGGCGACATTGGGATTGAACAGATCGGTGCAGCGGTCGCAGAGGATGAGCGCATCCACGCCCGCGGCAT
>CAZSBQ010000164.1:0-9020 GCA_964604795.1 uncultured Victivallales bacterium | reverse complement strand
AAACTATGTCGTTCAACTTGCGCAGCCCTTGAGGCTACTGTGCTGAGTTCTGGTCCCCCCCCGTTCCAAGAAAAAACGCGGTCTCAGCAGCAGGGAGCACGCGAAAGACTTCCGCCATCGAACAAGTGCGAAGTCGGCCAGGAACTCAACCTCGCGGTCCTCATGAGCTAGCCCCTGTCCGGAAAGGGGTTTCCTGCCCCCGCCGACCTTGCGTCTGTGGAGCAAGAGATTGATATACAGTACGTTGCGGAAACAATCCACTTCTCCCACTCCCCGGCGGTCCGCCGGGGAGTGGGAAAAGTGGGCTTGTCGCGTCTAACAAGCAGAGAATCTGCGCTCCACCGACACAAGGTCGGCGGGGGCGTTTGAACTAAAATTTATGGCCACACCCTTTCTGAACAGGGTCGAGCAAGAGCCACTTCTTCGACACTGAAACCGAGGAGGTCGTGGTCTGACGGATCCGGCGCTTCACCCGCAGTTTTTTTTGCTTCGAGTCGCTATTGCGCGGGGCCACTACTGAGCCCAACATCTTTGCGGCGCCCTTAATCGACCGAACCGAGCCTCGTCCTGAAACATCACCAAAACCGGAAGAGACTTCAGGACGGCGGGACTAGGCCGCAATCGCTCGTCAGGTTTGATGTTGAATGCCGGTTTTTTGGAGCCCGCGGACGGAGTTGAACAACAGCACTTCGCCGCGTTCGAGCACGTCGTCGAGGGACAGAACGCGCTCGACAAACGTGCCGTTTTCGAGCAGGTGCCGACGCATGGTTCCCGGCAGCAGCCCGCATTCCACCGGCGGCGTGAACCAGGTGCCGTCGAGCTCCAGCGCGAGGTTCGCAATGGTCGACTCGGTCACCTCTCCCCGGTCGTTGAACAGCAGCACATCCCCTGCTCCCGGACATTCCGCCAACGCCTGCCGGTACACGGCGCGATGGGTGGTTTTGTGATACAGGAAGACATTGGCGGGATCGACGGGGGTGCGGGCGACCGCAAGGTCCTGGAACCCGCCGGGCTCGGTCAGCGCGCGCGCTTCGATGCGGCACTGCCCGGCGCGGTCCAGGGTCAGGCGCACGCGGGCGGGACCGCCGCCGAGCGTTTTCGCGAACCGCTGGAGCTGTTCGGCCACGGCGGCCCGGTCAAAGCGAAACTCGAAGTATTGTGCGGAGTTCGCAAGCCGCTGCAGGTGCAGCTCTTCGAGGTCGTAGCCTGCTTCGGCTGTCCAGCGCAGCGTTTCGAGCAGCTCGAACGGTGGCGGACGGTGATGAAGCACGCGGGTTTTCACGCGGCATTCCCGGGCTTCGGCGGCGGGTTTCGAGTCCCAGACGATGCCTCCGCCGACGCCGTACTCGGCCGTGCCGGCGAAACGATTAAAAAGCGGTGTGCGGATGACGACGCTGAATTGGGCCTGCCTGCGTGGAGCGATCCAGCCGAGCGCTCCGGTGTAGATGCGCCGTGGGGTCGACTCCAATTCGTCGATAATCTGCATGGTGCGGCGTTTCGGCGCGCCGGTGATGGATGCGGGCGGGAAGAGGGCGCGAAAGATATCGACCAGGGAGGATTCCGTCTCGGCGGTCACCGTCGAGGTCATCTGCCAGACGGTCGGATAGCGCTCCACGTCAAAGAGTCGCGGCACGGCGACGGTTCCCGGGCGTGCGATGCGCCCGAGGTCGTTGCGGACCATGTCGACGATCATCAGATTCTCGGCGCGGTCCTTTTCGGAGGCGCGCAGCTCGGCGGCCCGTGCTTCGTCTTGTTCAAACCATCGACCGCGCCCGATCGTGCCCTTCATGGGGCGTGATTCGATGGCGTTGCCGTCCAACTGAAAAAACTGCTCGGGCGACGCGCTGCACGCCACCCAATCGCCGGTGTCGACAAACCCGCCGTAGGGAGGTGCGGGCTCGGCCGCCAAGGTGCGAAAGAGCCGCCAGGGATCCTTCACGGGCGAGGATGCGCGCAGGCGATGCGTCAGATTGACTTGGTAGGTATCCCCCCGCCGGATGTATTCGAGGACGGCCTTCACGCGCTCCAGGTAGGCCTCTTCGGCGAAGGGAATCCGCCAGACCGGCGTCTCTTCGACGTCGGCGTCCGACTGCGCCGATTCGAGCTTCCGGTCCGGCAATGCGTCAAGTTCGGCAGGCGGTTCCGAATACAGGCCGAACCAAAGCAGGGGAAAGTCCGGATCGGCCTTGGCCGGCAGCGCGGGGTCGAAGGCCGGCGCCGCTTCGTAGGCAACGAAACCGGCGGCATGAAGTCCCTCGCCCTGGGTTGCCTGCTCCACCTCGGCCAAAGCGGGAAGCACCTCATCGAGAGTCCGGCAGCAGACCACGCGAAGCGGCGTGCCGAACAGCTTCCAGCCCTGCGCGGCTTGATTCCGCAAACACACGAACGGCGCGGGGGGGGCGCTGGTCACGAAGTCAGCCGACATTGCAGCACCTCCATCAGCCGTCGGGCGCAATCGACGGAATCGCCCTCGATGCGCACGTGGGTTCGCGCGGACTCCGGCACCGCGATCCGGTCCACGCGAGTGGGCGATCCCTCCAGCCCGACCTCGGACGCCGCCAAGCCCAAGTCCGCCACCCCAAGCGTCTCCACCTCCAAGTGCAGCGCCCGGATGCGTCCGGCGAGCGTCGGCAGGCGCGGCTCGTTCGCCTCCTTCAGAACCGTCAGCACCACCGGCGGCGACACCCGGCAGTCGGCATGCCCGGCCTCAAGCATTCGGCGCACGCGCAGCCGTCCGTCCGATTCCGAACTGAGGCGCGTCACATAGGTCACCTGCGGCCAATCCAGGTGAGCGGCGATTCCGGGCCCGACCTGTGCCGTGTCGCCGTCGGTCGCCTGCTTGCCGCACAGAACCACATCGAATGGGCCTGCGCGTCGAAGCCCGGCGGCCAAGGTCAGCGACGTGGACCAGGTATCCGCGCCGGCAAACGCGTGGTCGCTCAGCAGCACCGCCCTGTCCACCCCCAGGGCCACGGCGGTGCGCAGCACCTCGGCCGCTGCGGGCGGCCCCATCGTCACAGCCGTCACACGGCCGCCGACCGCCTCGCGCAACCGCAGCGCGGCTTCGAGCGGAAACTCGTCCAGCGGATTCAGCACCGCATCGACCCCCTCGCGGATCAGCGTATTGGTCTCCGGATCGATGCGCAGCTCCGTCGTGTCCGGAACCTGTTTGATGCAGACGGCGATATTCATGGTACACCCCCCTCCCCTCCGGCGGTTTTCGGCAGCATTGTGCCGGGCGACAGGCGTCCTTTCGGATCGAAGACGGCTTTGACCGCCCGCATTTGCCGCAGGCCCTCCTCGCCGAGCATGAGCGCGAGGAACGGCGCCTTCAGCTTGCCGATGCCGTGCTCGGCGGCCACCGAACCGTTCAGCTCGACCACCCTGCGGGCGAAATCGCGGTAGAGGCGCTTGCCCGCCTCGTATTCCTCCGGCGAGCGCGGAATGATGTTGACGTGCACGTGATTGTCGCCGATGTGACCGAACACAACCGCCTCCAGGCCCGAGTGCGCCAATCCCTCGCGGTATATGCGCATGATCTCGTCCAGGTGCTCGTCCGGCACGGCCATGTCGGTGCCGAGCTTCGTGACCGACGGATGTCGCCCGCGGATGTCCGCAATCCGATTGTTCACGCATTCGGGCACGGCATGGCGAAAGACGCGGAGCCGTTCCCGTTCGCGCTCGTCCACCGCCGTCCAGCAAACCTCGGGGTCCGCCCCGCCCCGGGTCGCGAACTGCGCAACGGTTTCGAGCGAATCCTCGAGCTCATCCGCGGACAGCCCCAAGTCCAGGTGCAGAACACAGTCGGCGTCGCCGGGCAGGCACTCGGGGACGCCCGAGCCCTCCTTGAGCGCGCGCCGGTGGTGCCGCAGTATGTTCAGGGCCGCCGCGTCCACATATTCGACCGCTTCGATCCCGAGCGAGTCGCGCTGCTCCCGCAGAGCCCGCGTCAAGTCAATGGCCGCCGCTTCCGATGGACAGAAAAGGGTCACGCCGCAGCGGACCTCGGGCAATGGCGTCAGCGCCACTTCCGCCTCGGTGATCACCCCCAGCGTTCCCTCCGAGCCGATCAGCAAATCGACCAAATCCATGTTCGGCCCGGACCAATAGCCAGCGGCATTCTTGGTCGGGGGCTGGGGATACAGCGGCACCCTGCCCTCGATCTCCGAACCGTCGGTTCGTCGCAGCACAAAGCGTCCGTCCTCGTTCGCGCAGCACTCGCCGCGCGCCAGTTCGACCACCGATCCGTCCGCCAGCACCATGCGCAGCCAGCGCACATGTTGCCGGGTGGCACCGTACCGAAACGTGTGAGCGCCGGAGGCGTCGCAGGCAAGCGTCCCGCCGACGGACGCCCCCGTCTCAGTGGGATCCGGCGCGTAAAAATACGGCGGTGCCGCGCGCAATTCGACAAGACACTGCCGTGCCGCCTCGTCCCAGCCCGCGGAGTCCGCAAACGTGCAGGACCGCACGGAAGCCTGCAACTCGCTGAGCGGCACACCCGCCTCGCAATGAACCCAAAACCGCCCTGCCCCATCGCTGCGAAGTCCGCGAATCCGGTTCATCCGCTCCAAACTCAGCACTACCTCGCCGTCGGGAACCGCGCCGGCGCTGATGCCGGTGCGCGCGCCCGACACAACCACGGGCAGACCGCGCCGTGCCGTCTCGCGCAGCACCGCCGCCACCTCGAGCGTGCTTTTGGGCAGCGCCAACCCGCACGACGCACCCGAACGGCGCGACTCGTCCGTCACGTACTTCGCAGGCACCTCGCCCCCGCAGACAAGCAGGGCCGCGCCGTCGACCGCGCCGGAAACAGAATGACAACAAACAACATTCATCAGGTGTCTCTGCAAAAAAATACAGACAAATTTGAACAACACAAGACGCGTCCGACCATAATTCCCGCCCCCCCATTTGCAATTCCCGGCACGGAATACACAGGGAACTTCTTTTCTGAATGGTAACGTTCTTTTCTGCAACAGATTGTGTGAGGATGTAAAGCTCGAGCGGGACGCATTGAGAGGGCGAGACTCTGTCGAGTCCCGCCGTCAAACGAATGGCGAGGCAGGCCGCCTGCACCGGGAAAAGTAGAGGTCGGCGCCCCGACGATCGGGGGGGGGGCGTAGGCCGGGCGCGGAGGCCGCGCCCGCTACATTGTATGGGCCGGCGCCCCGACGGCCTGTGGGAAACGAGGTGCGGTGCCATCATCACCTTCGGGGGACACCCGGGGTTCCAGTGGCGGCCCCCCCGGCTCGACGGAGTCTCGCCCTCCAGCGGGGACGGGATCACGCCGGTCACCAGAAAGGAATTGCACTGATTTTCCACCCTCTCCCTTTTTTCTGTCCCCAATATTCCTGTCAAACGTATTTCCTCCTTCGCCTCCGCAAGGGATCATCCTGGTCTTCATCGAGGTAGGACTGCCGGTTTCCCGGCAGCCCCCTCACAGATCCCGGCGTGCGGTTTTCTCGCACCGGGCTCTTCGGTTTCGCTCGCTTCGTACAAGGTACCTTGTCAGTCCCAGTATGCCACAATCTTTGGCCGGGGGAGGCGGAAGTGTTCGCACATCGCCAGAAATCCCTTCCAGTTGTAGCTGCGGCGTTGACTTCGGCGGTTGAGCCATTTGAACAGCAGGCGCACGACCTCCCGGTAGTAGCGCCAGATGCCGCGAGCATTTCCGCAGACACCATAGTAGTTGTAATGGCCCCGCAACTTGCGGGCCAGGGTCGCCAAAATGGCGTGAGCGGGTTTGCCCCGGCAGTTCTTCCGCAGCCACCGCGTGACCGTTTGCACGGCCTGCCGCAGCTTCTTCGGCGACGTGCGCAGTCGCACGATCGGTCGGCCCGTTCGGCTGGTCTCCCACCGGTATTCGAAGCCAAGGAAGGTGAAGGTATTCCCTCCCGAGGTTTCGAACCGGGTGAAGCGCAGCAGACGGGTCTTCTCCGCCGACAGCGTGAGGTTGAACTTCGCCAGCCGGGGTGTGAGCGCCCGCATGAACCGATCCGCGTCGTCCTTGTACTGGAAACAGCACACGAAATCGTCCGCGAACCGCATCATTGTCCTCGTAGTCAACGCCGTCCACACCGGGAGCCGCCTTCTTGTTCAGATGGCGGAAGCACCAGTGCAGATTGCGTTCGTTCAGCAACCCGTAGAGATTGCCGAACCGATGCCCGGGACAGGCTTCGGCTCTTTGCGCTATTCCCCGCAGTGAGGTTTGCATGTCTTGTTCGGCCTGTCTCATCCGCACATGTTTCCTTTTGCGGGCTGCGCGAAACCGTCGCTCCCTTCGCCATGTGATCGGCCCTACCGTCTCAGACTACTATGGAGCGATCTGACTCCCTCGCCGCCCTTTGGACCGCCTTCTTGTGGTTGGCCGGCCCTACCCCGTCTTTCCAGAGGAGGCGGCGGGGTCTCCCAAGTTCTTGACGCTTCTCTTGCCGCATGCCACGCTCTCAGACCCCGGCAGCCCCTCGGGAGCCTTTACCAAAGCGGCTCCTCTGTGTTGGCTTCCGGAACGTTGAACCCGTCGCCGACTGCATTGCTCCATTCACGAGGCTGAATCGCTTGAGGGAGGTACGTCTCCCCTGCGGCCTGCGGCATTCTCTGTGTACGCTTCGCCTCCGTCGTTTTACATAGTTTGCACCGTCCTGTGAACACAGGGGTACAGAGCGCTACTCCTAGGGAGACGCAACACTGGATACGGGTGGCTGGTTAGGCCTTGCCCGGCCGGGACTCGCACCCGGCAAGAAGCGCCAAGCTGCGCTTGGCGCACCAACGATGCGGATGACCGGCGGGGAAACTGCAGAGCAAAGCGGCGCAGTTTTCTCCGTCCGTGTCCATCCGTCTTGTTCGGCCTTCAGTCGCTGATGATGTACATTCCGATCACCTTCCCGCCGGTCATCTCCGCGAAGACCGTCCGCCCCCACTCACCATCTCCCCAGTTGAAGGCCAGAACACACTCGCATCCGTCCTTGAAGAAGATGCCCGCAAGATCATGCTCCACAACAGCGTCAATCTCCTTGCGACACTCCAACTCGTATCCGGGAAGTCTGGGGAGTAACGATAGAAGGAAGGCCACTTGGGACTGATCCGGCTTGCCGCCGCGATCATCGACACTCATCTCCAAGTCCCGAGCGTCGTAGTCGCAGTAACACATCCAGCCATCGCCGTTCTTCTCGAAGCTCCCCAATTCAGTCTCAACGGTTTCTCTCTCGGGCCACATGATTCCGCGTGTCCTCTTCTTCTGGCCGAACACTTATTAGCTTGCGCGCAAGATTTCGGGGATATAGCCCGGATATGTTGCGTGCAAGATATCGGGAGGACGTGCGCTCTTGACATAGCTACTCTATGCGTGTATACTGAGGCTGTGAATGCAAGATTTCGGGGCTATAGCCCGGATATCTTGCGGAGTTTGCGGATTCTGTGTCGAACGGGGGTCCGCAGAGTGGCTGCGACCTGCGTGGACTGCGACCGTTGAGCTGCGGCAGGACGGCTGTTTTCAGGAGGTTGGCGATGTACGAAAAGGTACTTGCGGGGTTCGATGGATTTTTGCGCGAACGGGCGCTGGTGCGTTCGGGTTTGGAGCGTCACTATGTCCGGTGGGTGGGCGATTTTCTGGCGTTCGCTTCGGATGAGAAGCGGAACGGACGCGCGGGGGGATTCGAGGAGACGCTCGCGCGCTTTCTCGAGCGGCTGAAAGAGAAGCCGGATCGGCCCGATTGGCAGATTGGCCAGGCGAAGAATGCGGTACGCATGTACTACTACCAGTTTCGTGGCGGGGGGCGCGGGGAGGATAGGAGTTCGGGCATGGAGTCCGGGGGAGCGGGGGGCACGGTTTCTTGCGCGGAAGCGACGAATCGGACGCGGGACTTGCTTCGGTTGCGGCATTATTCGTACCGCACGGAGCAGTCGTATCTTTCATGGATTTGGCGTTTCTTCGACTATGTGAAGGGGGGTCGGCGAGATGGGGGTGGCGATTGCGGGGTTGCTCCCCAGGATGTTCGTGACTACATGGCGCACCTTGCGTTGCAGGAGCGGGTGAGTGCGTCGACGCAGAACCAGGCGTTCAATGCCTTGCTGTTTCTGTTTCGGGAGGTACTCGGCGTTGGTTTGGGGGACATGGACAAGAATGTGCGCGCCAAGCGGGGAGCGAAATTGCCGGTTGTGCTGTCGGTGGAGGAGACGCGGCGTTTACTCGAAGCTTGCCCAGAAACACAGCGACTCCGTATTGAGTTGCTGTACGGTGCGGGACTACGCCTGATGGACCTCTGTCGTTTGCGGGTTAAGGATTTGGATTTCGACAACGGGCTGATCATTGTCCGCCAGGGCAAGGGGAACAAGGACCGCGCAACGCTGCTCCCGGACCGCGTCGTGCCGGGGTTGCGGGCGCATCTGGAACAGGTGCGGGAACTGTTCCGTGCGGACCGTGCGGCGGGTGTCGGTCCGGTCTACTTGCCGGATGCTCTTGCGCGCAAGTACCCGAATGCGGGAACAGAGTGGAAATGGCAGTGGGTGTTTCCGTCTTCAAAGTTGTCGACGGATCCGCGGGCGGGTGTGACGCGGCGGCACCACATCGACTCGTCCAGCATCAACAGGGCCGTTCGCGACGCGGCACGGAAAGCGGGGTTGACCAAGCTGGTCAGCCCGCACACCCTGCGGCACAGTTTTGCCACGCATTTGCTCCTGCAGGGCACGGATATTCGCCAGATTCAGGAGTACCTGGGTCATGCGAATGTCGAAACTACGATGATCTACACTCATGTGGTGCGGGAGTTGAGTCCGCAGGCGGAGAGTCCGCTGGACCGGTTGGAGTGCGGGGACGCTTGAGCTGCGCCCGGTACTTTGTATGGGCCGGCGCCCCGACGGCATGGGGGAGGACGGGCGCGGAGGCCGCGCCCGGTACTTTGTGGGGGCCGGCGCCCCATAAGCGCTACCTTGAGGGCGATGAGTACCTTAAGTCAGCTCACGTGGGTCCTTGTACTAAGGGCTATGGAAAAATTCTGCTAAAGAAGGGGATTGCCACAAAA